>JANPCL010000156.1:0-30075 GCA_031430915.1 Hyphomicrobiales bacterium
TCGCCCAACCGGGCCCGCCAGGGCACAGGCCTCGGCCTGCCGCTGACCAAGGCCCTGACTGAAGCCAACCGGGCCAGGTTCCAATTGTCGAGTTCTCCCAACGAAGGCACCCTGGCTGAAATCCTGTTTCCGGGCACCCGCGTGCTCGCAGAATAATGTCGCTCACCCAGGACCGAACCGGCTGGCAGGCAGCACCGCTGCGCGCCTTGGCACTCGTGGTGCTTATTTGTCTCGTAACCGCCTTGCCGATTCTCGCGATTTTTGCCTTGGCGCTCACACAAGGCAGCAGTGCCTGGCCCGGCAACCTGCCCCGCCTCGTCTGGTCCACCGTCGCCCTCTGCGCCGGAGCCGCAGGAATTGCCCTTGTTGTGGGAACGCTGTTGGCGTGGCTGGTGACCTTCTACCAATTCCCTGGGCGGCGCTCCCTGAAATGGATGGCACTGCTGCCTCTGGCCTTGCCGGGCTACATCATCTCATTCGTCTACGTCGACGCCTTCACCTATGCGGGGAGCGTGCAGCAAGGCTTGCGCAATCTTTTCGGCTGGGCGAAACCTGATGATTACTGGTTCCCGGAGATAAGGTCGCTGGGCGGTGCCATGGTCGTCATGGGCTTTGCCCTCTACCCTTATGTCTATCTGGCGGGACGGGCCGCCTTTATGCGCCAGCCGGTCAACCAACTGCTGGTGGCCCGCACCCTTGGCCGCAGCCCTGTCAGAAGTTTTATCGAAATCGCCCTGCCCCAGGCCCGTGCTGCCTTGTTCATCGGCACGCTGCTGGTGGTGATGGAGTGCATCAACGATATTGGTGCCGCCACCTTCTTTGGCATTGGCACCGTAACCACCGCCATCTATGGCCTGTGGCTGGATCAGGGAAATCTTCCGGGTGCAGCAAAGCTCGCCACCGCGCTTATCCTGCTCATGGCCCTGCTGGTCTATCTTGAAACCGTGGCCAAGGCCCACACCCTGCGTGATGCAAAATCCTCGGCCACGTCGCTGCGGACTGACCTCAAGGGGTGGCGCGGCCTCAGTGCCTCTGCGGCCATGGCCATTCCGGTTTTTCTGGGCTTTGTCCTGCCCATGCTGCTGTTGATCTCTCATGGCTTGCGCCGCTGGCGCGAGGTCTTCACTAGCGATACGGCCTTGGCGCTGTGGCATTCGGTTCTGCTTGCCGGTCTTGCCTGCCTGACGACCTTGTGTGTGGCCCTGCTGCTGTCGCACCTCGCCCGCTGGCAAAATTCACAACTCCTGAAAAGCGTCCTGCGCTTTGCCAGTCTGGGCTATGCCTTGCCGGGAACGGTACTCGGCATTGGCGTGCTCGTGCCCTTTGGCCAGTTCGATCAATGGCTGAATCGCACGCTGGTGGGCTGGGGGGCAAGCGGTCCCGGTCTTCTCCTGTCAGGCACAATTTTTGCCCTTGTCTTTGCCTATGCTACTCGCTTCCTGATTATCGCTGTGAGTCAGGTGGAAGACGGCATGGCGAAAATTCCTACCAACATGGATGATGTCGCCAGCACCCTGGGACGCAGCCGATTCTATATTTTCCACAGCCTGCACCTGCCGCTGCTGAAGCCTGCCATCATCTCCGCACTTTTGCTTATATGTGTCGATGCCATGAAGGAATTGCCTGCCACGCTGATCTTGCGACCCTTTGATTTTGAAACCTTGTCGACCCAGGTGTTCATCCTCGCATCCCTCGGTCAATATGAGCAGGCTGCCATTCCCGCCCTGTTGATTGTGCTGGCGGGGCTGGTGCCAGTGGTTGTGCTGTCCCGCACTCTTCGCAGCAGCGCTAAACTATGACCCACCATAAATCCGCCGCACGTGACGGCTGAATGACGCCATGACAAAATCCTCCCCCTTGCTGTTGCTTGTGGCCAGCCTGTGCCTTGTGATCACGGTTCTCGCCGCCTTCTGGATTGGCCTCATGCCCCAACGCCTGCTGGCCAATTTGTCCCGGCAATTGAAAATGGAACAGGGACTGATCCTTGAAGCGAAAAGCCCGCGTCTGGGATTTGACGGCGGACCAGTGCTGAAACTGCAAGCCGTCTCCATGGCAAGTGACAGGGGTTTTGACATGACCGCGCGTGACATGCAGATTGACCTTGGCTATGCGGCCCTCTTCGGAGGCAAGCCCGCACCACTGCGCGTGTATTTTGGTGCACCTGTCATCACACTCGACATGGCAAAAGCCGGGGCATCAAACGTTGGCTTGGCCCCTGAGATTTCCGTTCATGACGCCGTCATCCGGTTGAAGGACAGCCGCAACGGCAACGCCCTTGCCCTCAGTGACATCAATGGCAAATTGACCTTGGCGGAAACTCTCAAACTTGACCTGAGCTTCTTGCAGAATGGCAATCTCACAACCCTGTCTGCTGATATCGAAAGTGCTGAAAGGCTTGCAGACGCGGGCAGCCCGGCAGACATCACGCTCGCCTCACGTGAAAAGATTTTGACCTTCTCAGGCCGGGCAAAGCTCAAGCAGGGACTGGAACTTGATGGACAAATGTCGCTGGAGGGTGCCGAAGCGCAAACTGTTTTGGCCTGGCTCGGCATGCCGTTTCAAGCCTTGTTGGGTGCGGGGGAAATCAAGCTGACGTCGGGTGTTTCGACGCAGGGACTTGATGCAAGTCTCTCAAAAATCGTGGCCCAAATTGGCGGGCAGGACTTTGCAGGCCAAGCCACCATCAAAGCCGGTCCTGATCGCTTGTCCGTTGTGGCGGACATCACCATGCCATCTCTGGCATTGCTGGCCAACACAAGTCCCTTGGCATCTCCTTGGAGCGAGGAACCATTCCCGATAATTGATCTTTCCGTTCTGAATGCTGATGTCAAACTCAAGACTGAAAATCTGATACTGCGGCAACACAAATGGGGACCTGCAGACCTTTCAGTGAATCTCGCTGCAAATACAGCCAGTCTCGGCCTGAAGACCAACACTACGACACTCAACGTCAAGGCTTCACCGACCCGCCCATTGCTCAACATTGATGTTGATGTGCAGTCTACAGCAGCAGATGCCAAAACACTGTTCGGCGGCTTGTTGGGATTGGAACAGCTGTCTGGACAAATTGACCTGTCCTTCAAGGCAGCAGCAAGTGGCAGCACTGCAGCGGCATTGGTATCAACACTCAAGGGACGCGTTGCATTCACCGCACCAAAACTGAATATCGCAAGCATCGACGTGGCGGCTCACCTCGCAACACCCGGCGAAGGCTGGCAGACCAGTGCAGCAGGAACTTCGGCATTGGGTGTCGCCATTGATGCAGAAATGACCGACGGCATTGCTGCGCTGACAAAAGCTGATCTGATCTTGCCGTCCGGCACCCTCAAACTGAAGGGCGAGGTCGATCTGCTGCGGCAGGCCTTCGATCTCCGCGCAACACCAAAGGGCAAAGTCCAGGCTATCACCGGTACCTGGACGCGCCCGCTCTTCGCCGCTGAAGCAGGCGTGGCCCCACCACTTCGTTCCGTGACCGCGCCTGCCAATTGATTGCATATGACAAAGCAGGCAAACTCTCCCCATGATCCGCGTACAAACAGAGCCCTTCGATGTGGGGCAGGAACTCACAAGGCTGAAAGCTGACAAACCGCATATTGGCGGCACGGCTCTCTTTGTGGGCACGGTGCGCGAGATGAATGAGGGGACTGCCGTTTCAGCGCTGACACTGGAACACTATCCCGGCATGACCGAAAAGGCGCTGGCAGATATCGAGGCACAGGCTCGTAGCCGTTTTGACCTCGACGAAGTGCTGATCATCCACCGCTTCGGGCGCATGGATGTGGGTGAAGATATTGTTCTGGTGATCTGCGCGTCGGCCCATCGTGATGCCGCCTTTGACGGCTGCCGCTTCCTCATGGATTTTCTGAAGACCCAAGCCCCCTTCTGGAAGCTTGAAGAAGGCGAGAGTGACGCAAAGTGGGTCGATGCACGCACGAGCGATGATACGGCGGCGGCGCGCTGGACCAAAGAATGAGATGGCGAACAGTTGCCGTTCAATGGGTGACGGTTGGCGTATTGCTTGCAATCTTGACAACCATTCAAATCTACTATCCTGAGTGGACGGGCATCGGCATGGGCCGCGAAGCTGCCAGTGGAAATCAATATCACGCCATTGACGGTGACTCGTTCAAAGCAGGCGACATCGAAATCCGGCTCTATGGCATTGACGCGCCCGAATATCGCCAGACCTGTTCTGAAAAGGGCAAGCCTCAACCCTGTGGCCGCTTGGCGCTTGACGCCTTGTCGAAACTCATCCGCAACAGAGATATCAATTGCAAGATCATCGACCGCGATCGCTATGGCAGGCAGGTGTCAGTCTGCAAGGATGGCACGCTCGATATCAACCGCGAGATGGTGCGGCTTGGTTGGGCGGTGGCGTATCGCAAACATGCACTCGACTATGTGAAAGCCGAGCGCGAAGCAAAAGCCGTAAAGCGAGGCATATGGGCCTGGGGCTTTGAAATGCCGGAAGACTACCGGGTGCGAAACAAGGTTGTGCAGGGAACCATGATCGAGGACTGAACGTGGGGCGCGAGATTAAATCCGCACCTGACCCTTGCCATCGTTCTCAAAACACAAATCCAATATCCGCTGCAAGTCCGCTGCACGGCGGAAATCCGGGTCGCCATTTTTGCCCTCGACAATGGCGTTGATGAATTTGCGATAATTGGTTTGCACGGGGTCCGGCTTGATGGGGCGCCACGCCATGGTGTTCACATCATCACCTGTGCAGGCGCGCAGTTCTGTCCAGCCTTCGGCATGCTTCACTTCCACTGCACCCTTGTCGCCAGAAATGCGCAAATGCAATTCATTGTCGTGACCGGTGTTGAAGCGCGACGCCTGAATGACGCCCAAAGCACCATTGGCATATTCGATAGTCATCACGGCGGAGTCATTGGCGTCCAGATCATAGTCGCCAATCTTGTCGCCATCGGCCTTGTGGAAGGTCATAAGGCGCGGCTGCACGGCAACTGGCATCATGCCCGTGCCAAAGGCAGCAAAATCGAGGATGTGAATACCCACGTCGCCCAGCACACCTTTGGAACCATGCTTTTCCGACAGACGCCACAGCCACTGGCTTTCAGTTCGCCAGTCTCCCCAATGCTTGCCAACAAGCCATGATTGACGGTAGCTCGCCTCCACATGGCGGATGGTTCCGAGTTCACCCGAGTCCACCAGTTTCCGTGCCACATGAATGGCCGCCACATTCCGATAGGTCAGGTTCACCATGTTGATGAGGCCAGCCTTGTCCGCTGTGGTCGCCATCTCATCGGCAAGCTTGAAGTTTTCAGCCAGAGGCTTTTCGCACAGCACATGCTTTTTGGCGGCGAGAAGCGTCATCGTCGTCGGATAATGAATCGAGTCCGGCGTCACGTTGGTTGCGGCGTCAAACTGGCCCCAGGCAATAGCCTTGTCCAAATCCTCGAAATGATTGCCAATGCCAAAGTCCTTGGCAAAAGCAGCGGCACGGCCCGGCATGACGTCGACCGCGGCGACAAGTTCGCAACGTGGATCGTCTTTGAAGGCCGTCGCATGGGCCTTCGCCATGCCACCAGTGCCGAGAACGATGAGTCGGATTTTTTTGGTCATTGTGTTGCTCAACGGAACCCTTCTTCGCCATCTTCATGCAGACGCGGTCCCTTGATCTCCAGCGGGATCGGGGCCTTGTCGGCGGGCACATTGGGGGAGGGGTGAATGCCCGTCCAAGCCTTCGCAGGGTTATAGGCCCAGCGCGTGGCGTTCTTGATCACCTTCAACACCAGCGGGTTATGATAGGCCGTATAGGCTTCGTGGCCGGGACGGAAATAGAAGACGTTGCCCGCGCCCCGGCGATAGGTCACACCGGAGCGGAACACTTCACCGCCTTCGAAATGTGAGATCATCACGGTTTCCAGAGGTTCCGGAATCGAGAAGGGCTCGCCATACATTTCCTCGTTTTCAATCTCGATCATCTCGGGAAGACCCGCCGCAATCGGGTGGTTCGGATTGATGATCCAGACACGCTCTTTTTCGCCCGCTTCACGCCACTTCAACGAACAAGGTGTTCCCATCAGCTTCTTGAAAATCTTCGAGTAGTGACCGGAGTGCAGAACAATCAGCCCCATGCCTTCCCAAACGCGTTTTGCCACGCGCTCAACAATTTCGTCTTTCACCTCGCCGTGAGCCGCATGGCCCCACCACAACAACACGTCAGTTTCATCGAGGCGTTTTTGTGACAGGCCATGTTCTTCGTCATCATCGAGAAGCGCATGATCAATCACGAAATCCTTGTCGCCCTTGAAAGCGTTTTTCAACGCGCCATGCATGCCTTCCGGGTAAAGCGAGGCTACAAGTTTATTGGTCTTCTCGTGGCGGTGTTCATGCCAGATCAAGGTACGAATGGTCATTTGCCTTCAATTCTCTTTCCGTTATCGTCAAAGCGATGCACCCGACCGTCCATGGCTTTCAAGTGAACCTTGTCGCCGTGCTTGACTGCCGTTCTGCCGTTTTCACGCGCCGTTACTATCCCATGATCAGTCTTCACATATATGAAACTATCGCTACCCAGCACTTCCGTATATTCAACGGTGCCTGCAATTGTGCCAGCTGCCGCTTTTGTCACCACGTCCAGATGCTCAGGCCGAATTCCCATGGTGGTGCATTTTTCACGCGTTGCCGGAGCACCGGTGATCAGGTTCATTTTGGGCGAGCCAATGAAGCCTGCAACGAAGGTGTTGCCGGGCTTTTCGTAAAGCTCCATCGGCGTACCAACCTGCTCAATGCGGCCGGCTTGCAACACCACAATGCGATCAGCCAAAGTCATGGCTTCAACCTGGTCATGCGTCACATAAACCATTGTCGTGTTTGGCATATCGCGTTTTAGCTTGGCAATTTCCATGCGGGTTTGCACGCGAAGTGCTGCATCAAGGTTCGACAGGGGTTCGTCGAACAGGAAGACTTTTGCACCGCGCACAATGGCACGGCCAATGGCAACGCGCTGACGCTGACCGCCAGACAAGGCTTTCGGAAGCCGCGCAAGATAAGGTGTCAGTTGCAAAAGCTCGCCGACTTTCTCGACCTTCTTTTTGATTTCATCGCGCGGCAAACCTTGGTTCTCCAACGCGAAGGAGATGTTCTCGTAGACACTCATATGTGGATAGAGCGCATAGGACTGGAACACCATGGCGATGCCGCGTTTCGACGGAGGCACTTCATTGACCACGGCCTTGTCAATTTCAAGCGTGCCCGACGATATGGCTTCGAGCCCGCAAATCGCACGCAGCAAGGTAGACTTGCCGCAGCCCGAAGGACCGACGAACACCATGAACTCCCCCGACTTGATGTCGAGGCTCACGTCTTTCAGAATATGGACAGCGCCATAGGACTTGTTGAGCTTCGTAAGCTTGATATCGGCCATGTCAGCCTCCCTTTACTGAACCGGCCAAAAGGCCTCGTACGAAATAACGTTGCAATGCGAAGAACACAGTCAGCGGCACAATGATTGTAATGAATGCCGAAGCAGTGAGAATTTCCCAGTTGCCGCCGCGTGAACCGAGCAAACCGTTGAGTTTTCCGGTGAGCACGAGTTGGTCAGCACCTGAACCCAGGAACACGATGGCCACCAACAGGTCATTCCACACCCAGAGGAACTGGAAGATGGCGAAGGAGGCCAGTGCCGGAAAGCACAGGGGCAGAACAATGCGCAGGAAAATCTTGAAGTCGTTGGCACCGTCCACCTGTGCTGATTCAATCAGGTCACGTGGCAGGCCTGCTATGTAGCTGCGCAGCAGATAGATGGCGAAGGGCAGCCCGAAAGCTGTATGCGCCAGCCAGATGCCGAGATAGGTTTTCGACAGGAACCCCGTGGCGTTGTAAAGCTTGAGCAGCGGGATCAAGGACATTTGCAGTGGCACGACGAGAAGACCCACGATGACCGCGATGATAAAGCCACGTCCCGGCAGTTTCATCCAGGCCAGCGCATAGGCAGCGAAGGCGGCAATCAGAATGGGAATGATCGTTGATGGAATGGTCACCGTCAGCGAGTTGACAAAGCTGCGGCCAATGCCTTCCGAGAACAACACATTGCTGTAATTGTCGGTGGTAAACTTTGGCGGCACCGAGGTGATGTAGAACAGGCGCTTGCCACTGTCGCCTTCAAAGGCAACGGGTGACGTGTAAACATATTTGCCATCTGACTGGACAGTCAAGGTTTTGCCGTCGTCCGTCGTGGCTGTTGTGCCAGCTGCAAACTCATCAGGCTTCTGCACTTTCAGACCAAAGGCTTTGACGACGCCCGTGGTTTCAGCGCCTTCAAACAGACTGCCCGATATTTCAAACTTGCCTTCTTTACTGACCTGTTTGGCAGGTTCAGCCATGCGGCCTTGTGCCGAACGGTCGGTGGTCGACAGTGCCGTCCACCAGCCTGATGTGGCGATCAGGTTCTTGTCACGCAGCGACGAGACCAGCAGACCCGCTGTTGGAAAAGTCCATATCGCGACAATCAGCAACACAGCCATATTGAGTGCGAACTTCGAGGGTTCGAGTTTGATGCGATCCCACATGATCAGTGGCCTCCCTTTTGTTCGGCATTGGCCTGGCGAATGTTCCAGATCATGATCGGCAACACGGCCAGCATGATGATGATGGCAATGGCAGCACCGCGGCCAAAGTCACCGCCGCCACGGAACATCCAGTCAAACATCAGGTTTGCCAACACCTGCGTGTCCCACTGGCCGTTGGTCATGGTGAGCACGATGTCGAACACTTTCAAAACCAGCACGGTAATGGTGGTCCACACCACGATGATGGTTGTCTTGATTTGCGGCACCATGATGCGCCAGAAAATCTTGAACGGACCTGCGCCGTCAATAGTCGCAGCTTCGATGGTATCTTCGGGAACGCCACGAAGGGCTGCACCCAAAATCACGGTGGCAAAGCCAGTCTGGATCCAGATCAGGATGATCATCAGGAAGAAGTTGTTCCAGAACGGCATGGAAATCCACACCTGTGGATCGCCGCCAAACCAGGTGACAACGGCATTCAGGATACCGATCTGGTCTTGGCCCTCGGCGCGATAGTCATAAACGAATTTCCAGATCACCGAGGCGCCGACAAAGGAAATTGCAAGCGGCAGGAACACAAGGCTCTTGGCCAATTGTCCCCACCAGATTTTATCGGTGAGAACGGCGATGATGAGGCCGAGGAAGGTACAGGCAGCAGGCACCACCAGCAGCCACAGCAGATTGTTGAAAATCGAAGTGCGGAACTGGGTGTCGTTGAAAGCCCAGGCA
This sequence comes from Hyphomicrobiales bacterium, assembly GCA_031430915.1. GTDB lineage: Bacteria > Pseudomonadota > Alphaproteobacteria > Rhizobiales > Aestuariivirgaceae > Aestuariivirga. The sequence goes on from JANPCL010000156.1 coordinate 9,270, forward strand.
TAATTGTTGAGGCCGACAAATTTGTCACCGGCATTGTCATGGAATGACAGCCAAATGGTCTGCAACACGGGGTAGACCAGATACAATGTCAGCAAAATCAGGGCAGGGCCGAGGAACAGCCAAGGCCTGATTGACGATTGCAGTTTCAGGTTCCGGATGGAACTGTCATCATTGCTGGCATCCACTGGCAACATCTTGTCCAGCAGGGTGTTCGACCCGTAGAAATAGGCAAGGCAGCCACCCACACCGATGATCACGGTAATAAGGGCGGACAGTAATTGGGCTGTCATGGTATTTTCTCCCCAGCAACGCGTTGGAACGCAGTCGGCAACTTCAGGCAAACAGAAAAAAGAGAAGCGACCGGCGGTTGAGACCAGCCGCTTCAAGGTTCTCGGGAGGATGTCGAAAACCGTAGTAACGTTCCTTCCCTTTTAGGGAAGGTAGTTTTCAGGTTTCCCTCATTCGGCCTTCGGCCACCTTCTCCCGTTGGAAGAAACGGGAGAAGGCGAGACTTGTCAGCCTTCTCCCGCGCCTTTTCGCGGGAGAAGGTGCCCGACAGGGCGGATGAGGGAGAGTTAAGTCCAGACCGTCGATATTACTTCAACTCGTCCCAGGCCTTTTGAATGCCAGCGGCCGTATCAGCGGCAGACTTGCCACCAACGAAATCCACCATGCCGGTCCAGAATGCACCTGCGCCGATTTTGCCTGGCATCAGGTCCGAACCGTCGAAACGGAACGTGGTTGCCGTTGTCATGATTTCACCCTGCTTGCGGGCGGCATCACTGCCATAGGCAGCCTGGTTTGCTGTCTTCAATGGCGTCAGGAAGCCACCGTCCATCATCCAGATTTCATGGGCCAGCGGCATCTTCAGGAATTCGATGAAGGCGCGCGAGGCTTTTGAATCTTTGGTGATGGTGAACAAGGTGCCTGCACCCAACACTGGCTTTCCGAGGTCAGCCATTGCAGCGTAGGTTGGCATGTAGAAGAAGTCAGCATCGGTTCCGAGCTTCGTGCCTTCAGGGAAGAAGGCGGGAATGAACGAGGCCTGATGATGCATGTAGCACTTTGGCGGCGACGAGAAGAGACCCTTCGGGCTGTCACGGAAGTCAACCGAGGCAACACCTGCGGCACCACCGTCAACATAAGCATCATTCTTGGCGAATGAGCCAAAGATTTCCATGGCATTGATGACTGCTGGATCGTTGAACTTCACAGTGTTCTTCACCCAGCCATCATATACTTCTGGCTTCTGCGTGCGCAGCATGATGTCTTCCATCCAGTCGGTTGCTGGCCAACCGGTTGCACCGCCTGAACCCAGACCAATGCACCAAGGCTTGCCGCCATCTTTCACGATCTTGTCGGAGAGGGCGATCAATTCTTCCATGGTCGTTGGAATGGCGTAGCCAGCGTCCTTGAAGTTTTCAGGGCTGTACCAGACAAGCGACTTCACGTCGGTCTTGTACGAGAAGCCGAAGAATTGTGGTTTGCCGTCCTTGTCATTCGACGTGCCGATATCGACCCATGATTGGCCGGCACCGTAGTTCTCCACCATCCATGCCTTGTCGGCATCGGTCAGTGGAGCCATGAAGCCCTTGCCAGCGAGGTCGGCGATGAGGCCGGGCTGTGGCAACACGGTGATGTTCGATGGCGAGCCAGCTTGTGTGTCGATTACGACTTGCTGTTCGTAGTTTTCGGATGATGCATACTTCACATCAGCGCCCGTGGCCTGACGGAAATATTCCAGAACCACTTGCACGTGGGTTTCGTCGTCACCGCGCCAGGGTCCAAAAATCGTGAGGGTTTCGCCCTTGAGGTCCACCTTCTTGAGTTCGTCGAAGTTGGCCCAGGTCATTGGACCTTCACCAACCTTGTACTTCAGGTCAGCGGACAGAGCGGGCGCAGCCAACGCCATGGCAAACAGAGCTGCCGATACGGCCAAACGCAATTTCATCAGAATTCCTCCCAGTGATGATACATGCAAACTTTAGTCCTTTTCGCCCGGAGCCGTTCAGCTTCCAAAGCGCTTTGGAGATTTTGGAATAGTCCCAGTATTTCCACGTGTCAAGAGAAATACTCAAAATAACTGTGATTTATATAGGTTTATGTTGCATCGCAATATTCTTTGCTGCACTTGCGAAATACATTCTGATACATTTGCGACGCAAGACTTGAAAGCGCTTTGGAACTTCTATAGATTGCAAAGCCATGAATCTGCGTGAACAAAATGAATCTGCGTGACCTTTCAGCCATCCTCAATCTCTCACAAACCACCGTGAGCCGCGCCCTCAACGGTTTTCCGGAAGTGTCGGAGGACACCCGCACCCGCGTGCGCGCTGCGGCGGAGATGCACGGCTACCGCCCCTCGGCTGCTGCCCGCCGCCTCGCAACCGGGCAATCCGGCACGCTCGGCGTGGTTTTCCCCCGTGAGCGCAACATGCTTGGCGATTTGCTGTTTACCGAGTTTCTGGGAGGCTGCGTCGAACAAGCCTCGGACCTGGGCTATGACATCACGCTGGCCATGGCGTCCGGCGCACAATCGGAAGAACACGTTTATCGCCGCGCCGTGCGCTCTGCCCGGGTGGATGCCATGATCCTGTCGAGCCCGCTCTTGGCCGACCCCCGGCTTGATTTGCTGCGCGGCCTCAACATGCCCTTCATCGTGCATGGCCGCACCACGTCATCGATTCCCTATCCCTACATTGATATCGACAATGAAGGCGCGTTCCTGAAAGCCACAAAACTTCTCACCGACTTCGGCCACAAGCGCATCGCATTGCTGAATTATGACATGCGCTACAACTTCGCCAATGACCGCCTCAACGGCTACCTGCACGGCCTGATGCAGGCTGGCATAGCCCGAAATGAAGCCCTGATCAGCGATGCCGCCATGAACGAACAATCAGGCCTGACCGAAGCCCGCCGCCTGCTCGATCTTCCCAACCCGCCCACCGCGTTCCTCTGCTCATCCATAGCACAAGCCATCGGCGTGCAACGCGTAGCCCGCGAACGAGGACTGACCCTCGGCAAACAAATCTCCCTCATCGCCCACGACGACCGCCTGCACGAAATCCGCGCCGAAACGTTTGACCCACCACTGACGGCAACACAGTCTTCGATTGGAGATGCAGGGAAAAGAGTGGTGAAACTGCTGATCACGCAGTTGACGGACAATGAAGCGCCAATGGCGGAGGAGTTGTGGCCCGTGGATCTGGTGGTACGGGCGTCTACGGGGCCTGTGGCGGGGTGAGGTAAAACCAAAAGACGAAAATCCCTCCACTTTTTCCGCGTAAGTCCAGTGTTGAGCAGTTGCCAATGGCACAATAAAAGCTATCATTTCCACGATGGTGCAGAAAATTGAGCTTATCAGGGTAATTTTACAAGAACTGACTGTCGCAGATAATACAACATTTGAGCCACCACCGATAGGTTCTAGAGCGGAGATCAGCTTTCCCCCACAGCTTTCATTGGGCGACGGTAGATTCTTACCTGCTACTAAAAACCTTATTGGCGCGATATCTGAGTATGCCGGCATCCTATCAGACAACAATCCATCGCTTAAAAATGCTCTCAAGACTAGAGAACTTGAGGATTTAATTCAGCGTGCTTTTGCTCAAACTCTGGCTGAGATTGATCTCGATGGCGTGGCGGATGAAATTTACATTGAGGTTCAAAAAAAAGTAGAAACTCGATTTGAAGAAGCAGTTGCGCGCAACAGGCGCGTTGTTGAATTGACTTTAGGTTGCCAATTGCTGGTCGGTGTTGGAGTTTATCCAATAAAAATTGGGCCGGTTGTTTTTGATGAGAAACTCAAGTGGCTTGAAGACGCACATCTCAAAGGGCGAGTTTCCAAAGTAGCCGTACGACGAATAGCTTCCAAGTGGCGTGGCCAACGCCTGCGAAAGCGGAAAGCATTCCGGGACTCCATAGGAGAACAGGGCATTCTCGATTCTGTGGGTCAGTATCCAATCGTTTGTTCCGTTCAAACAAACGGACTTTCATGGAAAATGATCGAGGAAAAAGGAGTGCTGACTGCCAGACTGGCAATGACCACATTGTCGTTGATGTGGCAAAATCCATCCAAAGGACTGGATTGGATGAAGCTCCAGTGTGATGGTCCGACTTACAATCGTCACCACATCGTTATTGGTGAGGGATACCGAATAGGTACTTCAAATTCAAAATCGAGTTTGCCTGTTGGAAAATCTGTAGAGCCAAGTTGGAATGAATCATACGCACTTTACAGTGCCGAGTTCAATCAAATTGGCGAAGCATTGTCCACATTCGTCAATCCCGAAATCGAAACAACCCGACGAAAATTACTAAGTGCACTTTTTCTTAGCCTCTGGTGGTATCATCAAGCCTGTCGAGAACCGTCCGACCAGATGGCCACCACAAAGTTCGCTGCAAGCATGGACGCGCTCTCGGGCGGCATGAAAGCCCATGGTATCGTGAAGTTTATTGGAGCACGCCTCGGATTTAAGCCAAATGACGCACTCATGAAAAATGGTAGTACAACACAAAATGTTGTGGCCACATTCTATAACGCAGGACGTAGCAAATTGATTCATGGAACCAGCGCAGACTATTCTCATGACTGGTCGGAGGAACGCGCAACAGCAGAAGTCGTGGGACGACTCTCCCTTTTATCTGCTTGTAAATGGATGGCAAATAATCCCCAATCAGATGACCTGAAAGCTATGTCGTTGCCCTAAGCTTCGAAGTCAGTTGATTTTGGGGATTTTGGTGACAGTGCATTTAACTTGAAAGCACTACTTTCACTTTCGCATATTTCACCAAATCAAAAGCAAGCGTTGGCGTCTCCACAGGCAAGCGCACGAACCCATGATGAAGATAAAACATTTCCGCCCGTGTCGATATGGCGTGAACAATCACAAGTCTTGTGGCGATTTCGGATGAGGCGCGCAGGCTGCGTTTGATCACATCTGCCAAGAGGCCCCGGGCGATGCCCTTGCCTTGCCACTTTTCATCGACGGCCAAGCGACCGAGAATGACCGCCGGAATATTATTGGGCATGTTGCGCCGCATGGCCCCCGGAACATCCAGTGCCAGCACCTGCCCCATGCTGAGTGAATAAAATCCGACAACAACATCTGACCCGACAGGACTCACAACATACGTTCTGCTTGCGCCCAATTCCAGATTGCTCAACGCCCGTTGTCGAAGCCAGCCATCGAGTGCCGCTTCACCGGACTGAAATTGCGTGAGGTCGTGGGTGGCATTCAATACAGTCGGCGGAGAAAGGGCCGATGATGTGTCAGACATCTTGCCACAAAGTTTTTGCGATCATCAGGCGATGCATGCCCGCTGTTTCATCAGCAGACGTTTCACCATCCATCCAGCCCAAGATTTTTTGGAATTGCTTGGCATCGGCAAAAACCGTTGTCTGATCGAGAAGCACATTCTTTGCTTCCTTCAACGCCGACGCCATCATGAATTGTGAGCGGTTGGACCCCACCAATTCCGCCGCCTGATCAATCAAATTCTTGTCTTCAGCGCGGGCGCGAAGGTGAATGTTGATGTCAGCGGTTGCGCTTGTTTGTGTCATATTCAGAAGATAATTAACTGTGATGACATTGTCAACACAACACCACAAAAATGGTGCTGCCAGAGAGAATCGGACTCTCGACCTCTCCCTTACCAAGGGAGTGCTCTACCACTGAGCTACGGCAGCGACGCGTTTTGTCCGGGGCAAATCGCCGGAATTTGCGCTCCCTTGCCACAGGTCGCTGTTTACTGCAACCATCTTGGATATGATTGAGAAGCAATCCGCAAAAGACACCGCCAAACGGGCCACCGACCGCCGGAAACGGCAGACGGAGGCGTTGCGAGCAAACCTGAAACGACGGAAAGAATCCGGAGAAAGCGACGAAGAGCAGCCCCCTCCGGACGAATCGTGAGATTTTCGCCCTGCATTTGCTTATTGCCCCAAAGCCGCCATATATGCTTGTAAGCAGGGTAACAGGACGCTTCGGCACTGCAACATATTCGTGAGCAGTGCCATTTTCGGGGAATATTCGCATGGATCGCATCCGCATTCGCGGTGGTAACAGACTGAACGGCAGCATTGACATTTCGGGGGCGAAGAACGCGGCCCTGCCGTTGATGATCATTCCCCTGCTCACACCAGACCTCGTGACCCTGCACAATGTGCCGCGCCTCGCCGATGTGCAGCGCCTGCAGAAAATCCTCAACAACCACGGCGTTGACATCACCACGGCGGGAAAACGCATCGGCCAGACCAGCATGGCGGGTGAGACGCTGAAGATTTCGGCCAAGACCATTGTTGATACGACGGCCCCCTACGACCTCGTGTCAAAGATGCGCGCCTCGTTCTGGGTGCTGGGGCCATTGATTGCCCGCATGGGTGAAGCCAAGGTGTCGCTGCCCGGAGGCTGCGCCATTGGCACGCGTCCCGTCGACATGCATTTGCAGGCCATGGAAAAACTCGGCGCCCATTGCGAAATCGAAAATGGCTATGTGATTGCCAAGGCCAAGAACGGCCTCAAGGGCGGACACATCTCCTTCGCCAAAGTCTCCGTCGGTGCCACCCACGCCGCCTTGATGGCAGCGGTTCTGGCCAAGGGCGATACCACGATTGAGAACGCCGCGACCGAACCTGAAATCGGCGACGTGGCCGAATGCCTCGTAAAGATGGGTGCGAAAATCGAAGGCATCCACACCCGCACCCTCAACATCACCGGCGTTACCTCGCTGCATGGCACGGAGCACACAGTCATTTCCGACCGCATCGAAGCTGGCACTTACGCGATGGCGGCGGGCATGGCAGGCGGCGATGTGTTGTTGCGCGGTGCACGGCCTGAAACCTTCGCCAATGCCATTCTGCAATTGCAGCGCGCGGGTGTCACCGTTGAGACCACCAATGACGGCATTCGTGTGAAGCGCAATGGCTCCGGCATTTTACCCGTCGATGTAACGACCGACCCCTACCCCGGTTTCCCCACGGATTTGCAGGCGCAGTTCATGGGCCTGATGACAGTGGCTCAGGGCACCTCGCATATTCGCGAAACCATTTTCGAAAACCGCTTCATGCATGTGCAGGAACTGGCGCGTCTGGGGGCTGACATTCACCTGCATGGCGACATGGCGGAAGTGCGCGGCGTCAAGAAGCTGACGGGTGCTGACGTCATGGCAACGGACCTTCGCGCCTCGGCCACGCTGGTGATTGCCGGACTCGTCGCGGAAGGTGAAACCATGTTGCACCGGGTCTATCATCTGGATCGCGGCTTTGAGGCGCTCGAAGAAAAGCTGCAAGCCTGCGGCGCTGATGTGACGCGTATTTCAGGCTGACGTCCATGCTGCACCTCACGGCCCTCGACGCAGAAGATTTGCCCGCCATTTCGGCGCAGATGCAGGACGCGATTATCCGCGTGTCGGATATTCATTGGTCGGTGACACAGAAGCGGTTCATTATGGTTGCGAACCGTTATGCATGGGATGCACCGGAGGAAAAGCAACGCCGCCGTTCAGGGCTTCGTTTCAACTTTGTAAAGAATGTGCGCCGCTCTGGCCCCAAGGGGCTGGTGCGCAATGGTGTGTTGTCTTTGTTGGCCATCAGCTTTGAAGCCAACACGGGCGATGCGCTGTCAGGCTTCATTACATTGCAATGTTCAGGCGGCCACAGCATCCGGCTCGAAGTCGAATGCGTTGACGTGCAACTCGACGATTTGGGACCGGCATGGGGCACCCCTCATGAGCCGCAGCATGGCTGATGCAAACAATAAACTGATCGCCGTCGAAATTGACGACAGCATTGGCCGCAGTGCATCGCCCGAAGCGGAACATGAGCGCCGCACCGCCATCTATGATTTGCTCGAGGACAACCGCTTCAAACTCAGCAATGGCATACCCGGCCCCTATCACCTCATTCTCGCCAATCTCGAAAACCGCCTGGTCTTTGATGTGCGCAACGAGGCCCAGCAAAACATCGTGGCCTTTGGCTTGTCCATGTCGCCCTTCCGCCGCATCGTCAAAGACTATTTCGAGATTTGCGAAAGCTATTACGACGCCATCCGCAATGCCAATCCCTCCCACATCGAAACCATCGACATGGCGCGGCGGGGTTTGCACAACGAAGGCAGCGAAATCCTGCGCGAACGTTTGACAGGAAAAGCCGAAATGGATTTCGACACGGCCCGCCGCCTCTTCACACTCGTGGTGGCCTTGCTCGCATGACAACCAAACGCACACCCTCTGCTGTGCTGTTCATCTGCACCCAGAACGCCATCCGCTCCCCCATGGCCGCAGCCCTCATGCACCACAAGGCGGGCCATAAAATCTATGTGGCATCAGCAGGCATTCGCGCCGGAGACCCGGATCCCTTCGTTGGAATGATCATGGATGAAGTCGGCCTCGACCTCACAAGGCACCGCCCCCACGCCATTGAAGACCTCGCCGATAGCGGCTTCGATCTTGTCATCACCCTATCCCCCGAAGCCGAAGCTTATGCCCGCGACATGGCGCGCACCCTGGCCATCGACGTCGAACACTGGCCCACCCCCGACCCGTCGGCAACGCAAGGCAGCCGCAGCCAGATCCTGGATTCCTATCGTGATGTGCGCGATGGGTTGAAGAAGAGGATCAGCGAGAGATTTGGCGCATAATTCAGCCCCGTCATTTCCCCGAACGGGGGAATCCAGACTTTCCACGATCACGCCTGATGAAAGTCTGGATTCCCACTTTCGTGGGAATGACGGGCTCCCAGGTTTGCACCTGATAGAAGTATCGTCTAAATTTTCGCATTCACGTCTCACTCCCACGGTGACACAAATGACCACCGTGACTAATATGAATCTGGAGGATTATCATGGCACTTAAAATGCACCCCTCAATCTCCGTCCATGCGGGGCTTTGGCTGATGAGCGAAATCGTGGAACCCGGTGGCCGCAGCATTACCGATGTGGCAGCAAGCATGGGCGTGTCACGGCAAGCGCTGAGCACTGTGTTGAACGGCCATGCCAGCCTGAGTGCCGACATGGCGCTGCGCTTTGAGCGGCAGTTCAAGATCAGCGCTGATACCCTGATGAGACTGCAAACCTCCTACGATCTTGCGCAGGCGCGGCTGCAATTGGCAGGGTGAGGAGGTCGGTTGGTTCATACCAGCAGAAGCAATGTATGGAAAAGTCTGAACGATCGAACTCTTGCTTTTGTCGGCGTCGGAAATAGAAGGTATAAATGCTAAACTTTTTTTCGAAACGAAAACCACGCCCCGTTAGTGCAACGGCGATCCTTCAAGTGTTGGATCAATCTGCTAAAGCGTTTGTGTTTCCTATGCTGGACAACGGTTACGTTTATCTGGCGGCATCACGGATGTCGGCGTTTCGTTCTGATGATCATTGGGCCGTCGTTTTTGAGATTTTCGGATTTTCACCTCGAGCAGGTTTCCCTGATCTTTCGATAGTGACTATTGCCAGTGAGCTAAGCAATAGAAATAGACCAGAAGACTATGTGTCCGAAGAAGCCTATAAAAACTACCTGAAAAACAAGCCCAACTGGGAATTCAGGACCGTCTGGCCCATTTCTAACGATGACTTGATCGATCCCGACAACGCCGAACAGTTGGCGCGACTTAGTAGAATCAATCTCCGAGACGAGATCTTGGAACAACCAGAAAAAGCCGACTATGACACCGCGAACATCAGCTTGAGTGAAGATGGCCCTGCCATTGTGGAGCTATGTCGTTATCTTGCACACGCTCGACGTCGGGCAGTGCTTGCAACGGAAGCCGAGCGACGCGTGAGCATTACTCCGGAAATGAAGCAGATCATTTTGCTTGACGAATGGCATCATCCTGATCTTGTCAAAGGGCAACTGCCTAGTAAAAACAAAACTTTTCAAAGTTTGGCAACCGTCCTCGAGAAAAACGACCCAAGCTTTTACGATGCTTCGGAACCAGCAAACAATCACTGGAAGAACTGGCCAGATGGTGGATCACTTTGAAAGTTTGACTGGAAACGAAATGAGAGGACGCCTCCCTTTTCGACGTAAGCGAATCGCTTTTTCCTTTCTTCAGCCTATGCCGCTTTCTTGATCTTGATTTCGACTTTCAGCCCGGCCTTTCGGGCCAAGCCTATCAGTGCATCGATGCTGAAGTTATTGATCCGCCCACGGAGCAAATCATTGAGGCGCGGTTGGGTAATGTCGAGGCGTTTTGCTGCGGCGGCTTGGGTGAGTTTCCAGGCTTTGACATGTTCGGTCAGTGTGATGAGCAAATCTGACCGCATAGTCATGGCTGCCGACTCTTCGGACGTGTCCATGATGGCATCCCAGACATTGGCAAAGCTTTCAGACTTGATTTTCTTTTCCATCATTCCCACTCCATCATATCAATTTCAGGCGCCGCGCCGCCAGTTCCAATTCATGCTTGGGTGTCTTCTGTGTTTTTTTGTGAAATGCATTCAGCACATAAATGGCATCTGCACTGTGCAACACATAAACAACACGAAACGCGCCTGCTGCGTCCCGCACCCTTATCTCACGCACGCCAGCACCAATGGTTTTCATGGGTTTCCAGTCCATGGGATCAAGCCCCATTTGGACGCGACGCAGTTCTGAACCAGCATCACTGCGGGCCTGCACAGGAAACGAGCGAATCTGGTCCAGCGTGTCGCCAAGAAAGAATATGCGTTTCATTGCATAGAATAGATATATCAGTATTCGTATAATGACAAGAAACAATAATCTTCAAAAAATGCGGAGAAATGGGAGTGGACAAAGAATGTTTTCGTTATTTTGAGCAACCTCAAAGTCCGCCAACTTTCAGAAAATACTCCTTGACAGGCCACACATTCCGTTCCATATATGTTCGCGACGGTTCTGGAAAGGAGGGACAATGTCGACCATGTCACGTCATTGCCAGAACCGTGTGCAGCGCCTGCGAGACTTCGGGGGCGACACCCTCTGGTCTTCCGGGAGCCGGGGGTTAGCCCCAGGAGTACTACGACTCCTGTTGTGTCCGATCTGTAGCAACTCGCGCCGGGATTTTGTAAGTCCAGTCGATTGGGACTGGCAGGTTCTACCCGTGCGCCTCTGCGAGAGCGAACCCTGCCAGACTCCCCCTGTGAAAAGCAGGGGACAACATGGGTTTGGTGAAATTCCGGCACAAATCGCTGCGTTCCAAGGTTGGGCTTCAAGCCGAATCCACTACGTCTTCACCACTATCGCATGCTGGCTTGGGGTCCGGACGGGAACTTTCCCTCCCCTCATCTTGAGGTGCCCGCGCCTTCGCGGGCCTCGAAGCATTTCTTTTCATGATCCGCCATTGCGCGCGTTGCCCCTCATCCGGCCTTCGGCCACCTTCTCCCGTTGGAAGAAACGAGAGAAGGCGCTGCGTGCTGGGCCTTCTCCCCGCCTCTTCTGGCGGGAGAAAGTGCCCGACAGGGCGGATGATGGCCCGTGCGTCCCCCTTGCCCAACAAAAAACCGCAACCCCTTCTCAGGAATCGCGGTTCAGATCTGCAAGAAGCAGGCCCCCGGTTTTATGTCTGTCTCATTCAGCCTTGAGATTGCCGGCTGATGACTTGCCCGTGCGCTTGTCCTGCACGAGTTCGTATCCGACCTTTTGGCCTTCGTTGAGACCGTTCATACCGGCGCGCTCAACAGCGCTGATGTGAACAAAAACGTCTGGCCCACCGGCTGCTGGCTGAATGAAGCCGAAACCTTTTTGACCGTTGAACCATTTGACTGTACCTGATGGCATCCTTCGTATCCTTTCAAGATGCAATTGCCTTGACTGGCGCAAACCCGTGACCGGGCACACGTCAGCCTCCTATCGATGTTCTGGTAGAGAGTAGGCTTTAACACTTGCAGTCTTGAAAGTGTGGAGCCGAGCCCGATCGGCCGAAAACACGATTTCGAAATACTAATCTTGGTTCCTGAAAAAGGCAAGTGGTGTCACGTACGCGACAAAACTGGACCTTGCGATGCGGCTTGAATTTGCAAGCCAAAAGGTTCATTGCTCGCCCCGAACCAGTCTCAGGAGATTCAATGGCTAAAGAAGAACTGCTCGAATTTGAAGGTTATGTGTCGGAACTGCTGCCAAATGCCATGTTCCGCGTAAAGCTTGAGCACAACAATCACGAAATCATCGCCCATACCTCTGGCAAGATGCGCAAGAACCGCATCCGTGTGCTGGCTGGCGACAAGGTCATGGTCGAAATGACGCCCTACGACTTGTCCAAGGGCCGCATCAATTACCGCTTCAAATAACCCATGTCCGAACCCGCCCTGCCCAAACTTGTGCTGGCCAGCGCGTCGCCGCGCCGTCTCCAGCTGTTGGATCAGGTGGGATTGCAGCCGGACCTGCTAAACCCGACGGACATAGACGAAACGCCCCTGCGCCGGGAAACCCCGCGCCGGCTGGCCCTGCGTCTGGCTGAGCAAAAGGCCAAGGCCGCCTTGCAGGCCCCGCTGGTCAAGGCTCTAGGCGCCAACACCATGATCATTGCCGCCGATACGGTGGTGGGGCTGGGTCGCCGCGTGCTTCCCAAGGCAGATACGCCAGACGTCGCCATGGATTGCCTGCGCCTGCTCTCAGGCCGCTCCCACTGGGTTTATTCCGCCGTGGCCGTGGTCTCACCTTCAGGCTCCATCTCTACCCGCTGCAATGAAACCAAAGTACGCTTCAAGCGCCTGTCGCGCGACGACATGGCAACCTACGTAAAATCCGAGGAGTGGCGCGGCAAGGCTGGTGGCTATGCCATCCAGGGCCGTGCCGCCGCCTTTGTGCGCTATCTCGCGGGAAGCTATTCCGGGGTCGTAGGCCTGCCCCTGCATGAAACCCTGACATTGCTTGAAGGTGCTGGCTTTCCTGTCCACAAGGTCTGGGCCAAAGCTCCGGTGGCCTTGTTCTGATGGTCGTTCCGGCTGCCCCCAAACCGCGATTACGGCCCTGCCCCATCTGCAAAAAGCTATCGGACGAAAAATACCATCCCTTCTGCAGCAATCGCTGCGCCCGGATTGATCTGGGAAAATGGCTGAACGGCAGTTATGCCGTGCCTGTGGAAGAAGGTGATGACCGGGCAGGTGGGGGCGAAAGCGGTGAAGACTGACGCGGATAGAAGTCGCTGCATTTTGCAATTGGAATGTCTTAAAGTCATGTCGACCCCAGGAGACCAAAACCCATGCAACTGATCTTTATGCAAATTCGCTGCAAACCCGGTACCGCTTACAAAGTAGCTGACAAAATCATCGCGCGCGAAATCCACTCGGAACTCTATTCCACCAGCGGCGACTATGACCTGCTGATGAAACTCTACATTCCCCAAGGTGAGGATATCGGGAAGTATGTGAATGAGAATGTGCTGGATATTGAAGGCATAGAGCGGACGCTGACGACATTGACATTCAAGGCATTCTGAAAATCAGAAACAGTACGGCTATCCCGGGCGGTTTAGATCAGTTTGACGTTCACCCGTTCGCAGGGCTGGACGCCAAGTCTTTCAATTGGCTGGAAAGTGGATTGTGAGTGTTGCGATTGAGGCCAGGTTCAAGTTCACTGATAAGAATTGCATTGTCATGGCCAGCCCGTACGAGGTCAGAACCGTCAGGCAACACCACCGCACTGAGCCCGGTGTACTGCTGGGTGCCTTCGGTTCCACAAAGGTTTGCGTACACAATTGCCACGCCATTCTCCAATGCCCGGGCACGAACCAGCGTTGTGGGTACATCGACGTAGGGCTTCATGTTTGCTGTCGGCACGAAGATGATTTCCGCGCCACGCCTTTTCAAGTCGCGCGCAACTTCCGGAAATTCGATATCGTAGCAGATTGCAAGCCCGCACTTACGGCCTGCGATCTCGAAAAGCTGAAAACCGCACCCCGCGCTGAAGAGTGACTTTTCTTGATCTCCGAACAGAAAAACCTTGCTGTGGTGACCAATGATTTCTCCCATTCTGGAAACGGCGACAGCTGAATTATAGAATTTCTCGCAACGCCTTTCAGGATAACCGACAATCATCGAGATTCCATATGTGTTCGCAATCTGGCGCAGTCTGGTAATTGCTGGGCCATCACTGCCTTGGGCCAGATCATGCAGTCTGGTGCCAAGATTGTAGCCAGTCAGAAACATTTCGGGGAATACCGCTACATCTACTTTGGCAAGCGCCGCAAATCTGCAGGTTTCCTCAATCGTGTCGAGGTTGGCTTCAATATTTCCAAATTGTGGTGTGGCTTGAAAAAGAAGTACTTTCATATCGGATCTTTTGAAAAGTTCCGGCGGCACAGTTGCCGCCGGGGGAGATTGGGAAAATTTATTTCAGCAAGTTTGTCCAAATGCGATCGTAGAGTTTAACGACGTCGGGCGCACAAGGGGGCACAAATTCCGGTGTCGGCGCACCTGCAGGCGGGTTCATTTCAAGCGCACCGATGAACTTCTTATCCAGAAACGGCTCGGTGCCTTCCACGCCTGCGGTATAGCTTGCAAAATTCGTCAGGGCTGCTGCGTTTTCTGGCTCGAGCATGAAGTTCATGAACAGCTTTGCATTTTCAAGATTTGGCGCATCTTTCAATACGACCATATTGTCAGCCCAAGCTGTCATGCCTTCCTTTGGATAGGCATATTGCAGGCTGGCCTTTTCAGTACGTGCGCGAAGGCCCATGCCATTCCAGATCATGCCAACCGCAGCATCGCCAGATACCAGTACTTCGCGTGAACCGTCCGAGGCAATGCTCAACCAATCTTTTTTGGATTTCAGCAACAGGTCGTTGACGGCCGACAGCTGTTCCTTGTTGCTGTTGCAGCGTGGATATCCAAGATAGCGCAATCCGGCATTAATAACATCGTTTACGTCGCGAAATACGTTGATCTTGCCTTTCAGTTCGGCCGGGGGATCAAACAGAATTCCCAGCGTGTTGATATCGCCAGTGTAGATGCTGGTGTCGACCATGAAGGAAGTGGTGCCAAATTGATAGGGTATGGAGTAGTGCCGACCGTCATCAAAATATACATTCACAAGATCCTTCTTCACTTTGGGGAAGTTGGAAAGCTGATTAGGCTCGACCTTCTCAAGCAGGCCTTCCTTGATCATGATAGCAACCATGTAGTCACCAGGTACTGCAAGGTCGTAACCTTTCACACCAGACTTCAATTTCGAAAGAAGCGTTTCATTGCTGTCATAGGAGTCTTGCGTGACCTGCACATCATACTGCTTTGAAAACTTGTCGACCAAGGCTTGCGGCATATAGTCTGACCAGTTGTAAAGCTTCAGTTCACCCGCAGCCTGCGCTGTGGTCGACATGAACAGCGCAGTGGCTGCGGCCAGTCCGAATTTCATGAATTTCATCTTCACTCTCCTTGGGTTTTGTTTTTCATTTTGGTATGGCTTGGGCATTCTTGGGCGCGCTGCGACCGAGGAAATATGAGATGGTGACAAACATCAGTGACGTGAGCAGCAGAAGTGTGGAGATGGCATTGATCTCTGGTGTGAAGCCCACGCGCACCATGCCGTAAATCGCGATCGGTAATGTGGTGGTGCCTGGTCCCGCCACCATGTTGGTGATGATGAAGTCATCGAGTGAAACAATGAATGCGAGCATCAGGCCCGAAACAATTCCAGGCATGAGCATTGGCATGAGAATGTAGCGAAAGGCTTGCCAGCGCGTTGCATAAAGGTCGAGTGCCGCCTCTTCAAAGTGGCCTTTGATGCCTTGAAGCCGCGCTGCAATGGGCAGGTAGGCAAAGGGAATGCAAAACACCACATGCGCGATAAGCACGGTCAATAAGCCAAGATTGAAGCCAATCGCGATGAAGAAGACAAGACTTGATACTGCTGTGACAATTTCCGGGATCATCAATGGCAAGTTGATCAGTGCAAACAGGGCTGGCTGTCCTTTGAATGTCTTGCCGCTGGCCAGGGCCAAGGCAGCGAGGACCGCAACTGTTGTGGATGCCAGCGCAGCAACAACAGCAATCAAAAGCGAGTTTAGTGCCGCAACCTGAATCGTAGGATTGTTAAATGCCTTCACATACCAATCAAAAGTGAAGCTGCCCCAGCTGGTAACGGAGCGCAGCGAGTTGAAGGAAAAGATCGTGATCACCAGCATAGGGCCATAGAGAATGGCGAGGCAGATGAAGGTAAAGGCGCGAAAGCCGGGGTAGTTGCGAATATCGAGCGAGTTCATTGCTTTGCACCCTTGGCGCTGCGCATGGCAAAGTACATCAGGATGCTGAGAACCAAGGTCAGCAGGATGACTGCGATGGCCGCGCCGAAGGGCCAATTGCGCGAACCTTGGAATTGCAAGGCAATGAGGTTGCCGATCATCAGATTTTTGCCCCCACCGAGAATATCGGGCGCTATGAACGAACCGAGGGACGGAATGAAAACCAGAAGGCAGCCTGCAATGATACCGGGCTTCACCACGGGAATGATAATATTCCACAGTGTGGATCTGCGCGTTGCGTAAAGGTCATGCGCCGCTTCAACGAGAGAAAAATCGAGGCGCTCGAGTGCAGCATAGATTGGAAGTACCATGAATGGCAGATATGAATAGAAGAGGCCTAGACCAATGGCGAAGTTGGTATAGGCAAACCGGATTGGCTCCGAGATGATACCTGCGGAGAGCAAAACAGCGTTGATCGGGCCTTGGTCGCGAATGATGAACAGCATGGCGACGGTTCGGATCAGAAGGTTGACCCAATAGGGAACTGTTATGGCAAAAAGCCAGATGTTCCGGGTTTTTTCAGGCCGTGTTGCGATGAAATAGGCGGTGGGGAATCCGACAATGAGGCACAGAACAGTCGCGGTGATGGCCAGCAAAAGCGAATTGACGAAAATTGAAATGTAATTAGCGCTGAAAACCAGATTATCGGTGAGGAAGTCTTCTTCAAACAGAAACTGGACATAAGACGCTGTGGAGAAACTCCATTCCACTCCGCCATAGGTGCCAGGTTGAAGGAACGAAAATACAATGACGAGGCATAGGGGCAAAATGACAAACAGGAAAATCAAGGCCACTGCCGGAGCCAGCTGAAAGACTTGCTCTTTGGCGATGCGCGGCGCATCGTTTCCGCTTGTGGCACCAAGATTCATACTCGCTGCCATGAAGTCTATTCTCCCAGCAGCCGGGCAACACCCGGCTCGATGACAACGGAAACTTCTTTTCCAAGATCGTAACCCGTATCCGGGCCATCGTGATTTTGTGACCTGATGGTCAGTTCTTCTCCGTTGCTCAAGCGAACAGTATGTTGGGTATCAGTGCCAAGATACGTGGATTGGGTAACAACAGCCTTGATTCCCTCGGAATTTGGCGCGCCCAACCTGATGCGTTCGGGGCGCACAGAAATCTTACCGGTCTCTGGGTTTGCAGGGAGGGCTTCGGCGGTGCAGACGATCAAACTTCCATCGGCCAGGCGGCACTTCGCGACCGAACCGGAAATGCTGTCTACCTTCACGTCGATAAGATTTGTCTCGCCAATAAAGTTCGCCACAAAAACTGAGTTGGGGCGCTCATAGATATCTTTTGCGGAGCCGACCTGACGTAGTTTTCCCGCCGACATCACAGCGATGCGGTCTGACATGGTAAGTGCTTCTTCCTGATCGTGGGTGACGAACACGAATGTGATTCCGGTCTGGCGCTGAATGCGCTTCAGTTCGGCGCGCATGGATTGCCGCAATTTCAGATCAAGGGCTGACAGGGGCTCATCGAGCAACAGAACCTTGGGCTTTGGCGCAAGGGCACGGGCCAGAGCCACGCGCTGTTGTTGGCCACCCGACAGTTGACTGGGATAACGATGGGAGAATGCAGACAGCTGCACCATGCTGAGCGTTTCTGATACACGCTTGCCAATTTCGTGCTTCGGCACTTTAAGCATACGCAGACCAAAGCCAACGTTTTCCGCAACGGTCATGTGTGGAAACAATGCGTATTGCTGGAACACTGTATTCACAGAACGCCGATTGGCGGGGAGCTTTTCAATTTCTTCGTCGTAGAGAAGAATCTTGCCTTGGCTTGCCGTTTCAAAACCGGCAATCATGCGCAGCAAGGTGGTCTTTCCGCAGCCTGAGGGCCCGAGCAAGGTGAAAAATTCATTGGGCGCAATGTCCAGTGACACATTATCGAGGGCGCTGAAGTTTCCAAATTGCTTGGCCACATTCCGGATTGAAATTGCGGGCGTCCCTTGAGCTTTCACGGATGGCAGTCCCTATGGTTTTCGAGCGGCATCAGCGGTCTGTCGGCTTTCTTGATGGAGGCAAAATATAACCCTCCAGACATGCCAAATTGCTATATTGACAGAATTGGGGAGTATATAACCCCAAAGAGTTATGGGTGGAGTGATGATCGTCACAGAAGCAGAGATGCGGGACCGCGCACTTTCGGAAGTCGTGGCAGCTTTGGGAACAGCTGAGTTTCCGAAAAATATGGCAAAGTTTTTGCGCCAGTGCCTGCCTTTTGATAATTTCATTGTGTTGGCTTATTGCGGCGAGAGAAACCCCGTCGTGCTCTATCGGGAATTTTCTGATCCCGTTGTCTATGAGGCGATGGACAGCGAATATCTCACGACGAACTATGTGTTCGATCCCTTTTACAAGGCCCACATCGGTGGGCTTAAGTCAGGAATGCATCGGCTATTTGATTTAGCGCCAGATCGCTTCAAACAAACCAGCTACTTCAAACTGTACTATGAAAAGACCACCTTGATTGATGAGGTGGCGGCATTCGCACGCACAGACACGGGCCTGACGGTAACAGCCTGTATGGGAACGGATCGATCAAGTGGCAGGTTGTTCAGTCGAAAACATCTGGCCGTTTTGAAAGGTCATGAATTGGTTGTGGCCAGCCTGATGCAACATCACTGGCGCGATCATAAACTTTCCCCAGACAAAACTGACGTGCCAAACTTGCCCCTCGTTGATCGTTTGCGCCAGACATTGAAGCTGACAATGGGCATCTCCCTCAGCAAAAGGCAGTCAGAAGTCGCGATACTGATTCTCCAGGGCCATTCATCTAAATCGATCAGTCTTGCTCTGGAGGTAAGCACTCACACCGTCAAAGTGTTTCGCAGGCAGCTCTATGCAAAGTGCAATATATCATCCCAGGCAGAACTGTTCGCAATGATTTTACCGATGCTATCCGGCGCGGGGACGTAAATTCAAAAAACGAAACGCTTGAATTTGGAAGCGACCCCTGATTTACGTACCTCTTACCGGATCACAGGTTCGGCAAGGGAATTTCACATGGCACGGCCAACGGTACATGACATTGCACGGGAAGCGGGCGTGAGCTTGGCAACCGTTGACCGTGTGCTGAACGCACGCCCTCGTGTACGTGAATCCAGCATCAAGCTTGTCCAGGACGCGATTGGGAAACTGGGCTATGTGCGTGATGTGTCGGCTGCGAATTTGGCCAAGCGAAAGGAATACAAATTCGCTTTCGTCATTCCCGACAGCAAAAGCCAATTTGTTGAGACAATCCATGCCGCTATCCAGGAAGCCAAGGAAACGCCAAGTCCTGACCGCATGACGCTTGAGACAATTCCGGCACCAGTGGATGATCCCAATGCGACAGCGCGTATTCTGATGGGGCTGGATGCAGACCATTATGATGGGGTGGCGATCATGAGTCCGGAAACGCCGCAGGTGCGAGATGCCGTGACACGATTAAAGCAGGCGGGCCTTGCCGTTGTTGCGCTGGTGTCAGATTTGCCCAGTTCAAAACGGGATTATTTTGTGGGTGTGGATAACGTCGCTGCGGGACGGACGGCAGGCGCTTTGATGGGGCGATTTTGCAATCTCAAGACGGGGAAGATCCTCGTGGTTTCGGGGTCGCTGTCTTCGCGTGACAGCATGGAGCGGCGCTTTGGCTTTGACAGCATCCTTGCTGACGCCTTCCCGACACTCGAAGTCTTGCCAACGATTGAGTCGCGCAATGACAGCCATCGGCTCATAACCATTATCAAGCAGGTCATGGCAGCACATCGCGATGTGATTGGCGTTTATGCTCTGGGCAGTGGCAATGCTGCAATTCTGGATGCATTGCGAGCCGCAGACAAGTTACGCAAATGCACAGTTATCGTGCATGAAATGACCCCCGTTACACGCGCAGCTTTGCTTGCGGACGAGGTGGATGTGGTGATCATGCAGAATGTGGGGCACTTGGTGCGTAGCTCCATTCGTTTGCTACGCGCCTATTCAGACAAGTCGGCAATTGTGGATTCGCAGGAAAAAATCCGCATTGAAATCGTCATGAAAGAGAATCTCGTATAGGTTTTTTTGTTTTGGAACAAATAGAAGCACCTCCATCATGGCTCTTGCATATTAAAGAGGTACGTACCTAAATATTTATGTTGACGTGAGGTACGTACCTCTTTAAACATGCACTTGTCGATTAAGACCGCCGCCGCAACCCACAGCATAAGTGCGGTGCGCTTTTTCAAAGGGAGAAGACCACATGAATACGAAGACCTTGCTTGCGGCGACCGCTGTCGCCGCACTCTCCAGTTTTGCCGTGTCAAGCGCCAAAGCTGAAGACCTCACACTGTGCTGGGCCGCATGGGACCCCGCAAACGCACTGGTGGAATTGTCGAAAGACTTTGAAGCCAAGTCCGGCCACAAGATGAATTTTGAATTTGTGCCATGGCCCAACTTCGCAGACCGCATGCTCAACGAGCTGAACTCGGGTGGCAAGCTTTGCGACCTGATGATTGGTGACAGCCAGTGGATCGGTGGCGCCGCCGAGAGCGGCCATTATGTGAAACTCAACGAATTCTTTGATGCCAACGGTATCAAGATGAGCGACTTCGTGCCGGCAACGGTGACAGGCTATTCAGAATGG
>JANPCL010000157.1:0-31312 GCA_031430915.1 Hyphomicrobiales bacterium
TCAACGTGCGTGCGAATTCGCAGGCGCGTGATGCTGCACAACGCCTCGGCATCGAAATCCGCTACTACAATATCATCTACGACCTCGTTGATGACATCAAGGCGGCGATGAGCGGCAAGCTCGCCCCCGAAATGCGCGAAACCTTCATGGGCAACGCCAAGATCCTGGAAGTCTTCAACATCACCAAGGTGGGCAAGGTTGCGGGTTGTCAGGTTACCGAAGGTTCTGTGCAACGCGGCAACAAGGTACGCCTGATCCGCGACAACGTGGTGATACACGAGGGTTCACTGTCGACACTGAAGCGCTTCAAGGACGAAGTGAAGGAAGTGCAGAGTGGGCAGGAATGCGGCATGGCGTTCGAGAAATACGAAGACATGCGCGTTGGCGATATTATCGAGTGCTTCCGGGTCGAGAAGGTGGAGCGGAAGCTGGCTTGAGGAACTAATCAATCGTCACAAAACGACGGGGGTTATTTCCGCTGTTGCGACAATGAAATGCCTTGCCACTGTTGCTGTGGATTATGATGCTTGACGTTCTATACGTCATCAGTCGCTTGGCAAATTTGTAGAATTTTTGTAATTCTGCCAAGGTCATTTTGAAAATCAAAGTCGTTTTGTGTCCAAATTTCTCACAGTCGTATCCAAGTTGTTGAAAATGGCGATAAGCCTTGTCTTGCGAACTTGTCGATAGCCTGTTGAATTCGACAATATACCTGCGCTTTTTCATGAGTCGTCCTCCACTTCAAAATCCATTGCTAGCAAAACTCGGCCGTTCGTTCGATCGATGTGAACTGTAGCGCCAAGTCGTCGGAGGGCCTTCCGAATAGCTGAAATAGTTGATTCACGGGCCTCTACTGTCGCATTTTCGGCATTTGACACCGTTGAATTCGATACCTTTGCCCGAGCCGCAATTTCAGATTGTTCCAGCCCCAAAAGCACTCTCGCCGCAGCAATAGCTCTTCCTTCAATATTTTGGTCTGTTAATTTCATGAAATTATATGTATGAAAGTTGTAGATACACGTCAAGAAGTATTTTAAATGAAATCATTTCATTTTATGTAACGAATGTTGCGGGGCAAAACTGCTGTGGATCAATGGAGCACTCTCGTGTTGAGAAGGCGGATTGCAAGTAGAAACAGCGGGACCACTTGCTCTTTCGCAAGCTGTCCCAGAGCTTCACCCGGACTGAAGATCGGAGACAGTTTGCGAGGAAGAGCAAACGGTTCCCTCGGCGCTTTATGCCCGTCTCGCTACCCCATCAGCCAACATTGTCGTCACCAGCGTGTCGAGTGAAACACCTTCATTCGCCGCGCGGCGAACAAGAGCCGCGTGTAATGATTTGGGGACGCGTTGACGCAATTGTCCTGCAAAAGGCATCGCGTTGTTGTGGAACTTTGCGACCGAGTTCTTCCAGTGTGCGGGTGTACGACAACAACGCGTCGCACCCTTCGCGGATCGCTTCTTCCGGTGTTGCACCGTCAGCATTGCAGCCCGGGAAGTCTGGGAATTCGATGAGACAGAATTCGCCTTCGTCTTCTGAGAGGGGCTTGATCGTGAGGTGAGACAATGAAGTCATTATTATCACTATAACAAGCCAATGAGTTTGGTCTAACATTCTCTCGTGGCAATGCAGTTGAACGCGGCCCCTCATCCGCCCTTCGGGCACCTTCTCCCGCCAAAAGGGGCGGGAGAAGGCTACAACAATCAGCCTTCTCCCGTTTCTTCCAAGGGGGGAAGGTGCCCGAAGGGCGGATGAGGGACCACGTGCCCCGACCTGTCACTAGGAACTATTCATCGTGAGCTTGCTATGATCCAAAGCCTCTCCCACCTTACCTTCATCGTTCGGGACCTCGACAAGATGGCGCCTATTATCATTGAGGTTCTGGGCGGTGAAGAGGTTTACTCTTCGGGGGAAGCGACCTTTTCTACCTCGCGGGAGAAATTCTTCGTGGCGGGTGGAATGTGGATTGTCATCATGGAGGGGGAGAGTTTGCCGTCTCGGACTTACAATCATGTGGCGTTCAAAGTGTCGGATGCGCAGTTGGAGGCCGCGCGGATTGCAGTTGTCCGACTGGGCCTTGATATGCGGCCACCGCGGCCGCGCGTTGAAGGGGAGGGGCAATCTCTGTATTTCGACGACTTTGACAATCATTTGTTTGAATTGCACACGGGCATGCTGGAGGAGCGGTTGGCCCGATATCGAAAGGAAAGCTGATGGAAATTGTTGCGGTTTCCAAATCTTCAGACCATCATTTTTCCAAGGAAACTTGCGGGTCAATTTCGCTGGTCGAAGGCCTTGGCGTTGCAGGTGATTGCCATTCCGGTGTGACGGTTCAGCATCGGTCGCGGGATGTGGTTGATCCGACACAGCCGAATTTGCGGCAGGTTCATCTTATTCACGCGGAGTTGCTGGATGAATTGCGGCTGGGTGGATATCAGATTGCTGAGGGTGAGCTGGGCGAGAACGTCACGACGCGGGGGATTGATTTGTTGGCTCTGCCCAAGGGCGCTCTACTGAAACTTGGGGCCAGTGCGGTTGTCGAAGTCACGGGATTGCGTAATCCCTGCCAGCAGATCGAGGCGTTCAGGGCGGGGTTGTTGTCGAAGGTTCTGGTGAAACTGGCTAATGGAGCGGTACTTCGCAAAACCGGAGTCATGGGCATTGTGAAGGTTTCGGGCTTCGTTGATGTTGGCGACCAGATCGAAATCACGTTGCCACCGTTGCCACATGTGGCGCTGGAGCGGGTTTGATCCGACGCACAAATTAGTTTTGGCATTGCCCGTTTGAAGCGTTAAAGAGCGGCCATGTCGAAAGCCTCTTCCCCATCCCAACGTATGCTCCGCGCCGGAGAGTTGATCCGCCATGCTTTGGCGGAGGTGTTCATGCGGGGGGAGACTGGGGACCCTGAGCTTGAAAAGATCAAATGCTCCGTGGTCGAGGTACAAATGTCTCCCGACCTCAAAATCGCCACGGCCTATGTGCGACCCTTGATCATGGGGCAGGAGAAGAAGCTGCTTTATGCCTGCACGCGGAACCAGAAGTTCATGCGCGGGTTGATCGCGCCCAAGGTCGAGATGAAATACATGCCGCAGTTACGGTTTCGAACCGATACTGCACTGGATTATGCCAGCAAAATTGATGCTTTGCTGAAAAAGCCCGAGGTTGCGCGGGACTTGGAGAAGGGTGACGATCCTGCGGATTGACGGCTTGCTGACAATGTATTACATCTGCGGCAGATGAAAACAGGTGCTGACATGAGCAAAACGATGATTTCGGCGCGAGTGGATGTGGAACTCAACGAGAAGCTTGAGGCTCTGGCGTCCAGCACTCAGCGGTCTAAAGCGTTTTTAATCACCGAAGCCTTGGAAGCACTGGTCGCGCGCGAAGCATGGCTTGAGGAGCGAATTTCTGATGCTGTAAAATTCGCGGACAATACAGAAGAATGGATTTCCCATGAGGCGATGGAGAAGTGGGTAAATTCGCTTGATACCGACGCTCCCTTACCTCCACCCGAGCCAGATGTTTTTCGATCAAAGAAAAAGCTTTCTGCATGAGACTGATTTGGTCGCCATTTGCTCAGGCGAACTTGCGGGATATCAACAGCTATTACGGATCCCGCAATCCCCGGGCAGCGGCGAAGCTCATCGGCCGAATCTTCAGGTCTGCAGACAATCTACTGCAGTATCCAAACTTGGGAAAACCCAACGCATTCAAGACTTGTCGGCTGCTGCAAGTGCCAAAGACGGCGTATGTGTTACCTTATCGTGTGATGCCAGACGGCATCGAAATTCTGGCAGTGTTTGATCAGCGCCAGGATAAACCTGACTATCTCCAGTGAAACAGCCCCGCAACCAACTCCACGGCTGGATTGTTCTTGATAAGCCGCTTGGTATGTCCTCGACACAAGCTCTTGGCAAGGTGCGCTGGCTTTTGAATGCCGACAAGGCCGGGCATGGGGGGACGTTGGACCCTTTGGCGTCCGGGGTGTTGCCGCTGGCATTCGGTGAGGCGACAAAGACTGTGGCCTGGGCGATGGATGGACGGAAGACTTATCGCTTTCGGGTGAAGTGGGGATTCGAAACTACTACGGACGATCTGGAGGGCGAAGCCGGACCGTCGACAGGTCTTGTTGCATTGCAACATGACATTGAAAGGGCGCTGCCGTTGTTCATTGGTGCAGTGCAGCAAAAACCGCCAAATTATTCTGCCATAAAGGTTTCTGGCGAAAGAGCCTATGATCTGGCGCGGGCCGGAGAGGTGGTGGACTTGGCTGCACGCACAATTAATATCGAGTCGCTACATATCGAAAATCATGACCCGTTGGGCGAAACCACGTTTATTGTGCAGTGCGGTAAAGGGACTTATGTGCGGTCTATCGCGCGGGATTTAGGGCGGGTGCTTGGCTGCCTTGGTCACGTCACACTTCTGCGCCGTCTGGCGGTTGGGCCTTTTTCGGAAAAGGACGCGATTTCGCTGGAAATGCTGGAGGAATTGCGCCATAGGGACGTCAGCGAAAACAGCCTCAGCGGCATCCTTCGCCCCATTGAGACCGTGCTGGACGGCATCCCTGCACTGGCCGTGATGGACCCGGAAGCCGCTCGACTCAAACAAGGCCAGCGTGTTTTGTTGCAAGAAGGACAAGGTCCTTCCGAGGCGGAGGCGGTTTTGGTCACGCATTTGGGCAAGCCCTTGGGCCTGTTCAAGATTGAAAACCGCGTGCTCAAGACCTTGAGACAATTCAATTTGTGATGCACGGAGACTACAATGACCATGACTGTTGAGCGCAAGGCTGCGCTGATCAAGGAATTTGCGACCACGCCAAACGATTCAGGTTCGCCTGAAGTGCAGGTTGCACTGCTCACCGAGCGGATTACCTATCTGACGGAGCACTTCAAGACCAACAAGAAAGACAACCATTCGCGCCGTGGGCTTCTGCGCATGGTGGCCAATCGCCGTTCGCTGCTTGACTATCTGAAGTCGAAAGACGAAGGCCGGTATCAGGCGCTGATCAAGCGTCTGGAAATCCGTCGTTAACATATTCAAACGGCGCGCCGCATGGCGCGCCGGTTTATGTGATGAGCGGGTGGACCACCGAAGCGCCACCCGCGTCCCCGACCAGTGTCATGGCAATAGGGCCAAGGTGCTTCTGTTCAAAGGGGATGCCGTCCAGGGAATCGGTGTGCGAAGTGGCGGCGAAGGACAATGAAAGAGATATACCATGTTCAACATTGACGTTGAAGAAATCCAATGGGGCGGTCAAACGCTTCGCATGGAAACCGGCCGTGTGGCCCGCCAGGCAGATG
The DNA here is from genome assembly GCA_031430915.1 of Hyphomicrobiales bacterium. Classification (GTDB taxonomy): domain Bacteria; phylum Pseudomonadota; class Alphaproteobacteria; order Rhizobiales; family Aestuariivirgaceae; genus Aestuariivirga. The sequence goes on from JANPCL010000157.1 coordinate 5,304, forward strand.
GCGCAGTGATGCTGTCAATCGGTGAAACCACCGTTCTGGCAACTGCTGTTGCCGCCCGTGCTGAAAAGCCGGGAATCGACTTTTTCCCATTGACCGTAAACTACCAGGAAAAGACCTATGCCGCGGGCAAGATTCCCGGCGGCTATTTCAAGCGTGAGGCCCGTCCGTCAGAACGCGAAACACTGATCTCGCGCCTGATCGACCGCCCGATCCGCCCGCTGTTCCCCGATGGTTTCCGCATCGAAACGCAGGTGATTGCCACGGTCATTTCCTATGATCTTGAAAACGACACCGACATTGCAGCCTTGGTTGCTTCGTCTGCCGCTCTGACGCTGTCCGGCATTCCCTTCATGGGACCTGTGGGCGCGGCGCGCGTCGGCATGATCGACGGTGAATTCGTTCTGAACCCGACCAAGGACCAGCAATTGCTGTCGTCCCTCGACCTCGTTGTGGCGGGCACGCAAGACGCTGTGCTGATGGTTGAATCGGAAGCAAAGGAACTTTCGGAAGACAAGATGTTGGAAGCCGTGATGTTTGGTCACCGTGGTTTCCAGCCCGTGATCGAAGCCATCATCCGCTTGGCTGAACGTTCATCCAGGGAACCGCGCGACTTCCAGCCGAAAGATCATTCAGCGCTTTACGCAGCGGTGAAGTCACAGGCTGAAGGCGATCTGCGCAAGGCCTATGCCATTGCGAAGAAGGAAGACCGTCAGAATGCAGTTGCTGCGGCGAAGGACGCTGCCAAAGCGGCCATCGTCAAGAAGGACGATCCGTCGGCCCCTTCCGATCAAGCCTTTGGTGAAAACTTCAAGCATCTTGAAGCTGACATCGTGCGCAATTCCATCCTCGACACAGGCAAGCGCATTGACGGTCGTGACACCACAACGGTCCGCGCCATCATCGCTGAAGCTTCCGTGCTTCCACGCACCCACGGTTCGGCGCTGTTTACGCGCGGCGAAACCCAGGCACTGGTTGTAACCACATTGGGTACGGGCGAAGACGAGCAATATGTTGATACGCTCGACGGCCTGACCAAGGGCAAGTTCATGCTGCATTACAACTTCCCTCCCTACTCGGTGGGTGAAGTGGGCCGCATGGGTGCCACGGGCCGCCGCGAAATCGGCCATGGCAAATTGGCCTGGCGGGCGATTAATCCGATGTTGCCGTCGGCTGCAGACTTTCCATACACCATCCGCGTCGTCTCGGAAATCACTGAGTCCAACGGCTCGTCATCCATGGCGTCGGTCTGCGGTGCATCCCTCGCCTTGATGGATGCGGGCGTTCCGATGAAAGCCTCCGTGGCTGGTATTGCCATGGGCCTCATTAAGGAAGGCGAGCGCTTTGCTGTGCTCTCCGACATCCTGGGTGATGAAGATCACCTCGGCGACATGGACTTCAAGGTGGCGGGCACATCGGAAGGTGTGACGGCGCTGCAGATGGACATCAAGATCACCGGCATCACCGAAGAGATCATGCGTGTTGCCCTGTTCCAGGCCAAGGAAGGCCGTTTGCATATTCTTGGCAAAATGTCGGAGGCGCTTGAGAAGGCCCGTCCGGGTCTTGGCGAACATGCGCCCCGCATTGAGCAGATCAAGATTCCCACAGATAAGATCCGTGAAGTCATCGGCACAGGCGGCAAGGTCATCCGCGAAATCGTCGAAAAGACGGGTGCCAAGATCAACATCGAAGACGACGGCACCATCAAGGTGGCATCATCGTCGGGCGCTGCGATCACGGCTGCCCTGAAGTGGATCAAGTCCATCGTATCGGAACCCGAAGTCAACGAAATCTACGAAGGCAAGATCGTCAAGATCATGGAATTCGGCGCGTTTGTGAACTTCTTCGGTGCACGCGATGGTCTGGTGCACGTGTCGGAGCTTGCTCCACAACGTGTGCAGAAGGTGTCGGATGTCGTGACCGAAGGCCAGATGGTCAAGGTCAAGTTCCTTGGTATGGACAACCGCGGCAAGATCAGGCTTTCGATGAAGGTTGTGGATCAGGCCACGGGCGAAGATTTGACGAGCAAGCAGGAAGCTGCTGCAGCTCCGGCGGATGCTGAGTAAGCTATCCGTCTGCGGATGAAATTGAACGCGGGGCTGGAAACAGCTCCGCGTTTTTTGTTGCCTGTGCCAAGAATTGACTTTGTAATGTATTTGACCTACATAGTGGTGCATGGCGATAAAGGAAGTCCGCTGGAGTGTCGAGAAAGATCAGTTACTGCGATCTGACCCGACGCGCGGTGGTCCTGGTCTGGTCGAATGTGCGGTTGCTATTGAGGAGGGGCGTATCCTCGATGATCTGCCCAACCCCGTGCGTGACGGTCAGCGCATCCTCGTTCTTGAGATCGATGATTATGCCTATGTCGTCCCCTATGTGACGGATGGCGAAACCATATTTTTAAAAACCATGTTCCCGAGTCGAAAACACACCGCCCAATATTTGGATTGACGATCATGAGCAAAGAACCAGCTATCGGAAAATTTTTGGATAGCGAAGAAGAAGAACTGTTTCGCGCCATTGAATCTGACACTTATGCTTTTGGCAAAAGCGCCTTAACGCCGGAACGCAAAACCGAATTGCAAAAGGCTGCGCGTCACACACTCAATGATGAGCGTGTGCAGATCACATTGCGCGTGTCTAAACATAATCTTTCAAAACTGAAAGCTCGGGCGATGCTGGAAGGCATGCCCTATCAGACGCTGATCAATTCGATTTTGCATAAGTCGGTGAATTGAGATGTCACAGCAAGAGACACCCACCATCCGCACCGCTAGGGATTGCAAACGCGCAAGTGCTGTAATGGATCAGTTGCTGGATGAAGTTGGGGAAGATGAGAAATATCCATTGGCTGAGGTTTGGGATTATCTTTCTAATCAAGTGGAAACTTATGAAGCAGACCACGTCAAGATTCCCACTGCACCGCAACGCGATGTGCTGCGTTTCCTGATGGAGTAAAACGGACGCTCACAGTCTGACCTCGTCGATTGCACCCCGCAAAGTCGGATTTCAGAAATTCTAACTGGACGTCGAGAGATAAGTAAGAAGATGGAGAAGGTGCTGGCGAAGAGGTTTGGCGTGAGTATGAGAGTTCTATTGAAAATCCTGCCTTAAAAGGGAAGCGTCCCCATTTTGTCACTTAAAAGGGAAGCGTCCTCATTTTTTCATTTTTTGAAATCAGAGCTGACATGAAAATAGTAAGTTGGAATTGTGCCAGCGCGTTCAGAAAGAAATTTCATCTTTTTGATGCGTTTTCTGCGGATGTTTTGGTCATTCAAGAATGCGAAGACCCTTCAAAAACTGCATCACCTTATCAAAATTGGGCGCAGAATTATATTTGGGTTGGGAGCAAGCACAAAGGTCTTGGCATATTTGCCAAACCTCACATTAGACTTAAGAAGTTGGACTGGATCGATGAGGGACTGCAATCATTTCTGCCGTGCACGATTAACGATCAATTCAACTTAATAGCCACTTGGACCAAGAAAGGGGACCACGCTAACTACCCCTACATTGGCCAACTGTGGAGATATCTGCAAATTCACAGAGCCACAATCGCGACGACCCCAAGCATCATTTGTGGTGATCTAAATAGCAATTCAATTTGGGACAGTCAGCATCGTGGCAGCAGCCATAGCGATGTCGTCCAAGAGTTAGCGGACATTGATCTATCTAGCATTTACCATCTGCAATCGCAGGAAAAACACGGAAGTGAAATGCAACCGACATTCTATCTCCAGCGCAACAAGGAGAAATCGTATCACATCGATTACGCTTTCATTTCATCCTCTTTACACGCCGCGACGAACTCAATTGATATCGGCTTGGCAGATGATTGGTTGCAACATAGTGATCACATGCCACTCGTGTTTTCAATCGCAACACCGCAGCAGATTAGCAACGACTAGCCAATTCAAAAGACAAAGCGAGATAAAGGGGACGTTTCCCTTTGATCGAGTTAAAGAGGACGTTTCCCTTTGATTATTGAATGCGCCGTGGTAGCTACCGCAGTATTCACACCTTTCTTCGGCTCATAGGTCCAAAAAATCCAATAAGCGTCGGGCGTATTGTTTCCGGCGCAAGCTACAAAACGCCTTCGCCATCCAGCCCCATCAACCCGTCCGCACCTCAGCCAACAAATCGGGGTGGCGGTCTAGCACTTTCAGGAGTTTGACCAAGGCCAGAGGTGGCTTGGTTTTGCCGGTTTCGTAGCGAGAGAAGGCATTGGCACCGCCGCCGAAAATCTCGGCGGCCTCACGTTGGTCGAGATCGAGTTTCTTGCGGACGGTGCTGATGAAAGACGGATCGACGATGGCGGCATTCACCTGTTTGCCGAAAGCCTTCATCTCAGCGCTGATCGCCTGCGATGTTGCGGCGTCAAACACGCCTTCGCCACAGGCGGGGCAGTAATCGCCTGCCACACCTGCAAACACAGTTGCCTCGCCTTTGTAGACATAAGGCATGTCGCGGACATCCTCCACCAGTTCAGCTTTCCCACAGTTTGGACATTTCATCTTCATAGCTCCTTGAACGAGACGATCAGCACATCGTCGATCATTGTCAATTTCAAATAGACGTCCCCAGCAGCAGTCGATGGCTGGTACACATCCTGCCAAATACGGTGGTCGCTAAGGGTCGTCATGCTCTTGTAAAAATCGCGGGAGGTCAGAGCACGAACGACATTCAGCATGTCATCAAAGTCCAAATCCAGTGTCGCAGCACCACTCAGCGCCGTCCCGGTTGCACGAACCTGCCCTTTTTCGACAAGGGCGTGAACAACCGACAATGGATAATGCGCCCTACGTTTCTCCATCACTGGAGATTTACTTGAAACAAAAAATTTGGCAAGTAGGTTAATTTTACAGTGAAAGTGGGTGTTCTACCCTTGAGGATGCAGGTCGGTCCTAGCGAAACCGCAGGTTGGCAGTTGCACCTGTGCCCTTGTCGGCGATGAAGCGTATGCGATCGCCATATTGTTGCACCAGTTGGCAGTTGCGCGCGAATACGCGGTCGCCAGCTTTTAACGTGCGGCAGAAATAGCCGTTGTTCCAGATCCAGGCGCCGCTGAGTGGGCTGCCGAAGGCGCGGCCGCTGCTGTTGCCCGATGGGCTGACCGTCAGGCTGACGCCAGGCTGGTTAGGCTTTTTCCGCCGGAATTACGGTGACATTACACTAAACTATAACTTCTCACTTCTCCCCAACAGCCTTCTCCAGTGCCGCCCGAATATAGCGCTGATACGGCAAGCCTTTAGCCTTCGCTTTTTGCTTCACCGCCTCAAGCAAGCTCAATGGCAAGCGCATGTTCAGCCGCTGGTCTTTGGCGGCGAATTCAAATTTCGTTGATTTGAATTTGGAGAGATCATACGCCGACACATCAGCCTGTTCGATAAACTCCTCCGCTTGCTGGTCAGTTTTCAAAGTGGGAATTTTTTTGAGCATAATTGTCGATCTCCTTCTTGTGCATGTACCTTGCAGTGATCACGCGAATAACTGTTTGGCTCTTGCGCTTCCGCAATGTGAAGCCCAGAAAAATATGCCGACCACCGGGATTGCAACCGATAGCTAGAAAGCGTTGTTCGTGCGCTGAATGCAAATCATCATCAAGAACCGAAATGCTATCTGACGAAAAAAGCGCCTCAATCTCCTCAATGGAAACGCCATGGTTCTGGCACTTCGCCGAATTACCATCGTCCCAATCAAAGCCAGAGATGTCATCAAACATGGTTTGGAGTAGTATTTGTACAGTCATTTGTCAATACAAATATGCTCCTTTTCAAAGCAACCCATTCTTGAATCATCGAGGACGAGACTTCCCTCTCCCGACACTGCGCGACATCTTCTCTCGCAAGGGGCGAGGGTTTTTGGTTACGGATGCGACGTTATCGCAACAAACGGGGAGGCTGCGTCTTATTTTCTTCCGGTATCATCATGTTGCTAGCGTGCAGATCGTCAGCGAATGCGCAAGTTCGCAGTTTCGCCAGCACCTTTGTCGGCGATGAAGCGTATGCGGATGCCGTTTTTTTGTACCACTTGGCAATTGCGCGCGAATATGCGGTCAGCCGCTTTCAACGTGCGGCAGAAATAGCCGTTGTTCCAGATCCAGGCGCCGCTGACTGGGCTGCCGAAGGCGCGGCCGCTGATACTGCCGGATGGGCTGACGGTCAGGCTGACGCCCAGGCTGGTCAGGCTTTTGCCGCCGACGAGATTGACGAAGGCCGCCCGGTCGATAACGCGGCTAAAGTCGCCCGCTAGCGCAGGCCATGCAATGAGGGCGAAAAGGAGAACTGATATGAGACGCATAGTGGCACGAACGAGGCAAGGCACCGCCCAGATCAGTCTACGTCATGACAAGGCCGCTGAAGCGGGGTTCAGCGGCCTTGGTGAATGTTGGTAAATCAGTTGACCATATAGGTGCGCTTGGTGCGGTCGTAAGTTGGGGCGCTGGTCAGGATTTCCTTGGTGGCGTCAACCACGAGCTTCACGCTGTTGCCATCACGCTGCATGTCGATGCTGCGCATGGAAACCAGTACGTCCTTCTCACCGATACCCAAGAAGCCGCCGACGCCGAGGATCACGGCTGAAATCTTGCCATCTTGCGACAAGAGAACGTCGTTCACTTCGCCGATGTCATCACCAGCTTTAGAATAAACGCGCTTGCCGGCGAAGTCGCTGCCGGTGATCAAGGTGGTGCCGTTGAGCGACTCACTTGGAACAATCACCGCAGTCGACATTGTGCTGTCGGTTGTTGTTGCCGGAGCTGTTGTTGCAGCACCGTCCATCATCTTCATGGTTTTGCCATCGGGGCATTTCATCATGTCCACTTTGTCGGCACCGCTTGCATCTTTCATGACGCAAGCAGGATCAACGCCTTCCATCGACTGGGCAAAAGCCACAGGGGTGGTTGAAAGCAAAGCAATAGCCGTCATAGCGGCAAAGGTTTTCATCTTCATGTCAATCTCCTTCAGCTGAAGCAACCAGGTTGCATCAGTCTGCACATGTTCAGTGGTTAAAATTCGGCTCACTGCATTGTGCGCCATGCGGTTCTAATGTTTTGCCTGGCATAAGGTTTCATGGTCAGCCCTGAAAAACTGGGGACATGGTAGAGGGCATGTTGCCAGCCACTGTCGCCGTGATGCTTTGCCGAAATAACGCAGTTGGTTAATTGGGCATTAACCTTGTCCATCCAGTCATTCTCCCTATGGTTGAAATGGAGATTCGAGGCTGATGGACAAGGTGCGGCGTGGCGTTAAAATAAAAACCGCCCGTGTGGGAGACCACGGGCGGTTCTGGGCTTCTGAACTCTTGCAGGGGATCGGAAGCGTCGGACAACTCAGTAGGTGTTGCAGACCAGCTTCTGCTTGAACTTCACAACCTTGTAGCCATTGACCCACTTCACCTTCTTCACTGTGACATAGTGGCAATCTGGTTCGTAGTCATAGCCATAGCCAACTGGCTCATAGGAAGGGGCATAGAGGGGGAGACCGATGTTCAAGTCGAAATGCACTTTGGCTTGGGCAGCGGAGGCACCGGCGGCAAGAGCAGCGACTGCGGCGGTGGCGATCAGGATCTTTTTCATGGCTTTATTTCCTTTTGTCTGTTTCGGAGGGGTTGGCGTGATTGCCTGTCCCGTTGTTCATGGTGCCTTTATGCAGGAGGCTCGCTGAACCGTTCCTGAGGTCCGTATTTATGTTGCGTTCATGTTGAAAGCCGGGACTGGGCGGGCTAGAAGCGCCGCAACATGAGCAATCCATCCACCATATTCATTGACGGCGAAGCGGGCACCACGGGCCTGCAGATCAGGGACCGGCTGAAGGGCCGCACTGATATCGAGATTGTCTCCATCGATCCTGCACGGCGCAAGGACGCCGCGGCGCGGCGCGAGTTGTTGAACAGCGTTGATGTTGCAATTCTCTGTCTGCCGGATGAGGCAGCAGTGGAAGCTGTGACCTTGATTGATGCCGGATCAAAGACCCGCGTGATTGATGCATCCACGGCGTTTCGCATCAACCCTGACTGGGCTTATGGTTTTCCGGAGCTGGATGCTGGTCACAAAGACCGCATCGCCAATGCCGCGCGTGTGGCCAATCCGGGGTGCTGGCCGCAGGGTCTGATCGCATTGGTGAAGCCGCTGATTGCCTCAGGGATTTTGTCGCGCGATGTGCCCCTGAGTTATGGCGGCATTTCCGGTTACTCCGGTGGCGGCAAGAAAATGATCGAGGAGTATCAGGCCAAGGGTGACGATGCATCGCATTTTGCGCCCTATGCGCTCTCTTTCAATCACAAGCATCTGCCGGAGATGAAGCACTATGCGGGCCTTGCCCATGATGTGCTGTTCCAGCCTGTGGTGGGTGACTTTGCGCAAGGCATGCTGACCACGCTGCCGTTGCACCTGCCCGGCGTGTCCGGTCATGATATTCATGCGGTGATTTCTGACTATCATGCCAAGGCGCGGTTTATTGAGGTGACACCACTCGACAGTGCGGACAACCTCAATCCGCAGGCCTACAACAACACCAACCAGATGCAGCTTGGTACTTTTGCCAATGACAAGCGCGGCCAAGTGGTGCTGATGGCGATCTATGATAATCTCGGCAAGGGCGCTTCGGGTGCCGCCGTGCAAAATCTCAACCTGATGATCGGTGCCGATGAAGCGGCGTCGGTGAATTTGTAAGGACCAGACTGATGCAGAAATTTGACACGCTTACCGGAGTTGCGGCTCCGCTCAACATCGTCAATATCGACACTGACATGATCATCCCGAAGCAGTTTTTGAAAACCATCAAGCGCACAGGCTTGGGCAAGTCGTTGTTTTATGAAATGCGCTTCACGCAGGACGGCAACGAGTTGCCGGAGTTTGTGCTGAACCAGAAGGCTTATCGCAACGCGCAGGTTCTGGTGGCGGGCGACAATTTCGGTTGCGGCTCATCGCGTGAGCATGCGCCGTGGGCCTTGCTGGATTTTGGCATTCGCTGTGTGATCTCAACAAGCTTTGCCGATATTTTCTACAACAACAGTTTCAAGAATGGCATTCTCCCCATCGTGGTGACACCGGAACAGTTGAAGCTGTTGATGGACGATGCCGAACGCGGCTCCAACGCCACCATGACGGTTGATCTGGTGTCACAGGAAATCCGCGGACCGGATGGTGGAGTGATCACGTTTGACATCGACCCCTTCCGCAAACATTGCCTGCTCAATGGGCTTGATGACATTGGATTGACGCTGGAGAAGGCTGACAGCATTGCAGCGTTTGAGAAGAAGAATGCTGAAAGCCATAGTTGGCTTTGAAAAAAGTAACACCCTCACCCGTCATGCCAGCGCAGGCTGGCATCCCGCTTTGAGGATTGCATCTCCGGACTTTTGGATTATGGTTTGTTGATGCAGGAAGAAAAGCATCCAGCCGTTTATATCATGGCCAGCAGACGTCGGGGTACGATTTACATCGGGGTAACCAGTGTGCTTTGGGTGCGTGTCTGCAATCACAAGAACGAGACCTTCAAAGGTTTTACCTCGGATCATAGTGTCAAGATGCTGGTCTGGTACGAACACCACATGACCATGCCTGAAGCCATTCGTCGCGAAAAGCAAATGAAGGCCTGGAAACGGGATTGGAAAATCAAGCTTGTTGAAAATATGAATCCTGGGTGGAAGGATTTGCATGACCACATTGATGTGACGGCAACGCTTGTGATTCCAAAGCGGGACCCCAGCCTTCGCTGGGGTGACGAGAAGGAGTTTAGCAGTTGACTGCTATTTTTTCGACCGTTCTTCCCGTCTTCGGGCTTATCGTGGTGGGCTATGGGCTTGCCAAAGCCAATATCATTGATGGCGTTGCCGGGCGCGGCATCACGCTGTTCGTTTTCAATGTAGCCATCCCTGCCTTTCTGTTTCGCACTGTGGCCACCATGGCCCCGCAGGATGGTGCACCTTGGGCCTTGTGGCTGGCGTTCTTTGGTGGCCTCGCCTTGGCCTGGATTGCCGCTGCCGTTGTGTCTCGTTTTATCAGCAGCCTGAATTATTCGGGTGGCGCGGCGGCGTCCATGGCAACTGGCTTTGGCAATCTGGCACTACTTGGCACACCATTGGCACTTGCGCATTTCGGCCCAACCATTGCCGTGCCCTTGGGCATGATCCTGTCGATCCATGCGCCGTTGCTGTGGACTGCGGCGACACTGCACCGGGAGCTTTCACGTCACTCCTCAACATTCTCCATCACTGAGACTGCGAAAACCCTTGGCAAGATGCTGGCCACCAATGCCATCATCCTGGCGCTTCTGGCGGGAGGGCTTTGGCGGTTAACGGGACTTGGCCTCAACGTGGTGCCGGACAAGATGTTGTCGATGTTGGCCGATGCGGGCGTGCCAACGGCACTTGTTGCCTTGGGTGTATCGCTGGCTGCCTACAGTCTGCGTGGCTCATGGGGTGGAATGTTTGCGCTGATCGGCCTCAAGATGTTTGCCATGCCGTTGTTTGTGTTTTTGCTGGCCCGTTATGCCGTGACCCTGCCACCGCTGTGGATCAAGGTGGCGGTGTTGTTTGCGGCCATGCCCACGGGTGCCAATGCCTTTCTGTTTGCGCAGCGCAATGATGAGGCGGTACCTGCTGTCACCGGTGCTGTGGCGCTGGGCACGGGCTTTGCTGCAATCACCGCTTCTGTGCTGTTGTGGTTGATGGATGGCGGCTATATTTAACTGGCCCTTGTGAGGCGCTCACGTCTCGGGCAATTTGCTGTCATGAAACAGTATGATGTCGTGATTGTCGGTGGTGCAGTGGTGGGGTCGGCCACGGCCCATTATTTGCGCAAACTGGGTTTTGCAGGGTCAATCGCGATTGTTGAGAAAGATACAAGTTACAAGCAGAGCTGCACTGCGTTGTCTCTGGGAGGCCTTCGGCAGCAATTTTCGACGCCGGAAAACATTGCGCTCTCGCTGTTTGGACTCGGTTTGCTGCGTAACCTGAAACAGGAGTTTGGGCCAGACGCCGATGTTGGTTTCAAGGAACAGGGATACCTCATCCTTGCGTCAGAAGAGGGGCTTGTAACCCTTCAGGAAAACCACACGGTGCAGAAAGCCTGCGGGGCTGACAATGTCTTGCTGGATACACGCGCACTGAAGGCTCGCTTTCCGTATCTCAATACGGACGATGTTGTGGCGGGGTGCTTCGGGCAGAGTGGCGAGGGTTGGCTTGATCCCTATTCCCTGATGTCGCTGTTCCGGAAGTCCGCAGTGGGGAAAGGAGTCGAAGTCATCACTGCAGAAGTGACAGGGCTTATGACCACGGGGGGGCGTGTCACATCGCTTGCACTCAGTTCGGGTGATCGCATCGGCTGTGGTACTCTCGTCAATGCAGCGGGTGCGGGTGCGGGTTCTCTGGCCGCCATGGCCGGACTTGCTCTGCCTGTGGGTCCGCGCAAGCGCTATGTCTATGTGCTGGATTGCCCGGATGCGCCCGAGGCGCTGCGCAAAGGCCCTCTCACCACCGATTGGTCCGGCATGTATATGCGGCCGGAAGGACGCAATTTTCTTTGCGGCAATTCACCCGAAGAGGCTGACGAACCTGATCCCGTAGATTGGGAGATGGATCATAACTGGTTTGAAGAACGCATCTGGGCGGCACTTGCGACACGCATTCCGGTGTTTGAATCGTTGAAGGTGGTGGGCTCCTGGGTCGGGCATTATGATTACAACGCGCTCGACCAGAACGGTATCTATGGCCGCCATCCGGTGGTCAGCAACTTCATTTTCGCCAACGGGTTTTCAGGCCATGGCATCCAGCAGGGACCGGCCTCTGGCATGTTGACTGCGGAACAGATCATCCATGGCGAATATCGAAGCATTGATGTGAAGCGGCTCGACTATACCCGCATTGTGCGCGGTGAGCCGCTGTTTGAGAAGAACGTGATCTGATGGGGCGGGTGCTTTGCATCTCGTCGCAGACTGTTTATGGCCCGGTGGGCAATTCCGCGGCTGTACCAGCGCTTCAGGCGCTGGGGCATGAGGTGCTGGCACTTCCCACTGTGGTGCTGTCCAACCACCCCGGCCACGGCAAACCCGTGGGGCAGGTAACTCCTGCTTCCCTGCTGGACGATATGCTGACGACACTTTCCAACGTGAAGGCTTTTGAAAAGCTGGATGCCGTGCTGACAGGTTACTTTGCCTCGTCTGCGCAAGTCATTGCGGTGGCGAGGCAAATCGTTTCACTTGCGAAACAGAATCAAGAAATTCACGTGCTGGTTGACCCGGTGATTGGGGATCATGGCGCGCTCTATGTGGCCAAAGATGTAGCGGAGGCCATTCGCGACCACCTCTTGCCGCTTGCCACGATTACCACGCCAAACTTGTTTGAACTGTGCTGGCTGAGTGGTGAGATGGATGTGGATGCAGCGGTTAAAACCCTGAACGTGGCCGAAACGATTGTGACCTCTATACCGGCCGGTACGGATTTGGTGACGCGGCTCTATGCGGGAAGCGAAGTCGTCAGTCACAGTATTCCCCGCGCCAGCAAAGTGCCCAATGGCACGGGGGATTTTCTGGCGGGGTGTTATCTGGCTGAGCGGCTTGGGGCTTCGCCACAGTTGGCGTTTGAGAAGGCCATGGGGCGGCTGGAGATGTCGATCACGGCGAGCGTGGGTTCCCCCACACTCGTCGTTCCCGCGAATACGCGCGAGTGTGTGGGGAAAGCGAGCAACCATTACAAACGCGACTAAATACGTCATTCCAAACGCGAAACGAAGCGTAGCGAAGTGAGCGATTTGGAATCCCGCTTTGGCTGCAACCCGCGATGCTCGTTGAGAGAAAGCGGGATTCCAAATCACTCGTTCCGCTTCGCTACACTCGCGTTTGGAATGACGGAGTTTGGGTTACTTTTCATCACGAAAAACTCTGCTTTTACCCAAAGGCCTTCTGCATCACCGCACCCATGCGCCGCGCAAAGCCAGCAGGGTCTGCCACTTGCTCGCCTTCGAGAATATAGGCTTGGTCGAGCAGAAGTTGTGCTGCGTCCGCCACATCGTCCGATTTGGCCAATGCCTTGATCAGGGCGTGGCCTGCGTTGATTTCGAGAACAGGTGCGCTGACGGAGACGCCGGAGTCTTTCTGGCGTGACAACAGACGTTCCAGGTTCCGGTCCATCATCGCATCGTTGACAAGGCAGACGGCACTTTCGGTGAGGCGTTTTGAGACCCGCACATCCTGCACCTTGTCTCCAAGTGCGTCTTTGATCTTCAATATCAGCGCAGCAGTGGCGTCGTCCGTTTTTACGTCTTCCCTGGGGGCGTTGGCGGGCTTGATCGCATCAATATCGCCGGCACCCTGGGTAACCGATATGAAGGGCTTGCCTTCATAGCCCATGACCGTGCGCACCCAGAAGGAATCCACAGGATCAGTCATTAGCAGCACTTCGATGTCGCGGGCTTTGTAGCCTTCCAATTGCGGACTTGCGGCTGCTTTCGCTGCATCATCGCCGGTGATGTAGTAAATCGCGGTCTGGTTTTCTTTCAGTCCCGCCACGTAGTCTTTCAATGTGAGTACGGGTGCCTTGGTGGAGGCGAAGCGTGCAAATTCCAGAATCTGGTCACGGCGTTCAAAGTCCTCATAAAGACCTTCCTTGATGACGGGGGCGAATTGATCCCAGATCTTGGTGAAGGTGGCCGCATCTTTCTCGGCGAGTTTCTTCAACTCCTGCAGCACGCGGTTGGTGAGGGCTTTGCGCATGGCCGCCACATCGGGATTGTTCTGCAACATCTCGCGCGACAGGTTGAGGGGCATGTCGGACGAATCGACCACGCCGCGCACGAAGCGCAGATAGGGCGGCAGCAGTTGCGCATCATCGGCGATGAAGACGCGGCGCACGTAGAGCTTCTGGCGGCCCTTGCGTTCCGGGTCATAGAGATCGAAGGGCTTTTCGGCGGGGATATAAAGCAGCACGTTATATTCGTGGCGCCCTTCTGCACGATAGTGAATGGTCAAGGCCGGGTCACCTCCGCCGTGGCTGAGGGCCGCGAAAAATTCCTTGTGCTGCTCTTCACTGACTTCGGATTTGGCGCGGCTCCAGATGGCACTGCCGGAATTGATCTGGCGCGGCTCGCCTTCACTTGCGAGTTGAATAGGATGGGCGATGTGGTCGGAATAGGACTTGACCACGCTTTCTATTTTCCAGGTTTCGAGATAGTCCGCAGCGTCATCCTTCAGGTGCAACACAATTGTTGTACCGCGCGGTGTCTTCTCCGCGTCCTCTACCGTAAAGGTGCCAAGGCCGTCCGAGGTCCAGCTGTGGGTTTTGGCAGCGCCAGCTTTGCGCGAGGTCACCACCACTTTGTCTGCCACCATGAAGGCAGCGTAGAAGCCAACGCCAAAGCGGCCGATCAGGTCAGGGGCGTCCTTGGATTTCTTCACAAAGGCTTCGGTACCGGATTTGGCGATGGTGCCGAGGTTGCCTGCCAGTTCATCCGCTGTCATGCCAATGCCGGTGTCGGCAATGGTCAGGGTCTTGGCCACCTTGTCGGGCGTAATCGTGATGGCAAGTGTTGGTTCTTTTTCAAGAAGTTCCGGCTTGGCGATGGCTTCATAGCGCAGTTTGTCCAAGGCGTCGGAGGCATTCGAGATCAACTCGCGCAGAAACACGTCTCGGTCGGAATAGACCGAATGCACCATGAGCTGCAGGAGCTTGGCCACTTCGGCCTGAAAGGCCTGCGGTTTGCCGATTTCGGTTTTTTCTGATTTTGCCATCATGAGACCTCGTGTTGCGAGTGCTGATATGGGTGCAGGGCACAACGCGTCAAGACCACAAAAAAACGGCCGGTAACAACCGGCCGTGTGGAAAATCTACGCCTCACAAACACACTCACAATAAAACGCCCGGCCGAGACAAGTACTCAGGGGGGCTGGGGGGCTTGGAACCGGAGCCGCTCAGCCGGGCTATCGAGGCAACATCAATGTTATCGCCCCGCAAGATGTCCAAGACTTGGTCCAATTTTGGCAAAATTGGGGTATTTCAGACCGTCTTGCCAAATCGAAAACAGCACCGCAAAGTGACAGCCACATGACAACGGGAAGCAAAAGAGGTTCCGGCATGGAGAATGGTGTTGATGAACAGTTTCGCGGGGCTTCCAGTGCAGAGGTGGTTCGCTTTCCGGCACAGCATGTGAAATCAGTGGCCTTTGATCGCCACGAATTGTCACAAATCCTTAATCTCTATGGCCGCTTTGTCGCTTCGGGCGAATGGAAAGATTACGCCATGGACTTCACGCGCGAGAAGGCCGTGTTTTCTGTGTTTCATCGCGCGGCCGAGCAGCCGCTCTACCGCATCATCAAGGATCCGTCGCTGGCGCGTAAGCAGGGGCAATATGCAGTGGTGGCACAAGGGGGTTTGATCCTCAGGCGTGGCCATGAACTGGCACAGGTGCTGAGCGTGCTGTTCAAGAAACCGAAGCTTGCAGGCGCGTGAGGCGCGTGGCCAGCAGCGACAGGCTTAAAGCCAGGGCCATGAAACCAAGAGCAACATAAGGTGCGAACGACATATGTCCGGCATCAACCAGCTTGCCACCTGTAAATGAACCAATGGACTGGCCGAGATAAACCACAGATGTGTTCAGTGCGACTGTTGCAGCGGCCAGGGGCGGGGCGAGCGCCACCAGTCGGCTTTGCTGCAGGGAATTTGACGAAAAGGATCCCAAACCCCAGAACACAGATGCCAGCATGGCCGCCGGCAGATTGCCCCAGCTCAAGCCCACACCCAGAAAGCCCACGCAGAGTGACAGAAGACCAATTGCAATCACATGGTCAACACCAAAGCGGGCCACCACCCGGGAGGCCAATGTATTGCCAAACACGCCCGCGAGACCCACAACGGCAAACATCACGGATATGGCTTGCGTTCCAGCACCAAAACCTTGTTTCAGAATGGGGGCTATATAGCCAAACAATGTGAACTGGCCTGACATGGAACACAGCGTCACCAGAAACACGGTCCAGAGCAGCGGCGAAGACAAAGCTGATTTCCACGCAGCAAGGCTCAGCGGTGTAACATAGAGGCCGGGGCGCAAGGTGAGCCAGACCGCAAGTGCAGACACAAGGGACAAGCCACCCATCAGGGCATAGACAGAACGCCAGCCCAAGGCGTCGGCCAACAGGGTGCCAAGTGGAATTCCGGCAACCGAGGCTGCTGACCAGCCGATGAAGATGAAGGCAATTGCACCTGCGCGCTTGTCTTGCGGAACAAGAAACCCCACGGTTGAGGCAGCCTGCGGTGTGAACACGGCAGCTCCCACCACTGTCAAGGCTCGGATCACCAACTGCAACTCGAAGCTTGGCACGAGGGCTGAAGCGAAATGTCCCGCCGCATAGAGCAGAAGGGCCATTGTCAGCAAAAAGCGCCGTTCAACACGGCTGGTCAGAGCAGCGAAAACCGGCGCACCGATTCCCACCACAATGCCGCCTACCAGCATCAACCGCCCGGCCTGTGATGCCGTCAGGTTGAAATCCGTCAACAGAAAGTTCAGCAGGCCTGCAGGCAACAGAACTCCTGTGCCGATAATGAAATTGCCGAACATAAAGGCCCACAAGGCCGCCGTACTCGAGGGAGAAGCAGAAACGGGCTGTGACATTTGGGCGTCTTTCGCAGGTGCGAAAGGCGCTTGCGATACGCCCTTCATCAGAATAGGTTCCACTTTCAATAAACTGGGACTGGTCAAATAACCAAGATGAAAATCGTAAAAGTCGGTGTCATAGGTGCCGGACAAATGGGATCCGGCATTGCCCATGTCTGTGCGCTAGCAGGCTATGAAGTTGGTCTCAATGATATCGCGCCTGAGCGCATTGCCGCCGGCAAGGAGCTGATCGCGGGTAATATGGCGAGACAGGTCAAGTCGGGAAAAATCACTGAAGAACAGCGCACGTCTGCCCTTGCCCGCATTACAGCCGTGCCGGATTTTGCGGGCTTTGGCGACCATGATCTGGTGATCGAGGCGGCCACCGAGAAGGAAGCCTTGAAGCACGAGATTTTTGCAAAGCTGTCCCCGCATCTGAAGCCGGAAGCCATGCTTGGCTCCAATACCTCGTCCATTTCAATCACCCGACTTGCTGCCGCCACGGACCGCCCGGAAAAATTCATGGGCGTGCATTTCATGAACCCGGTGCCTGTGATGGAGCTGGTGGAACTGATCCGCGGAATTGCCACGGATGATGCGACGTTCAAAACCGTCCGGGACTTTGCGGTAGGCCTTGGCAAGACAATAGCTGTCTCAGAAGACTTCCCGGCCTTCATCGTCAACCGCATCCTGCTGCCCATGATCAACGAAGCTGTTTACGTGCTTTATGAAGGTGTGGGTGGCGTCGAAGCCATCGACACAGCCATGAAACTGGGTGCCCACCACCCGATGGGGCCTTTGCAACTCGCCGACTTCATCGGGCTTGATACGTGTCTGTCGATCATGCAGGTGCTGCATGAGGGTTTGAGTGACTCGAAGTATCGCCCTTGTCCGTTGTTGGTGAAATATGTGGAAGCGGGCTGGCTCGGTCGCAAGACCAAACGCGGGTTTTATGATTATCGGGGTGAGAAGCCGGTGCCGACGCGGTAAATTAGAGCCGTTCCAAGCTTGTTGGAATAGCAACTTACAAACTCCGGCATTCCGACGAAAGTTAGACAGCAGACTTTCAACAAGCGAGATCGTTGAAAGTCTGGATTCCCGCGTCCGCGGGAATGACGTAGCTTGCGTGGAGTTTTGATCGAACCAAACACGGAACTGCTCTAGTCAGTCCACGGATTGATAAGTTTCAAGCCAAGGCCCTGAAAATGTTTGATGTTGCGCGTTGCAAGCTTAGCTCCGTGGCGGAGTGCAATCGCAGCAATCATGCCGTCGATAGTGGAAATCGGACGGCCCTCAAGTTTCCGATCACCCATCAAGCGACTGTAAATCAATGCTGATTTCTCATCAAAAGCATGTATTTGGCCTTCGTATTTCTCGCGGATATAAAGCAACTGGTCGAGCCATCGCGGCGATCTTTCGGCCTTGCGGACTGAAAAAATGCCGAACGCAATTTCTGCCAAAACGACTGTAGAGAGAGCAAGATGCTTTTCGTACTTTTCAAGCCAGTCAACAACGGCAGCGCTCGACTCTTGCCGCATCGGTTCTGAAACAACATTGGTGTCCAGAAATATCACAACTCGATAGGTTTGTGAGGCACGCGATGTTCATTGATAATGGCCTCAAGGTCAATATCCGGGCCATCAGAGTCTCGACTCATGCGTGCTATGCGCTTCCAAAAACTCTCTTCTTTTCCATTCTCAGCAAAAGTGGCTTCCGCCGTCGGCGACGTTTGCGCATACTGCTCCAAAGCCATTTCAACAATTTGAGACACCGTACGACGCTGTTGTCTCGCCAGCTTGCTGGCAAGCGTTTTAGCTTTAGTTGAACGTATATTCAGTTGAGCCTCAATCATTGCAAGAGATTAGCACAACCGCATTAATCTAGCAAGTGCTAGCATCACTTCTCCGCCAGCAACGCTTTCACCAACCCTTGCGCCTCAGGTGATGCCCAGTCTGCTGGCCCCAGAATGCGGCCTGCTTCTTTGCCTGTACGATCAATCAACACTGTTGCAGGCAAACCCAAGGCTTGCAGGGCGGCGAGGGATTTGGCTTCTGGTTCGACATAGGCGGCGAGATTGCTGGCGCCTATTTCGGTCAGGAAGGCTTTTGAGGCGTCGAGGCCTTTGCGGTCTACGCTCAGGGCCACCACCTCGAAATCCTTGCTGCCCAGCGCTGTTTGCAACTTCGCCAGATCTGGCATTTCCTTTTTGCAGGGGGAGCACCAGGTGGCCCAGAGATTGAGCAGCACGACGCGGCCTTTCCATTTCGAGAGGTCGATGGTCTCGCCCTTGTCATTGGCGAAGCTGAAGGGGGTGATTTCCTTGCGGGCGGCGTGAATGATCACACCCGCCATGGGGCCGGTGGCCAAGGCTTTAGAAAATCCGCTTGCCGCCGGAGCCGTCACTACAGGTGCCGCGACTTCCTGCTTGCGTGGTTCGCTATTGAACCAGTAAATGCCCGCAACCCCTGCGATGAAGGCGAAGACGAATGGCAGGGCGGAACGGTTTTTTTCTGTAGGTTGGGTCATGGATGACGCTTCTTACGTAATTCGGGCAGGGTCATGGCAAACAAAATGTGGGGCGGACGGTTTGCTGAGGGGCCAGCGGCCATCATGGGCGAAATCAATGCGTCCATTTCCTTCGACAAACGCCTGTTTGCCGAGGACATCATGGGCTCCAAGGCGCATGCGCAAATGCTGGCGAAGCAGGGCATTATTTCCAAATCCGACTGTGCGGCCATCTTGAAGGGTCTCGATCAGGTCAAGGCTGAAATAGATAACGGTTCATTCCAGTTTTCGGATGCTCTTGAAGACATTCACATGAATGTCGAGCAACGTTTGCGTGATTTGATCGGCACTCCCGCAGGCCGCCTGCACACGGCCCGTTCGCGCAATGACCAGGTTGCAACGGACATCAGGCTCTATATGCGCCGCGTGGTAGATGAACTGGACCAGGCCCTGCACAGCTTGCAAATGGCGCTGGCAGAGCAGGCAGCTACCCATGCAGCCACCATCATGCCGGGGTTCACGCATTTGCAGGTGGCCCAGCCTGTAACCTTTGGCCACCATATGCTGGCCTATGTGGAAATGATCGCGCGGGATCGTGGACGTTTTCAGGACGCACGAAAGCGCATCAACCTGTCGCCGCTGGGGGCAGCAGCTTTGGCTGGAACGCCCTATCCGATTGACCGTGTGATGACGGCGAAGGCCTTGGGTTTTGATGCGCCATTGCGTAATTCCATGGATGCTGTCTCCGCCCGGGATTTTTTGCTGGAAGTTTTGGCGGCCTCAACGATTTGCTCCATCAACCTGTCACGCTTGGCCGAGGAAATCGTGATCTGGTGTTCGGCACAATTCCGCTTTGTTTCGCTGTCGGACAAATTCACCACGGGCTCCTCCATCATGCCGCAGAAGCGCAATCCTGATGCTGCAGAGCTGGTGCGGGCGAAGCCTGGGCGAATTCTGGGTGCGTTCACGGCGCTGGCTGTTGTGATGAAGGGGCTTCCGCTGACCTATTCCAAGGATATGCAGGAAGACAAGGAACCCGCCTTCGACGCCATTGATTCACTGGCACTGGCGATTGCCGCCATGGACGGCATGGTGCGCGATCTGACACCCAACAAGGCGGTTATGCATGATGCTGCGTCTTCGGGTTTTGCTGTGGCAACGGACCTGGCCGACTGGCTGGTGCAAAAACTGAACTTGCCGTTCCGCGATGCGCATCACGTTACGGGACGCATTGTTGCACTGGCGGAATCGCAGAAGAAAAAACTTGATGAATTGTCATTGACGGATTTGCAGGCCATCGAGCCCAAGATCACAAAAGATATTTTCAAAGTTCTGACGGTTGAAAATTCAGTTGCGTTGCGCAAGGCGCTCGGTGGAACATCACCCGCAAATGTCAAACGCGAAGCCGCGCGCTGGCTGAAACAGTTGAAGGGAAAAACCAAATGACCCGCATTCTCGCCTGCCTCTTGATCGCTATCGCCATCGCCGTCGCCTCATGTGGTGTGCGTGGCGACCCTGAAGCTCCCAAGTTTACACAAAGCCATTAGAACATGCATCATTTCGACTATCGTGACGGCGTGCTCCATGCCGAGGGTGTGAACATTTCCGCCATCGCAGATGAGGTGGGAACACCATTCTATGTCTATTCCACCGCCACACTGGAGCGGCATTACAGCGTGATGGACAAGGCCTTTGAGGGCACGGATCACATGATCTGCTACGCCATGAAGGCCAATTCCAACCAGGCTGTGATCAAGACCATGGCGGCCATGGGGGCTGGCATGGACGTGGTGTCGGAAGGTGAATTGCGCCGTGCCCTGATGGCAGGTGTTCCCGCCCGCAAGATCGTGTTTTCCGGCGTTGGCAAGACGGCGCGGGAAATGGCTTTGGCGTTGAAAGAAGGCATTGCCTGTTTCAATGTTGAGTCCGAACCGGAACTGGAATTGCTATCAGCGGTGGCTAATCGCATCGGCCAGCGGGCGTCCGTGTCCATTCGTGTGAACCCCGACGTGGATGCCAAGACACACCACAAGATTTCGACAGGAAAGGCAGGCGACAAATTTGGTATTTCCTATTTGCGCGCCAGTGAAGTTTACGCCAATGCGGCGAAGCTGCCGGGTATCGATGTTGCAGGCATTGACATGCACATCGGCAGCCAGATCACGCAGCTTGCACCCTTCGAAAAAGCCTATGCCTTGATGGGCGCGTTGACGAAGCAGTTGATCAGTGAAGGTCACAACATCCGCCATCTTGATCTGGGGGGCGGCCTCGGCATTCCCTACAAGGGTGACAATGATGTGCCACCGCACCCGGATGAATATGGCGCCATGGTGAAGCGCGTGCTGGGTCCGTTGGGATTAAAGCTGGTGCTGGAGCCGGGCCGCATGTTTGTGGGCAATGCCGGGATTCTGGTGACGCGCGTCATCTATCTCAAGGACAATGAGACCAAGGTCTTCGTCATTCAGGACGGGGCCATGAATGACCTGATCCGCCCCACACTCTATGATGCCCACCATGATATCTGGCCAGTGACAGAAGTACGTAAATCCGGCGAGATGATCGTGGCCGATGTGGTGGGTGGTGTGTGCGAAACCGGAGACTATTTCGCCAAGGATCGCCGCATGCCGCGTCCCGAACAAGGCGACCTTTTGGCCATCATGACGGCGGGGGCCTATGGCGCGGTACAGGCGGGGACCTATAATACGCGGCCCCTGGTACCGGAGGTTCTGGTGCGAGGTGATAGTTACGCCGTGGTCCGCCCGCGCCCCAGTTACGAAGAATTGATCGGGCTCGACCATCTGGCACCGTGGCAGGTGGGATAAGAAACTGAATGTGACGGCACAAATCGGCCCGATTGTGTTAGCATGGTGATCTTATGTCGATTGATCCGCGCCCCGAGACCCTGAAACGCCTGGACCGCAAGGTAGGTTGGCAGCGGTTTTTCATGGGTTTTGAAAACCTGTGGGCCGCCTGGGCCAAGCCGCTGCTGGTGCTGGGTGGTGGTCTTGCCCTCATTGCCTCAGGGGCACTCAATGTTTTGCCACTTATGTTGCGGCTTGCACTTCTTGCTGTGCTGGCAGGGGTTTTCATCTGGTCCCTGTGGCCGCTGTTTCACATGCCGCGCATCAAACGTTTGCAGGCCTTGCGCAGAATCGAACAGGCCTCATTTGTAGACCATCGTGGTTTTTCCAGCGCCGATGATTCCCTGGCCTCCGAAATCATGGACCCTCGTGCGGAAAGCCTGTGGACCGAACACAAGCAGCGCCAACTCGCCAAGCTTGACCACGTAAGGCTCGTCCCACCACAATCGCGCTGGCGCATATTTGACCCCTATGCGCTGCGGGTGCCTGTCGCCTTGGGGCTGGTTGCCGCTTTCATTCTGGGTCAGGGCGGGGTTTTGCAGAACCTGCGCGAGGCCGCCCGGGTGGTGCCCGCTGCCCCTGTTGTCGCCCTCTCGATTGATGCGTGGCTCAAACCGCCCGCCTATACGGGCCGCCCGCCGCTGTTGTTGACCAGTGCGGTGATCCGGGAGAAGCTGGCCACGGGTGCTGATATTGAAGTGCCTGAGAATGCCGTCTTCACGCTTCGCGTTGCCGGTGCAGAGAAACCTGTTTTGACATTTTTCTCGTCCGGCACCACTGATGTTTTGCCTGACATGAAAGCGAAGAGCGACATCAAGAACGGCACGCTTACAGCGGAAGCGACCTTGACGCGACCCACCACCATCGTGGTGAGTGATGGCTCCAAGGAACTTGCGCGCTTCCCTGTGACGTTATTGCCCGATCTGGCTCCCACCATTGCTGTTTCAGAAAAGCCGACCGGAGATCGGAAAGGCAATCTCACACTCAAGTGGCAAGCCAAGGACGATTATGGTGTGCGCAAAATTACTGGAGAGCTTGAACTTGCTGACGAGCAGGACGGTCAGGTGGGCTTTGAGTCCAACGGCATTTTCCTGTTTGATGCACCTGAACTGAAATTCGCCCTGAAGCGCGGCAACAGCAAGGATGAAAAGGGCCAGTCCCGTAGCGATCTTGCCAAGCACCCCTGGGCTGGCTTCACCGTCAACCTCAACATGACGGCGAAAGATGCGGCTGGCCATCAGGGCAAATCAGAAACTGTCACCTTCAAAATGCCAGAGCGGGTGTTCTCCCGCGCGCTTCCGCGTGCGCTTATCGAACAACGCAAGCAGCTCATTCTCTATCCTGAACGCGCCGCGCATGTGAGTGAATTGATTGATGCGGTCAATCTTTACCCCAAGGACCTGTTCGAGGGCCGCACCCCCTCTATCATGATGGGGGCGATTTCCTCGCGCCTGCGCAATTCATCCGGCTATCCTGACATTCACGCGGCCATGGACATGATGTGGGACCTCGCGGTGAAGCTGGAAGATGGTTCGCTGTCAGATCTACGGGCCGAACTGAAAAACCTGAAGGAAGAACTTGAAAAGGCCCTGCGTGAAGGTGCCCCGCAAGAACGCATTGCCGAATTGATGGACAAGATGCGTAAGGCCATGGACAAATATCTTGATGCCATGCGCGATGATGCTGAAAAGCGTGCCGCAGAAGGTGGCCCGAAACAGCCCGGTGACCAAGGCAAGTCGATCTCGCGGGAAGACCTCGAGAAGATGATGCGCGACCTTGAGAACATGTCGAAGGGCGGCAACAATGACATGGCCCAGCAGATGCTGGATGAACTCGACAAACTATTGCAGAATCTCCAGCCCGGTGGCGAAAGCCAGCAGTCGCAAGGCGACGGCAGCATGGACGACATGATGCAGGGCTTGGGCGACATGATGAAGAAACAGAAGCGCCTGATGGATGAAACCCAGCGTATGCCGGGGCAGGGTCAGCAACCTGGCGACCAAGGTGAAGGTCAAGGGGAGCAGCCGGGTCAAGGTCAGGGCCTTTCTGACCGGCAGCAACAGTTGCAGAACCAGCTCAAGGGTCTGAAAGGCCAAGGCGGCCAGAACCCCAGTCTGGATGATGCTGAACGCGCCATGGGTGAGGCGGGCGAAGCCCTGAAGAACGGCGACAAGGACGGCGCCCTGCAGAAGCAGGGAGAAGCCTTGGACAAGCTGCGCAAGGGGGCACAGCAATTGGCTGAGGAAATGCGCAAGGCCGGTCAAGGCCAGCAAAGCGGCGACGCCAAGGATGGTGAAGGACGCAGTGGCAAGGACGATCCGCTGGGTCGCCCCCGCGCCAGCCGTAACCCGGACACAGGGCCTGACAAGGACATGTTGCCCAATGAAGAAGCGATGCAGCGGGCGCGCGAAATTCTGGAGACATTGCGTACGAAAGCCAATGAACGCGGGCTGTCGGATCAGGAGAAGGCCTATATCGACCGGTTGCTGCGCGGGCTGTATTGAGGTCCCTTTTCCGCTGCGTGTGCACACTGCCAACTACCTCCCCCCTCCGTGAAAGGTTTTGACAGATTGTGCAAAGCCGACGCTGCGCAATTCCTCCAGCAATGTTAATCCGTGCCCTGACAAATCAATGGCGGGACACAGCATATGCAATTTGCACTCAACCACATGGTCGCCCCCAAACTGGGCTATGCTGAATTTTTTGATCTGGCCTTGCGCCTTGGTATCAACGCTGTTGAAATTCGCAATGATATTCCGACAGCCCTTATGGGTAACAAAAATGCCAAGATGATCGGCAAGCTGGCGAAGGACAAGGGCATCACCATTATCAACGTCAATGCTCTGCAACGCTGGAACCAGTGGAACAAATCCAAGGCCGATGAAGCCAACAAGCTTGCCGACTACACGGCCCTTACCGGCGCAAAGAACCTGATTCTCGTGCCCACCAATGACAAGACATTCCGTCCGTCTACGGAGGAACGTCTGGATGGTTTGCGGGTAGCGCTCGCTGGTCTCAAGACAATCCTCAAGGATCACGGCCTCATCGGCTGTGTGGAGCCTCTCGGTTTTGAGGAATGTTCGCTGCGCCTGAAAGCTGAAGCCCTCGCTGCCATTGACGATGTGGGCGGCACCAAGCGCTTCAAGCTCACCCACGACACCTTCCATCATTTCGTTGCGAGTGAGAAAGATGTCTTCGGCGCGCGCACGGGTTTGATCCATGTGTCGGGTGTGACCGACAAGACGCATACGGCGGCAACGATGCGCGACCCCGAGCGGGTTCTGGTCGATGCCGATGACACGATCGACAACAAAGGCCAAGTGCAACGGCTGATGGCCGATGGTTACAAGGGCTTTGTGTCGTTCGAGCCGTTCTCAGTTGGTGTGCACAAGTCGAAACAGATCGCACGCGAACTGGCACGCAGCATGGATTATCTGGAAGCCTGAGTGTTCACGGTGGCCCTGGCGCTTCACTGTTGAATTGGCGGATGTTGAATGATTGCGCGCAAAAATAGTTACGCCAGAAATTTCACCAACAATCTGCTGATTTCGTTTTTATGCGTTGCGAGGAGGCCGTGGGCAGCGCCGTCGTATTCCACGAGATCGGACTGCTTGATGCCTTTGGCTGCAGGACGGGCCGAGGTGTCGATGGGCACGGTCTTGTCAGCAGTACCATGAATGATCAATGTCGGCATCGTGAAGGCTGGCAGTTCCTTGCGGAAGTCTGTGGTTGCGAAGGCCTTGGCGCAGGCGAGGGTGGCGTTGAGGCCAGCTTGCATGGCGACCTGACGTGACCATTGCAAAACCTCATCGCTGACGGGTGCTGCGATCAATCCCATGCCGTAGAAATCCTCAAAAAATCCGGTGAAGAATTTGGCACGGTCTTGCTTCATGGCCTCGGTCATCTTGTCGAATGTTGCGGACGGCACGCCGTGGGGATTGTCATCGGTTTTCAGCATGTAGGGCACGATGGAGGATATCAGAGCCGCATGTTTGATTTTCTTGCTGTTATGGCGGGACAGATAACGCGCCACTTCACCGCCGCCCATGGAAAAGCCTACC
>JANPCL010000158.1:0-42836 GCA_031430915.1 Hyphomicrobiales bacterium
GCCGGCCACACCTGTTCAACGAGCCCACCGAGGATTACAAGGTCGGCTTCAACAAGCCGCGCTTCCGCCAGACCATACAGCGCCAGCTGCGAACCAAGCCGTTGCGCTGGCCGCAGGGTTTCCTTTGTGAGGGCATTGACAATGCTGTGCTGTGCCTTGGACAAGGGCAGCAGCGGATGCCAGTGTGACCCCTCCGCAAGGGCCTGCATAATGCTGGCAAAACTCTCGTCGGCAACAGAGACGTCCTCTTCTGGAGGTGACAATGTGTCGAGTGCATGAAGCAGCCGCTCAATATGCTCCGCCAACGGACGATCCTCACCGTTGCGTAGCGGCGTCAGTGTTGCATCAAGCTTCGCCGCAAGCGCAATGGTGTCACTCCACCTCTCAGTCGACAAGATTTTCAACATTGGGTGGGCGTGAACGTCATCGCCCAAGGCCACTTGCCGCGCGGAAAGCCGCTTGCCGAGATCGGAAAGCCCTTCGGCTTCAGGCAGTCCGCGAAACCCTGCAAGGTCCAGCGCCTGCACCACATGCAGGTGCTCGCCCTGCGGCAAACCAAAGGAGCATGCCTCATGAAGCAGCAACGCAAACAGGCTGGGGGCTGTGAATTTTTCTTCCACACTGCGCAACAGCAACACCAAAAGTGCGGCCCGCCCATGGTGGATCAGGGGTTCACCCGCCGAGTCATCCAGCGACAAATTCCAGCGCCGCAAGGCAGCAGCAATGCGTGTGGCCAAGTCACGGTCCGGCGTGATGACACACGCCTTGCCCTTCGACCCCGCCACATGTTGGCGCAGCCGAAGTGCGATGATATCTGCCTCCTGCTGTCGATCCACAGCTTCGACCAGACTCACGCCGCGCAAGGCCACTTGCACCTTTGCCGTCTTGTTCTTGAGGCGGAAAGACCAATCATCAGCCACACTGGCGGGGCGCAGGGCTTCGCGCAGCAATGCCATTCGCAGGCCTTCATCGGGTCCAAGTGCCTGCACATCACCACGCGTCAAACCCCATTGTGACAGCATGGTCTTCAAGGCGAATTGCGGATGTTCCGGCGTGATAGCCTCAAAGCCTGCATCATCAATGCCACGGTCCAGACCTGGCAAAACCACAGCCCCTTTTCCGTCTTGCGCAATGGCCTGCAACAAATCCCGTGTCGCCGGATTGGTGCCGGTGGAACCAGCGGCGATGATCGGGCCCCGGTGGTGTCGTGCCGCAATTCGTGCTGCTTCCAGCCGGATCATCATGTTGCGCCGCGCCGCAGGGCCGATGCGATTGGCTTTCCGCAATTGCGCCGGCAAGTCCCATGTAATCACCTGCAACAGCGCGAGAATGTTCTGACGGTGGCCAGCAAGATCAAGGTCATAAACGCCCTTGAGCAGGCCCACATCCACATCTTCAGTCTCAAACTGGTTGAGCAACTGCTGCAGGCTCACGGCGAGTGCGAAGGCCTGTCCACCGGAATCGCGCACATCCTGCGCCAGCTCAGAGTCGGAATTCCCCGCCGCCCACTGCATGAGAAGAGCAAGAATGGCATGTAACTGGTCGACAGGTGAAATGCCTGCGGCAATACCCTCTTCAGGCAAGTCATTACCCAGAAGTTCTTCATCAATGTCACCAATCGGCTTGATCAGCGGCATCAAAAGCGAGCGCGCCCCACTCTCTTCGAGAAACACCGCCTGTAAGCTGCGGGCAGAGCGGCGGTTCGGCACCAGAATGGTCCAGCGCGACAAGGGCACCGATGCGTCACCAACAGGAAACCCCGCCAACACAGCCCGCGCCAGCACCCGCAAGAAGGGCTGTTCCGATGCGATGCTGTAGACCGAATAGGCCAACCCTACCTCCGGCGGAGAAAGGCTTCCGCCTCCTCAATTGCTTCAACCGTGCCAACGTGCAACCAATGTCCATCATGGGCAAGACCAAAAAGCCGGTTGTTCGCAATGGCCCGGTCCCACAGCTTGTTCATGGAGAAGGCACCCGGTGGCGCTTCCTGGAACAAACGAGGATGCACAATGTATCCGCCAATATAGGCGAAAGCCCTGGCCGTTGGATCCAATTTCGCGCGTGCAATGCGGCCATTTTCGGTGAAAACAAAATCACCAGCACCGTCATATCCAGTCGTGGCAACAGGGTCACATACCAGCAGCAGACAATCCATCGCCGCATCGTCCCAGGCTTGCTTCAAACGTTCAAGTGCAGGCACAGCACCATCCACCCAGAAGCAATCTGCGTTCATCACAAAGAACGGATCATTGCCCAACAGGGGTAAAGCCCGCGCTACTCCACCACCCGTGTCGAGGATGGCATCCCGCTCGTCTGAAAATACTGTAGGCGGCGAAACAACGGCACCACTCCACGCCTCAATCTGCTCCGCCAGATAGTGCCCATTGACCACTGCTCGTTGAACACCTGCATCCGCCAACTTGTCGACAGCATAATCAATCAAGGCCCTGCCACCGACCTTGATCAAGGGCTTCGGTGTCGTCAATGTCAAAGGCCGCATGCGCATGCCAAAGCCTGCAGCAAGGATCATGGCATGGGAGACACCCCTCATTGTCCAACCTCAAGCGCTTCCGGCAAGTGCGTCACAATCCATTGCTTTAACGGCAACAAGGCCGGGTGTTGCAGATTGCGAGCCAGGGAACGCGATACCCGCGGCATATGTTTGAGATAGGCCGGCTTGCCATCCCGCCTGTTCAACCGCGCGAAGATACCGAGAATTTTCGTGGCTCGCTGTGCTCCAAGTACCGCATAGGCGGTAAGAAAATCATCCCGGTCAAAGTCACCCTTTTGCATGCGCAAAGAAATGTAATGGGACAGGATATGGTCTTCCATCTCAGGTTCGATATCCACGCGCGCATCCTGCGTCATCGAGACAAGATCATAGGCCGGGTGGCCCATCACCGCGTCCTGTGAATCAATGATGCCCACCCGTTGCAGACCTGCACGTTCGGGAAGCCACAACAGGTTGGGCGAATGATAGTCGCGGATGTTCCAAACCGGAATGGCAGAGCGTGCAAATGGCAGCAGTGACGACCAGATCGCCGCAAACTCCTGTTTCTGCTCAACCCCAGCTTCAACACCACGCGCATGGGGAATGAACCAGCTTGGCAGAAGGTCAACCTCGATGAGTTGTGCCTGTTCATCATAATCATGCACCGTGTGCGAAACGCCGGGTGTAGCTTCAGGCTGGCGCGGCCAGGGCTTGTCCACCATGTCAGCCAACACCGCCGCTGCCGTTTCCAGTGGTTGCAGCATATCTTCGCCCGCCAGCAGCATGCGGCCAAAGACCTTGTCACCCAAGGGCTCGATCAAGCCAAATCCTGAGGCAAGGTCAAAGGCAGGTACCCGTGGCGCACTGTAACCCAGTGACACAAGATGCTTGTTGATAGCGACAACGGCTGTAATGTTTTCAGCCAGATGCGCAATCTGGCTGTAGGGCTTTCCATATTTCACAACCGGACCATCAGGCCGTTGTGGCATATCCATCAACAGAACAACCTCACCGGACTGAGCCATAAGCTTTTCATAACGTCGCGACGATGCATCGCCTTCAAAAAAGGCACGCGTTGAATTTGCATGCGGCGTGGTCTGAAGAAATGTTGTAAGCCGTTCGTCCCGCTCCAAACGTCGCGCCCAATCTCCTGTCGCTTGCAACTGCGCCGTCCGCGATGTCCCCCGTCCTGTAAGGGTTACCTTTAGCACCGGGACCTCATCAGCCCTTCGGGCAGCTTCTCCCGAGGAGAAGCGACTGGTTGATGGACCTCCCGAAATGTCTGAGAGTGAGGGGAGGTCGACCATCGAGTCGCTTCTCCTCTGGAGAAGCTGCCCGAAGGGCTGATGAGGTCTCTTTCCAGCAAGGGGCAATACCCCTTCCATCCGGTCCGGCCATTCCACCAGCCCGGCATGAGTCGCAAGCAACCCCTCCAACCCAAGCTCATCAACCTCGCTTGCATCCTCCAAGCGGTAGAGATCAGCATGAAACACCGGAACCCGCGTGTCGTCATAAGTCTGGATCAACGAAAACGTCGGGCTTGGAATATCCTGCACATCATCAGGCGTCATCAGGGCACGGATGAAAGCGCGCGCCAGTGTGGATTTGCCAGCACCCAGTTCACCCCTAAGCAACACCAACATGCCGGGCCGAACCCACAGCGACAGTCGTTCACCCAAGGCCGCAGTTTCTGCTTCACCTGCAAGCAGCACGGTCTGTTCAAACCCCTGACTCACGCCGCACCCTTCGTCTGTCGCGACAGCGGTCCGTTCACAGGAAGATTGCACACCACTGTTGTTCCCTCATTGATGCGCGATTGCAGCGCCACCGTGCCGCCATGTAATTCCGTGAAGCTTTTGACGATGGCAAGGCCAAGCCCTGGACCACGGTGGCTTCCCGCTGCAGGCTTGGCTTGAAAGCGGTCAAAGGCGCGGGGCTGAAAGTCAGGCTCAATGCCCTTGCCCCGGTCCGCCACCCAGATTTGCAGAAGGCCATTGCGCAAGCGTGCCCCCAGCGTGATGGTGCCCCTCGGATGCGAAAAGCCGATGGCATTCGACATCAGGTGCCCGAGGATTTGTTCCATGCGCTGCTGGTCCGCCACTATGCTCGTCACATCATCAGCAAGTTCAATGCTCAGGGAGAGATCACGCCGTTCCAGCGCTGGCAGCATGCGGTGGGCAACACGCTCGAACAGCAATGGCACATCAACCCGCGCCAGCCGCAATTCCATTTGACCCGCATCAATAGCCGACAGATCAATGATGGCATCAATGATCGACGTGAGTTCATCCGACGAGCGGCGAATGTCCAGCACATATTCCCGCTGCTTGTCCAAAAGCGGACCTGCAATGCCAAGATCAAGCGTTTCAGCAAAACCGGAAATACTGGTAAGAGGGGTTCGGATTTCATAAGATACATTGGCAAGGAACTGGCTCTTCAAGCGGTCAGCCGCCTCCAGTGCTTCGGCCCGTTCGCGCAACGCCTGCTCGGCTCGTTCCGCATCCGAAATGTCGGCAAAGGACAACAGCGCATTGCCGTCTGGCAGCGGCACGGCAGAATAACTCAACACCAACCCGTCATGGGCCACGCGCCCATCCAGCCGCTTGCGCTGGCCTTCAAGGGCAGAGAGCGCAAAGCGGATGTCCTGCCAGGCCGCACGGGCCTCCATGGAATAGCCGCGCATCTGGCTCAACTGGTCGGCATGCAGGCCGGGGCCTGGCTCTGGTTCAGGAATATCCCACAGCCGCTGGAAGGCGGGGTTGAACAGTTTCAACCGCGCATCGGAACCAAACAGCGCCACCGCCACCGACAGATTGTCGAGGGTCTCCCGCTGCACATTCGACAGATCGTTGAAGCGGCTCTCCAGCTGGTATTCCTTGGTCATGTTGTCGTAGAGATAAGTCACACCACCAAAGGGGTGCTGCTCACAGATCACATGCAGTGATCGTCCATCGGGCAGGTACCAATAGTTTTCGCTCATCTCCAAGGTGGTATAGGCCGCCAGTTGCTTGGCTTTCCATTCGCGGAAATTCGCCTGTTCCGGCAACACGCGCTGCGCCCTCAGGCGATCCAGAATCTCTCCATCAAGCGGTTGTGTTTTTAACCAATTTTCATCCAGTGACCAGAGTTTCACATAGGCCTGGTTGAAGAAGCGCAAGCGCTGGTCCGGTCCAAAAATCGCAATCGCCGTTTCCAGCTTGTCAAGAGTTGAAGCATGGGCCTTGACGTGACGATCAAGTTCCTTTTCGGCCTCTTCCAGTGCCGTTACTTCTATTGCATAGCCAACCGTGCCGCCGTCAATCTCGCGCTGGTGCACGTTATAGGCCCGCATGGAACCGCGCGACACGGTGCGCCCGCGCCCCACAAGTCCTGTGGAAGCTTGCGCACGGCTGCGGTCAATCTGGTCAGCGGCCAAAAGGTTTCGCCCCGCCCGCAGTACTCCTTGCATATCGGAGCCTTCCATGGCCGCGACATAGGCCTGGTTCACCCAGTTCAAGCTGCCGTCTGGCAGGCTGATCCAGGCGGGGTAGGGTGCAGCATCCAATATGGCGCTGAGGCGTTGCACCTGCCGCGCCAGTTTTGAGGCGTCATAGGAGAGTTCAGTCAACTGCCGCCGATCACCCGCCAGCGGGCGGAAGCGCAAGGTTGCGTGGGCTCCGGCAGGTCTTCCGTCGACCTCCAGCAATTCGCCCTTGAGGGTTTTGACACCAATATTGAAAGCCCGGCCCGAAGACCGCAATTCCACCAGATTGAGTGTAACCTCAGAAACGGAATCTGCCTCAAGCCATGCGTTGAAATTGGAAACTGCGTCCAGCGTCAAAGGCACCTCAGCCGAGCCATGCATGTCACCCGCCATACGCTGGGGCGTATCGCCTTGACCTTGCCAGACCAGCAGAATTTGCGATTCGCTGTAGAGTGCAGCTTCAACTTCATTGAGTTGGGTTTCAAGTTCTCCCACGCGGCGCTGTGTCTGCACCAGCTGGCGCCGCGCCCGGTTCAGGTTGATGACGGTGAGAGCCAGTCCCACCGCCATGGTGCCAAGAGCCGCCAGTTCGATGGCGCTGGCGCCACCCGTCATGACGGTTGACAGCAATGGGAGTCCCGCATCCATGCCTTGTTTGAAATCCCGTTGTGTTTTGCCCCGACCGCCTGACTGTTCAACCCAACAGCCCGAATCAGCCCTTGACTATAGTGAGGCTCGTCCCAAAAGAAAAAGGGTGCTGCAACTTTTTGCTGCAACACCCTTCGTATCGGATCGCGATAAAATCAATAGCGATAAGCATCCGTTTTGAAAGGACCCTGCGGTGTCACGCCGATGTAGGATGCCTGCTCGGGCTTCAATTCGGTGAGTGTCACACCAAGCTTGGCCAGGTGAAGCCGCGCAACTTTTTCATCGAGTTCCTTCGGCAACACATAAACTTCATTCTTGTATTTGCCATTGGCACGATTGGCATAAATTTCAATCTGCGCCAGTGTCTGGTTGGTGAATGAGGCTGACATAACGAAGCTTGGGTGGCCCGTGGCGTTGCCCAGGTTCACGAGGCGTCCTTCCGACAACAGGATCATGCGGTTGCCCTTGGGGAACTTGATCACGTCAACCTGCGGCTTGATGTTGGTCCAGGGGAAGTTCTTCAATTCCGCAACCTGAATCTCATTGTCGAAATGGCCGATGTTGCAGACAATCGCCATGTCCTTCATGTCTTTCATATCATCGAGTGTGATGACATCCTTGTTGCCGGTAGCCGTCACGAAAATATCAGCGGTTGGCAAAGTCTGCTGCAAGGTCTGCACGGCAAAACCATCCATTGAAGCCTGCAGTGCGCATATAGGATCAACTTCAGTAACAACAACACGCGCACCCGCACCACGGAGCGACGCCGCAGAGCCTTTGCCCACGTCGCCATAACCACAGACGACGGCAACCTTGCCAGCGATCATAACATCGGTGCCGCGGCGAATGGCATCAACCAATGATTCCTTGCAGCCATACTTGTTGTCGAATTTGGATTTGGTGACGCTGTCATTCACATTGATGGCAGGGAACGGTAGTTTGCCCTTCTTTTGCAATTCGTAAAGCCGATGCACACCCGTGGTGGTTTCCTCGGTAACACCGATAATGGCCTTGCGCTGTTCCGCAAACCAGCCTGGCTGTTCCTTGTGGCGCTTCTTGATCTGGGCGAAGAGATATTCTTCTTCCTCAGCCTTTGGATAGGCGATCAAGGCAGGGTTTGATTCCGACTCTTCGCCGAGCAGAATATACATTGTGGCATCGCCACCATCATCAAGGATCATGTTCGTGGGCTTGCCATCGGGCCATTCGAAAATCTTGGCGGTGTATTCCCAGTAGTCCTTGAGCGACTCGCCCTTGACGGCAAACACCGGAATGCCCGCTGCCGCGATAGCGGCTGCTGCGTGGTCCTGCGTCGAGAATATATTGCAAGACGCCCAACGGATATCCGCACCAAGCGCTTTCAGTGTTTCGATCAACACCGCTGTCTGAATGGTCATGTGCAGCGAACCGGTGATGCGCGCACCTTTGAGCGGCTGCGAATCTGCAAATTCAGCCCGGGTCGACATCAAACCCGGCATTTCAATTTCAGCCATATCCAGTTCCTTGCGGCCCCAGTCTGCCAGCTTGATATCGGCAACAACATAGTCATGCGTGCTCATGATAAATCCTCATCCTGTGTATGGTTGGACGCGCCTATAGCAAACCAAACGCAAGGCGGCAAGACCTATATAAGGAAATCTTTATATGGTTCGGTTCGAGCCGTCGTTATAGTTACCGGGACGCAGATCGTGAATCGTTGGATTGCTCCCGGTCAGCAGATTGTCGGGCGACCAAGCCAGCTTCGTCTCAAAAAATCGCGCTGACAAAGCGTCATACATCAAAATTCTCCCGACAAGACTTTCGCCAATGCCCAGCAATTCCTTGATCACCTCCATGGCCTGCATGGAACCGATGATACCAGGAAGCGCGCCCATCACCCCCGCCTCCTCACAAGCCGGGAACAATCCGCGCTCCGGAAGCGCGCCAATGAAGCAGCGATAGGTCGGGTTCTGGTTCTCGTAGGGCTTGAACGTCGACATCTGCCCGTCAAACTGCCCGACGGCAGCCGAGACGAGTGGCTTGCCTGCAAAGTAGCAAGCGTCACTCACCAGAAACCGCGTCGGGAAATTATCGCACCCGTCGGCCACCACATCATAGCGCGAAATCAGGTCGAGTGCATTTTCGGTGCTGAGCTGCAACGGATATTGCTCCACCATAACATGCGGGTTGATGGATGCAATCTGCAAGGCAGCGCTCGCAGTCTTCAACATCCCCACCCGCTCGGTCGCATGAATAACCTGCCGTTGCAAATTTGACAGGGACACCGTGTCATGATCGACAATACCAATGCGCCCCACCCCCGCAGCGGCAAGATACATCAGCAAAGGTGCGCCAAGACCGCCCGCACCAATGACCAGAACTGAAGAACCCTTGAGCCTGTTCTGTCCCGGTCCACCAACTTCTTGAAGAACAAGGTGGCGAGCGTAGCGTTCAATTTCAGAGTCAGAGAGGGCCATCAGACGTCGCTCCAATCAAACTCTTCCCAATCCCGCGAGGCGTGAATAAAGGCGCGAATGCCGACATCACCTTTTTCATCGCGCCTGAAAATAACAAAATAAGACGTTTTGGGCATATAGAGCTTGAATGTGCCCCGAGGTCCTTCCTGTCCAAGTGAAAACATCTCGAGATTGGCAATCGACTTGAGAATCCGGTCTCTCACAAGGCGTGCATTGTATGGATTTTCACTTCCAATGTAGTCGAGTATGTCTTCAAAATCCCGGGCGGCACGTTCGGACCACCGCAAGCGGAACATCAGGTTTTGCTCCGCCGATCAATCACAGCCTGGGTTCTGCGTATCACCTCTTCATGCGATACGATGCGTCCTTCTTCGAAGTCCCGGTCCGCCTCTTCTATCAACTTTTCAACATAGGCATAATTGTCCATCATTCGCGCAACTGCACCAGATATGATCTTGTTACGCGAACGATCAGTTTCCTTCGCCACCTTGTCCAGAAAAGCGGTCTGCTCCGCAGGTAGCCGGACTGAAAAAGTGTCGCTCATTTTATGGCTCTCCTTCTGTCACTGATTGTAACACAAGTGGTGCAAATATCAACCCAGGTCACGATTTGCCCGAACTGCCAAACCCGCCAGTTCCGCGCATCGTGCCATCCAGCACATCAACCTCAACCAGTTCCGCCTTCGTTACAGGCGCCACCACCATCTGCGCAATCCGGTCTCCTCGCGCGATGACAAAATCATCCGTACCCAGATTAATCAATGGCACCTTTATTTCACCCCGGTAGTCCGCATCAATAGTGCCCGGCGAATTCAGCACCGTCACGCCATGCTTCACCGCAAGGCCAGATCGGGGCCGGACCTGGGCTTCAAAATCTTGAGGTAGAGCAATCGCAAGCCCCGTGGAAACCAGCGCCCGCGCCCCGGGCTTGAGGATGAGGTCTTCTGCAGAGCGCAAATCCATGCCAGCAGAACCAGCTGTGGCATAGGATGGCAACGGCAGGTCTGCACCGTGCGGCAGACGGAGAATGGCGAGTTTCACAACATCCCCGCCAGTTTCGCCATCAACTTTGTAGCCACGTCAGCTTTCGACATGGAAGGCCAGTTTTCGACTCCGGCCGCAGTCACCAGATGCACGGTATTGCGATCACCACCAAACACGCCACCGTCAGGCGATACGTCATTGGCCACAATGAGATCGCAGCCCTTTTTCGCAAGCTTTGCCTTGGCATGGTCCAGAACGTTTTCCGTTTCCGCTGCAAATCCCACGACGATGCTGGGCCGGCCTTTTTTCATGGAGGCGATGGACTTCAGAATATCCGGATTTTCGGCAAACGAAAGCAATGGCAAGCTTCCATCATCCCGCTTCTTGATCTTCTCTCCGGCCACAGAAGCGACTTTCCAATCCGCCACCGCCGCTGTAAAAACCGCAATGTCTGCAGGCAGTGCACTCTGAACGGCATGCAACATGTCCTCTGCGGAGTTGACATGAATAACACCAATGCCAGGCGGCAACGGCAACGGCAAATTCACAGGCCCGCTTACAAGCGTAACCTGCGCTCCCAATGTTCTGGCCGCTTCAGCAATGGCATAACCCTGCTTTCCAGAGGAATGATTGGAGATGTAGCGCACCGGGTCAATTGCCTCGCGCGTTGGGCCCGCTGTAACCAACACATATTTGCCCAGCAATGGCTTTGCTTGTGGTGCGAGTGCTGTTTCAATCGACGACACAATTTCCAAAGGCTCCGCCATGCGCCCCGGACCAAATTCACCACAGGCCATGTCGCCTTCATTGGGTCCAACGAACAAAATACCATCGCTGTGCAGTGTACGGATATTTCGGTGGGTGGCCGGGTGTTGCCACATCCGCACATTCATGGACGGTGCAATCAAAACCTGCTTGTCCGTCGCCAGTAACGTGGTTGAAGCCAGATCAGTGGCCAGACCTGCAGCCATCTTCGCCATGAGGTCAGCCGTGGCAGGTGCCACCACCACAAGATCAGCCGAACGCGACAATTCGATATGTCCCATCTCGGTTTCGTCTGTCAGCGAAAACAGGTCGGAATAAACTTTCTCTCCAGTCAATGCTGCCACCGACAAGGGGGTTACGAATTGCTCTGCCGCCTTGGTCATGATGGCGCGAACTGCGAACCCGCGCTTCTTCAGTTCACGGATCAATTCCAGCGATTTGTAGGCGGCAATGCCACCACCAATAATCAGCAAAACAGACTGTGTCATAGCAATTGCCCCACCATCAAGGCCAAAACGATGGATGAAAACACCAGGGCTGCCAATTGCCAGGGCTGCATCGCTCCTATTGTTTTCGCCTTTGTCTCAGCCGCCACATCTTGCTGTGCCGCCAAAGTTTGCATGGCCCTGTGGCCTTCGTCCAAAAGTGTTGGCAATTGCAAGGCCATGCGAGCCAGGGCTTTTACACTTTCGCCCGCTTCTTCCAGTTTCCCCAGAGGCCCAAGCGTCCGCTCAATCCAGCCCCGCACAAAAGGTTCAGCCGTTTTCCACATATTGAGGTTGGGGTTCAGCGTGCGAGCCACACCTTCCACCACGACCATGGTTTTTTGCAGCAGCAGCAATTGCGGCTGCGTCTGCATCTCAAACTGTTCCGTCACCTCGAACAATTGCGTGAGCAAACGCGCCATTGAAATCTGGTCTGCCTGCAAACCCAGAATGGGTTCGCCAATAGAGCGCAGCGCCTGGGCAAAATTATTGACGTCCTGTGTGCGCGGCACATAGCCCGCATCAAAATGCACCTGCGCCACCCGCATGTAGTCGCGGGTAATGAAGCCATAGAGAATTTCGGCCAGGAACAAACGCTCCTTCATGCCGAGCCTGCCCATGATGCCGAAGTCCAGCACCACCAACTTGCCATCCGGCCCCACCATAAGATTGCCCTGGTGCATATCAGCATGAAAGAAACCATCGCGAATGGCATGACGCAAAAACGATTGGATGACCGTGTCGCCAAGTGCAATCAGATCAAGACCACGCGCCCGCAGCGCCTCCACATCGGCCATGGGTGTGCCATCCACCCATTCCGTTGTCAGCACGCGCTTTGACGTGGTGGCCCAATCCACCTTCGGCAAACGAATGCCGGGATCGTGCCTGATGCTCTCTCCCATCTCCGCCAGCGCCGATGCTTCCATGCGAAGATCAAGCTCGAGCTTCATGGATTGTTCAAGCATTCCCACAGCCGCAACAGGTCGCAAGCGACGACCCTCAGCCGAGGAGCGTTCCATCATCCGCGCTGCAAAGCCGAAGCTGTCGATATCTGCGGCAAAGCGTCTGTCTACGTCTGGACGGAGAATCTTGACTGCAACTGTTCGCCCATCATGGGTCACAGCCTTATGCACCTGTGCCACAGAGGCCGCCGCAATGGGTTCACTGAAAGACTGAAACAGGCTTTCTACGGGCTGCCCCAGTTCCCTTAGCACGATGGTCTTGGCCACATTCATCGGAAACGGCGGCAACTTGTCCTGCAGCACTTTCAACTCAAACGCCCGCTTGGCCCCGATCACATCAGGACGTGTAGCCAGAAACTGCCCGAGCTTGATGTAGCTTGGACCGAGTGCTGAGAGTGCAGCGGAAATGCGGTTGCTCTGCCCCGCCTCGCGCGTATCACTGCCGAACTGCGCCAGGGACAAACCCTGCCGCGCAATCCAGGGCAATTGCGCCGTTTGTTCCGGCGGCAACAGCGCCCCATGCCGCGCCAAAATAAACCCGGCGCGCAGGATGCGAAAAAAATTGGTGACAGCTAAAGCCATCAGACGCGCCATCCCGAATGAATGGCAGCAACACCGCCCGTCAGGTTGCGCCAGGTCACCCGCGAAAAGCCTGCCACCTCGATCATGTCAGCAAAGTCCTGCTGTTTCGGGAAGGTGCGGATTGACTCGACGAGGTAACGATAGGGCTGGCCATCCCCCGTCACCACCTTGCCAACAGCGGGGATCACGGTGAAGGAATAGGCGTCATAAATCTTTTGCAGCGCGTCCATATCCATGTGCGAGAATTCAAGACACATGAAACGCCCACCCGGTTTCAGCACACGGTATGCTTCGCGCAGGGCCTTTGGAATATCGGGCACATTGCGAATGCCAAAGGCAATCGTATAGGCGTCAAAGCTCTGGTCTGGGAAGGCCAGCACTTCGGCATTGCCAACCGTGAAATCCACCTTCGATGCAAAAGTTCCTGCCTCAGCCCGGCGCTTGCCCTCCTGAACCATGTCAGGCGAGATATCGGCAATGGTCACCTGGGTTCCAGCCCCGCCAATACCGGCGATGCGAAAGGCAATATCCCCGGTGCCTCCCGCCACATCCAGCACCTTGTAGGGCCGGTCGCCCCGCGGCGGATTGAGCTGCGTCAGGAAATCATCCTTCCACAAGCGGTGCAAACCGCCGGACATCAGGTCGTTCATCTGGTCATAGCGGGCGGCTGACTTGGCAAACACCTCGTTGACGAGACCCTGCTTTTCGCCTTTTTCCACATCGCGGAAGCCGAATTTGGTTTCAATGCTCATGTCGCCTACATAGGCTACAACATATTGAAATTCCATGGACAGAATGTCCGAGCCATAACGAGGGTCACGTGCCTGAACTGCCAGAGGTCGAAACTGTAAAGCGCGGGCTGGAACCTGCCCTGCTGGGGCGAAAGTTCGAGCGCATCGATCTCCGCCGCAAAGACCTGCGCTTTCCTTTCCCGGAGGGCATGGCTGAGATCATGCGCGGCGCTGAAGTGCAGGCACTGGAACGCCGTGCCAAATATATCCTCGTCCATTGTTCAAATGGCAAAAGCCTGATCCTGCACCTCGGAATGACAGGACGGTTCACCATCGTGAAAGCAAATGGCGCAAGTTTTGAACCCGGCGCCTTTTACCATGCGGCCGGAGGTGCCACGGAACCCGGCCCCCACGACCACGTCATCTGGCATCTCGATGATGGCACCTGCGTCATCTACAATGATGCAAGACGCTTCGGCTTCATGGACTGGGCCGACACCCATCTGCGTAACGAGCACAAATTGCTTCGGGACATCGGCGTCGAGCCCCTTGGCAACAGCTTCCACCTCGACCACCTCACCGAAAAATTCCGCGACAAGAAAGCACCCATAAAAGCGGCCCTTCTCGACCAGCATGTGGTTGCGGGCCTCGGCAACATCTATGTTTCTGAAGCCCTGCACCGCGCCCGCATTTCGCCAAAACTGATGGCAGGCAAACTGGTGAAAGCAAGGAGCTCCGATCCGCGCCTTGCAGAATTGGTGCGCCACATCCGTGACATTCTCAATGAAGCCATCACAGCGGGCGGCTCAACCCTGCAAGACTTTCAAGGCACTTCCGGCGAAAAGGGGGCTTTTCAGCAACGCTTTCTGGTCTATGATCGGCAAGGCGAAAATTGCGCCACACCCGGCTGCACCAGCGTCATCACGCGTATTGTGCAATCTGGCCGCTCCACCTTCTATTGTCCCACCTGCCAGAAGTGACACCCATGACGTTTGAAACCATCACAACAGAAACCAAATCCGCCGTCGGCATCATTACATTGAACAGGCCCAAGGCCTTGAATGCCTTGAACGCTCAGTTGATCAGCGAAATGAACAGCGCACTTGATGGATTCGACGCCGATGACGGCATTCGCTGCATCATCATCACGGGCAGCGAAAAGGCTTTTGCAGCGGGTGCCGACATCCGCGAGATGAAAGACTTCACAAAGTCCGAGGCCATGTTGCAAGATTTTCTCAAGCGCTGGGATCACATCGGCCTTATTAAAAAACCCGTCATCGCAGCGGTATCAGGCTATTGTCTGGGTGGCGGCTTTGAATTGGCCTTGGCGACTGATTTCATCATTGCTGCCGACACCGCAAAATTTGCGCTGCCTGAAGTCACCCTTGGCATTTTGCCCGGTGTGGGGGCGACACAGCGGCTGACCAAAATGATCGGCAAATCCAAGGCGATGGAAATGGTGCTCACGGGCCGCATGATGGACGTCATGGAAGCAGAGCGTCTGGGCGTCGTTGCACGCGTCGTTCCGGCAGCTCAGTTGTTGACGGAAGCCTTGATCACCGCAGAAAAAATCTCGGGGCTTTCAGGGCCTGCAATAGTTGCCGCAAAGCTTGCCGTGAACGAGTCGCTTGAACTGTCCCTGGCCGACGGCCTGAAACGCGAACGCGCAATTTTCTACAACTGCTTCGACAGCTCCGACCAGAAAGAAGGCATGGCCGCGTTTTTGGAGAAGCGGAAGGCGGAGTTCAAACACTCTTAAAGGGAGATCACTGAAACACCCCCTCCCCCTTCGGGTACTCCCCCATCGCAAGGGCG
This sequence comes from Hyphomicrobiales bacterium, assembly GCA_031430915.1. GTDB lineage: Bacteria > Pseudomonadota > Alphaproteobacteria > Rhizobiales > Aestuariivirgaceae > Aestuariivirga. The sequence continues at coordinate 15,382 of JANPCL010000158.1, forward strand.
ATGAGGGTGAAAAGTATTTCTCCCTCGGCCTCTTGGCCGGGGGAGTACCCCGAAGGGGGGAGGGGGTGTCTCAACAAACTCCCTGCTTCACAACAAACCCTGCGCCTTGGCAAACACTGCCAGGTTCACCTCGGGTCGCGCGCCCACATGCGAAATCACTTCCGACGCCGCGAGACTCCCCAACCGCGCACAATGCGCCAAGGGTTTCCCCGCCGTGTGCCCAAACAAAAACCCGGCCGCAAACAAATCTCCGGCCCCCGTCACATCAACGACAGCCTTCACCGGGTGGGCCGGGACCTCAATCGTATCCGCCCCCTGCACAATTACCGAACCCTTGTGGGACCGCGTAACTACAACGAGAGGACAATCCTTCCGTGCCGCATCTATTGCGCCGGAAAAACTCTGGGTCTTGTAAAGGGCCTTGATCTCGGTCTCATTGGCAAACACAATATCAATCTGCCTGCGGATCAAATCCAGAAAGTCATCCCGGTGCCGCTCCACACAGAATGAGTCAGACAATGTCACTGATGTGAGTTGGCCTGCACTTTGCGAAATTTTTGCAGCAAGCCGAAACGCCGCCTTCGCATCCGGTTTGTCATAGAGATAGCCCTCCATGTAGGTGACAGCTGCTGCCTTGACGACCACCGCATCCACATCGCGCTCATCCAGGTTCACGCATGCACCCAGATAGGTGTTCATGGTGCGCTCGCCATCCGGCGTCACCAGAATGAAAGACCGCGCCGTAGCGGGACCATCGCCCATCGCCTGCGTTCCGAAATGTACACCTTGCGCCGTCATGTCATGCCGAAAAATCCCGCCGAGCTGGTCATTGCGCACCTTGCCGAAATAGGCAGCCTTGCCCCCGAACGACGCAACTCCTGCTGCCGTATTGCCAGCAGAGCCACCGGAAATTTCCATGGCCGGGCCCATATGGGCGTACAGTTCCTCTGCCCGCGCTTCGTCGATCAGGTTCATCGAACCCTTGACCAGTTTCTCGCGTGCGACGAAATCTTCATCCACCTTGGCAATTACATCAACGATGGCATTGCCGATGGTGAGTACGTCAATCTTTTCTGTCACGGGTCAAATCCTCAGTTGGAAGCTGCGACCTAGCGGAGATATCTTGCAGAAACAAGTCGCAACACTTAACTGATGCGCCATGATCAAAGCTGCCTTCAAAGCCATGGGCGACGTCACCTCGCCCGAATTCCGCACTGTCTTGTGGAAGTCGATTGGCTTGTCGTTGCTGCTTTTCATCTGCTTGTTCCTGGCCGTGCAGGCCGCCTTCTGGTTCTTGACCCTGTTTCCCTGGCCATGGGTGGAAACGCTGGCTGCCATAGTTGCGAGCCTTGGCCTCATCGCCGCCTTTTTCTTCTTGATGGTGCCGGTGACAGCCCTTTTCGCAGGACTCTATCTGGATGACGTCGCAGCAAAAGTTGAGACCAAACACTATGTCAGCGACCCCGTCGGCAAACCACAACCGGTTCTGAAGTCGATCTGGCTCGCCATTCAATTCGGCTTGCTGGTGTTGGTTGTGAACCTCCTCGCCTTGCCGCTGGTTTTCACAGGCTTCGGTGCCATCGTCCTCGTCATCATCAATGCTTACCTGCTATCGCGGGAATATTTCGAAATGGCGGCCATGCGTTTCATGGAACCGTCAGAAGCGAAAGACTTGCGCAAGGACAATGCTGTGACCGTTTTTACTGCAGGCTTCATTCCAGCCCTTCTGGTCTTGATACCCGTCGCAAATCTGATGGTGCCAATTTTTGCCACGTCCTATTTCGTCCACCTGTTCAAACAGGTGCAACGCTCTTTGGCCTGAACGGGCACAAGTCCGCAATCACACAACGCCAGCACTCAGGCTTGCGCGCTTTGCACACATAGCGCCCGTGCAGGATCAGCCAATGATGGGCATGGCGCAGATAGGCAGGCGGCACGGCCCTCAACAATTTCTGTTCCACCTCAAGCGGAGTCCCGCCTGGTGCCAGTTTCAGTCGATTGCCGAGACGAAACAGATGCGTATCAACGGCAATTGTCGACTCGCCAAACACTATATTCAGCACCACATTGGCGGTCTTCCGCCCAACACCCGGAAGCGCCTCCAGCGCCTCGCGTGAATGCGGCACCTCTGATCCATGCAGATCGATCATCAGCTTCGACAGTGCCACCACATTCCTGGCCTTGGCACGGAACAGTCCAATGGTCTTGATGTAATCCCGTACCCGCTCCTCACCCAAAGCGACCATTGCTTCAGGCGTGGGGGCAGCAGCAAACAAAGCCCGCGTCGCCTTGTTGACAGCCTCATCAGTGGTCTGCGCTGACAGCACCACGGCCACCAGAAAGGTGAAATTATTTACACTCTCAAGTTCGCCCTTGGGCTCGGGGTTCTCCACCTGAAACCGTCGGAACATCTCTTCAATCGTGCCTTGCGGCAATCTGCGCGCCATCTATTCCCGTATCGCCCTTGTAATTCATGCTCCACCCCATAATCATCGTGACCATGTCCGAAGGCAAGCCCGCAAAGAACTGGAGTGTGACGCTCATCCCGCATCGTTCGCTGTCGCGGGAAGGCTTTGTGGCGCTCATGGCAATTCTGGTCTTTATCAATCTCGCAGGTGGCTTGCTGTTTTTGGTGGCGGGAGCCTGGCCCATCACGGGCTTCATGGGACTTGATGTGCTTCTGGTCTGGTGGGCCTTCCGCGCCAACTTTGCCGATGCCAGAAGGGCCGAACGCATCGTCGTGGAAGACGATCTCGTAACCTTGCAACGCCTCTCCCCCGCCGGACAAAGTGAAACACTGGAATTCAACCGCCGCTGGCTGCGTGTCGAACTGGAGTTTGATGAAGCCCGCGAAATCGTAGGGCGGTTGCTGCTGTCCTATCGCGGGGCATTGACGGAAGTAGGATCATTTCTGGGCGCAGATGAACGAAAGTCATTGTCGACAGCATTGCGGCAGGCCTTGGCGTAGAGTGAGCTTCTGGCGCATCCTTCGAGGCTCGCAAGGGCTCGCACCTCGGGATGATGAGTAGTTTGGGACAACCAGAAACCCCTCATCCTGAGGCGCATCGCCCTCTTGCGATGCCTCGTAGGATGCGCCGCACACACCGCACGTAAATCGGGTGGCTTCAATGCCGCGACTGCCCTAGTTTCACAGCATGACCCAACACTCGCAACTCGACGACTACGCCAAGGTCTGTGACGTCATCGCCCATCTCAGCGAAAACTGGCGTGACCAGCCTTCCCTCGACGACCTCGCTTCGCGCGTCAAACTCACGCCCGACCAATTGCAACGTCTCTTCACCCGCTGGGCCGGCCTGACGCCAAAGGCATTTCTGCAAGCCATCACCCTCGACAATGCCAAGCGCATGCTTGAACAATCCCAAAGCATTCTCGAGACATCGCTGGATGTGGGTTTGTCAGGCCCCAGCCGCTTGCATGATCTGTTCGTGACGCATGAAGGCATGAGCCCGGGTGCCTACAAGAACAAGGGTGAAAGCTTGGCAATCTCCTACGGCTATCATCCCTCACCCTTTGGCGTAGCACTGGTGATGGTCACACCCTACGGCCTCTGTGGCCTCGCTTTTTGTGACGAAGGTGGCGAGATCGCAAGTCTGGCAGACATGACCCGCCGTTGGCCAAATGCTCAGTACACGGAAAATTCTGCAGAAACTGCACCGTTTGCCGCTCAGCTTTTCGCCGACAGAAATTTCCGCCCCAACCAACCCTTGCGCATCACCTTCATCGGAACCGACTTTGAAATCCGTGTCTGGGAAACTCTTTTGAAAATCCCGGTAGGCCAAGCCACCACCTATGGTGACATCGCAGCCTCAGTAGGCAGTCCGAAAGCCGCCCGTGCGGTCGGTGCCGCCGTCGGTAAAAACCCCATGTCCTTCGTCGTCCCCTGCCACCGCGTGCTGGGAAAATCCGGTGCACTGACCGGCTACCACTGGGGCCTCACCCGCAAGAAAGCCATCCTCGGGTGGGAAGCTGGTCGCGTGGCGTCAGGCTGACAGAATCTCGACTGACCTTGGCGTGGAGTTGGCATTCAACACATAAACCGTCGGCACACCGGTTTCGAGTTCGCGCTTCAGGATTTGCTCCGGCGTCAAACCCTCAATCGCCATGATCAACGAGCGCAATGAATTGCCATGCGCTGCCACCAGCACAGTCTTGCCATCCAGCACATGCGGCTGAATCGTGTGCACGTAATAGGGCAAAGACCGCGCCAGTGTATCTTTGAGCGATTCACCACCGGGCGGCGGAACATCATAGCTGCGACGCCAGATATGCACCTGCTCTTCGCCCCACTTCGCGCGCGCATCATCCTTGTTGAGGCCGGTGAGTTCACCATAGTCACGCTCATTCAACGCCTGGTCCCGTGTCTCCGGTAAACCAGTCTGGTCCATTTCTTCCAAAATCAATTTCAGTGTGTTCTGCGCCCGCGACAAAGCCGAGGTGAAGCAGATATCAAACCTCAAGCCCTTGGCTTTCAGGCGTTGGCCTGCAGCCCGCGCCTCGCCAATGCCCTTCTCTGTCAGCGCCGGATCTTTCCAGCCGGTGAACAGGTTTTTCAAATTCCATTCCGATTGTCCGTGGCGGACGAGGACGAGAGTTCCAGTCATGTCAGTTCAATCCCAATACATCTTGCATGTCATAAAGTCCGGGCTTCTGCCCCTGCGCCCACAGGGCTGCACGCACTGCACCCCTGGCAAACATTTCGCGGCTTTGCGCCTTGTGGGTGAGTTCAATGCGCTCTGAATCGCTGGAGAACATCACGGTGTGATCACCAATCACAGCCCCGCCCCGCAAGGTGGCAAATCCAATGTCACCCGCCTTGCGGGCACCCGTGTGACCATCACGCGAGCGCACCGACTTGGCCTGCAGGTTGACCTGCCGGCCATCCGCCGCAGCCTTGCCCAGCATCAGCGCCGTACCTGACGGTGCATCAATCTTGTGCTTGTGGTGCATTTCCAGAACTTCGATGTCGAATTCATCGCCCAAGACAGAGGCCACTTTTTGTACGAGGCCCTGCAGGATATTGATCCCCAGACTGTAGTTGCCGGATTTGACAATGCGTGTACGTTGCGCCGCCCAGGCGATGGTGGCTTCGCCAGCCGCTTCAAAACCCGTGGTGCCGATCACATGCACCTTGCCGTGGTCTGCCGCATGCTTTGCAAGTTCGAGTGTGGCAGAGGGGATGGTAAAATCAATCATGCCATCAATGATCGGCATCAGGCTCGTTGCATCATCGGTGATCTTGACACCGAGATTGGCCACGCCAAACAGTGTGCCATAATCCATACCGACATAGGCAGATCCCTTGGCTTCGAGTCCGCCTGCAAGAACGCAGCCCGGCGTATCATTGACGATGCGGGCAAGCTCCCGGCCCATGCGGCCGCCGGCTCCGGCGATGGCAAGTTTCATGATCATGCAACGAGCCTTTAGCAACGGATAACAAAAATGCAAAGCGCCCAAATTTGGCCCCAAGTCCATGCTGGGACTATCGTCATGATCAGGACGGCGCTCAAATATCTCACATGGTTTCTGGCTTTGACGGTGCTCTTGCCTATTTCAGTGGGCGCAGCACTCGGCTATGCAAAGGGCTGGCCGGAAAACTGGAAAGTTGCCAGTTGGGCCTCATCCGGCCTGCTGCCAGAGGCAACCGCTTCCAAACCTGCAACAGTCATTATCCTCGCATCGCGCACAGGCCGCTGGAAAAGCATTTTCGCCGAACACATGTCGATTGTGCTGAAGCCTGAGGGAGCGACAACCTGGACTCGCTATGACGTGGTGGGCTGGGGCACGCCTGTCCGCAAGGACGCCTATGTGGCTGACGCTCTCTGGTATGGCAACGCACCCCGCGAGATTTACCGTCTGCAAGGCGACAAAGCCGCAGACCTCATTCCCCGCATCGAACAGCAGATCGCAGCCTATCCCTTTTCGAAAAAGGGCAGCTACGCTGTCTGGCCGGGTCCCAATTCCAATACCTTCGTCAGTTGGGTCGTCAGGCACACCCCCGGCTTTGACGCCGAGTTGCCGCCCGTGGCCGTGGGCAAGGACTGGCTGGGTTCCGGCTTCCAGACGGCAATTGCCCCCAGCAAGTCTGGCTACAGCTTTGCCTGGGGTGGTTTGATTGGCGGAACTTTGGCGATGGAGGAGGGCGTAGAACTGCATCTTCTTGGAGAGACCATCGGCCTCGACCCCAACGACCTCGCTATCAAGCTTCCCGCACTTGGCAAGCTGTCATTACTCAACGCGATGCCTTGAGGGCAGCTTCCTCAACTGAAATTCGCCAAGCCAGCATCGCAATATTCAGTACGCCGTAAAAAACCGCGAACCACGTGAGTCCCAAAGCCAACGGCAGCAAGGGCACCTCCAATAGCACCAACGCATAATTGGGATGCTTCATAAAACGATAGGGCCCGCGCGCCACAAGTGTTTCACTGGGCACAGATAAAATCCGCGTCGTCCAGCGCCGGCCAATCGATGCGAGAATCCATATCCGAAAGCCTTGAAGCAAGAAGTAAAGCGCCATCAACGGCCAGATCACGATGGCATTCGAGCCATACCACCAGAGACCAGCAAGCCAAGAGGCGTGCAGAAGTACCATGACAGGATAATGATTGGCGCCATGTTCAATAGCACCTCTGGCTCTCAACGCAGCAGTATTGCGATGAGCGATGACAAGTTCGCTGATGCGCTGAAGGGTGACGAGCAACAAAATGAAGGAGGCGGTGGTCATTTCACCTCACACTACATTGTCATTACCGGGCTTGTCCCGGTAATCCATGGTTCAACCGGAGCGGAGCCATTCCGGAAGATCACGCCCGCTGAACAATGGATTGCCGGGACAAGTCCGGCAATGACAACCGTCTGGGGAAACGACCAACTGTCCAATACTGTCACTCATGCACCAAGGTCGCAAAACTCGCCGTGAACCCCGGCCCCAGTGACCCCACAAAGCGCCGCCCTTTTACCTGCGTCTTGAAAGCTTGTTCCAGCACGAACATCACAGTTGGTGCCGACATGTTGCCATAGCCTTTCAGGATGGCCCGCTCATCCGCAAGCTGCCCCTCGGGCATTGCAAAAATAGTCTCCAACGCCTGCACCACCTTTGTGCCACCGGGGTGGAAGCTGAAATGATCAATACCACCAGCGCCAAGTTCATGACGCGCCAAAAACGCATCAGCAGCAGGACGCAAATCCGTCAACACAAGGTCGGGAATACTGCGTGCGAAAATCGCACCCAGTCCTTCATCATCCACACGCCAGCCCATGATATCGAGGGTGTTGTTCCAGGTGTGTTGACCCGTATGTTCGATGATGGGACCATTGCCATCAACACCGATCACCAAAGCCGCCGCACCATCGCCAAACAACGCAGTCGCCACAATATTGGATTTCGACATTTCATCGGGGCGAAAATGCAAAGTGCAGAGTTCAATGATCACCAGCAAAACCTTGCGTGGCCGCGTGCCACCATTTACAAGCTGGGAAGCAACGGCCAATCCCGTCACACCACCCGCACAGCCCAGGCCAAAAACCGGCACCCGCAACACATCGTCGCGAAAACCCATCTCGTGCATGACATGTGACTCAACGGATGGTGTGGCAATGCCAGTGGACGACACGGTGACGATGGCGTCAATGTCTTGGGCTGCAACTCCAGCCTTCGCAAGTGCTTCACCGGCGGCTTGCCGAAACAACGATTTGGCACCCTCCAGAAAACGGTTCGCCCGGTCGCGCCAGCTGGTGGCCGTCTCAAACCAGTCCACCGGGCAGACCGAATAACGTCGGTCAATGCCAGTCGTATAAAACACACTTGCCATGCGTTCGAAATCATCGCCAAAGCGGGCGAAGATGCGTTTGGATTCAGCGGCTACAAAATCACGTTCAAGAATGTGAGGTGGAACAGCAGTGGCGAGACTGGCAATGCGGGGAGCTAAAAATGTCATATTACATTTACGGATAGCACAGACATCCGGCTTTCAAACATCCCATTTTGGTGCCCATGAGCCGTTCACAAGTCTGCGATTGTCCGTGATCGAACGAATTGCCGCCATGTGTTCGTCAGATAACATGAGCGTTGTCGCCGCCAGATTCTCCGCCATGCGCGCCCGATTGCTGGATGTAGGGATCACGATATGCCCCTCCGCCATCAGAAACGCCAAGGCCACCTGCCCACATGAGGCACCGTGTTGTTTTGCAATGGCCTGTATGACAGCACTGTCGTTCACAGCTCCCCGCGCCAAAGGCGAATAGGCCGTTAGCGGAATGCCAAGCGCCTGGCAGTGGTCAACAATGATGCGGTTCTGGAACAGCGGATGTATTTCCACTTGATTGGTGACGATGGGCCGTGCGCCAAACACCTCAAGTGCTGCCGCAAGGTGTCGCTTGGTAAAATTGGACACACCAATGTGTGTAGCCAGTCCTTCGTCCTGCACGGCGGCAAATTGCGCCATATAGTCGCGAATGTCGTAACGGTCCTGCAACGAGGGCCAATGCACCAGCAACAGATCAACCTTTTCAAGCCGCAATTTTTTGAGGGATGCCAGTACATGGGGCTTGACCTGACCCGGCCCCAGATTTTCTGGTGCCACCTTGGTGGTGACAAACACATCTTTCCGCGCCAGTGCGAATTCCGCAAGGGCACGGCCCACATCTTCCTCGTTGTCATAAGCCTCAGCCGTGTCAAGGTGGCGGTAGCCTACCTCAAGTGCTGTCATGACTTCGCGATATCCATCCTCACCACTGCGTTTCCACGTTCCAAAACCCATTTGAGGAATGGGACCAATATGTTTCATGTGAAAAGTTCCTTCTGTCAGAAGTAACTATACGGTTATTTGACCGTCTTCTGCAATCGCAATGTGACGCGCCAGAGTGAGCTGTCGATAATCAGCTTCTGTAACGGTCAAGACAGGGCAAGTGTTCCCGTAAAGCCGCGCCGCCACCGCCGCACCAATTGCGAGATTGATGTCCGGTGTCATGAGAATGATGCCAAGTGGCGCCGTGCCCCGCCTGATGGCCTCGGCGATGCCGCCGGGCGTGCCCCCGCTGCCCCGCGTCTCCGGCAAGAGCAGGATATGACCAGCAAGGCAAAGCCCCGACTGCGGATGATGCGTGTCAACAATGCAGCCCGAGCGCGGGTCATAAGCGCCCCAAAAACTGAGTGGCTCCGTCAGAACAAGAGCCGGGCCATGAGCCTTACCGGCATTGAGAATACTACCCGTGATCATGCCACACCCCACAGCGAGGGGTCGCGCCACACCTCGCCACGCACCGCACTCTCAACACATTCGCGAAGCGAGCCAAAGCACACCTCTACTGGCAACATGCCCGGCGCATAATAGGCCCACTTCGCCGAATTGGTCATGACGCGGCCCTTCATGCCATTGATGCCCGGCGCATAGTAGCTGCAGATATCACCGATGATCGTAACACCTGCCTGCTGCAAAATGACATCCCAGCCTTTGCCCTTGATATAGTCCCACACAAACCGCGACGTCGTGATGGTGAATGGGATGGTGGCCTTGCGATCATCTAATGCGTCCACAACCGCGCGGAATTCCGTGGCCGAAAAATGCGGCGTTCCTAGCGCCACCATGGCAAGCGGACCATCGCGGGATGTAGAGAGTTGCGATTGCGCCTTGATGAGATCATCGCGTGTGAGTGTATAGGCCTCACCAGAACTGAAAACAGCATCAAGTTTTGCCGCCTCGGGCGTAATGCCAACACCATGCCACAGCTCAACACCACCGGAGGAGGCAACAGCGGTGCTCACCGCTTTCAAATCATCAGGGGTGGCAGTCGGCAACAAACCTGTAATGACAGGCACCCGCCGCCCGGCCACCCGCCCCACATGGTGGCCAAGCAAATGATGAAACATGTTCTCACCGCGCCATGACTCAGGTAGCCCAGAAACATCAAACCGCAATTCAGCCTGCCGACCCTCATCCGTGTGCAACCCAGCAAAAGGCGCCTTGCCCACCAGCGCACAAGCCACATCAAGATAGTCACCGTACTTGTTGGTCCGCGCCCCGGTGACTGAGTTGTAATAAGTCACCGCATTGGATTCGCCGACAACAATATGCTCACCAAATTTGGGTCCACCCGGAATCTGGTAAGGCGCGCAGGTCCATGTCGGCTTGCAGCCCAATGCAGCATAGAGCGACATCAGCTTTTGCGCACCCTCAACCATTTCTGTGTCAGGATTGCCGGCGTACAAATGCGGATGCGTTTCGGACACCACCCCATTATTCGTCCAGGCCGGAATGGGGAATGTCGCACCATGGTCCAACATGAACTGCGCAAAGTCCACATGCGCCTGTCCATTATAAAAACACGCATCGATATGGGCGTAGGTGACAGGGATGAGGTGCGGGGCTTTGAGGACGTGTGCGGCCTGCACCACAAGCTGCATGGCAAATTGCAAGGCAGGACCGTGGTGGCCGGAGAGCATGTTTTGTTCGGTGGGGGAAAGGTGCATCCGCCAAGGTTAGCCCGCACACTGAATTGAAATCCAGTCCAATAACTGTTATGGAAGCAGAAAAGGAGACAAACCCATGGCCATCAGCGCTGATCTTGGAACCACACTCGAAACCTATGTCGAAGCCCTCGTTGAAAAAGGCCGCTATGGCTCAAAAAGTGAAGTGATCCGTGAAGGCATCAGACTTGTGCAAGAGCGTGAGTCGCGCTTGGCAGCATTGGATGCTGCGATTCAGTTGGGATTGGCTGACGCAGAAGCTGGAAGACTGATTCCTGCGGAGGACGTTTTTGACAAACTTATTGCCAAATATGAGGCAATGGTCGAAAAAGCTGTTGCATGAAGGTCTTTATAACGCCCGCAGCCCAAAGCGACATCGCTCAAATTGGAAGTTGGATCGCAAGAGATAACCCCAAGCGCGCCATTTCATTTATGATTGAACTGAAAAATGCTTGCGAAAAAATTGGAGACTCCCCGAAGAGTTCAGTCGTTGTGCAACGTTATGTTCAATTTGAAATCCGCAGAAAACCCTATCACGACTACCTGATTTTCTATCGCATCAAGAACAATAGCGTCGAAGTCCTCCACGTTATCCATGGAGCACGCGACTATTCCGACCTTTTCTAACTCCCAAACCCATCCCAGAACGCCTTTGCCTTCGAGAAGAACCCTTCCGACTCCGGCGAGTTGTTACCCGCCTGCCCATCAAACTCACGCAACAAATCCCGCTGCCGCCGCGTCAGGTTCACCGGGGTTTCCACCGAGACCTGAATATACATGTCGCCAAACTGCGCTGAGCGCAGCACTGGCATGCCCTTGCCTTTCAGGCGGAACTGCTTGCCCGATTGTGCGCCTTCAGGGATGGCCACACGGGCTTTTTTGCCGTCAATGGTGGGTACTTCGATATCACCGCCAAGCGACGCCGTCGCCATGGAAATAGGCACCTTGCAGAACAGATCTGCACCTTCGCGCTGGAAGAATTCATGCGGGCGCACGGAGATGAAAATATAGAGGTCCCCCGCCGGGCCACCGCGTGAACCCGCTTCCCCTTCGCCCGACAGGCGAATGCGCGTGCCATCTTCGACACCAGCCGGAATATTGACCGAGAGTGTGCGTTCCTTCTGTACACGCCCCTGACCGCCGCAACCTGTGCAAGGATCAGAAATAACCTGGCCGCGCCCAGCACAAGTGGGGCAGGCCCGTTCGACGGTAAAGAAGCCGGATTGCGACCGCACTGCTCCAGCACCATTGCAGGTGCCACAGGTCTTGGGTTGCGTGCCGGGCTTGGCGCCGGAGCCTTTGCAGATTTCGCATGTCACAGACGACGGCACGCGCACGCTGGCAGATTTGCCGCGATAGGCATCAGTGAAATTCACTTCGAGATTATAGCGAAGATCAGATCCCCGTGCCGCACCACTACCACCACGCCCACGTTGACGCTGGCCACCGCCTTGCCCGCCCATCATGCCGCCGAACAGGTCTTCAAAAATATCCGACATGGAGGAAGAAAAATCAGGGCCAAAACCCGGTCCGCCGGGGCGTCCGCCACCAGCACCATTTTCAAAGGCCTGATGGCCGAACCTGTCATAGGCCGCTTTCTTTTGCGGATCCTTCAACACGTCATAGGCTTCGTTGATTTCCTTGAACTTTGCTTCCATCGTCTTGTCGCCGGGGTTGGCATCGGGATGGAATTTCTTGGCCTGATTGCGATAGGCCGTTTTCAGCGCCTTTTCATCAGCACCTTTCGCTACACCAAGAATTTCGTAGAAGTCACGTTTGGCCATCGGGGATCATTCATTGTGGGTCGCCCTCGCCCTTCGAGGCCCGCAAAACAGCGGGCACCTCAGGGTGAGGGCTTGTTCACGTCATATACAACCTCATCCCGAGGTGCGAGTGCAAAGCACGAGCCTCAAAGGATGCGCTGCAGGCGGAAATCACGACTTCTTCTTGTCGTCGTCTTTCACTTCTTCAAACTCGGCATCCATGATGTCGTCGAGTTCGTCGCGCTCCATCGGAGCATCATCCTCACCGTCATCGCCATCGGCGCGACCGTCATGCTTGCTGGAACCGGCTTGCTTGTACAGGGCCTCACCGATCTTCATCGACGCCTGGGCCAGTGCCGTGGTCTTTTCCTTAATCACGTCAGGATCGCCACCTTCGATAGCTTCCTTCACTTCGGCAATGGCAAGCTCTGCCGCTTCCTTGTCCTGTGGCGCAATTTTTTCGCCAAGGTCAAGCATCGACTTGTTGGTGGCATGGATCAGGCCTTCAGCCTGGTTTTTCGCCTCAATGAGCGCAACCTTCTTTTTATCCTCGGCGGAATTCGCCTCGGCTTCCTTCACCATTTTTTCCACTTCGGCATCAGACAATCCGCCTGAGGCCTGAATGCGGATCTGCTGTTCCTTGTTCGTCGCCTTGTCCTTGGCCGACACGTTGACGATGCCGTTGGCGTCGATGTCGAAGGTCACCTCGACCTGCGGCATGCCGCGCGGTGCAGGTGGCAATCCCATCAGATCGAACTGTCCAAGCATCTTGTTGTCAGCCGCCATTTCACGTTCCCCTTGGAACACGCGAATGGTCACCGCAGTCTGATTGTCATCAGCGGTAGAGAACACCTGGGACTTCTTGGTGGGGATTGTGGTGTTGCGGTCGATCAGGCGTGTGAACACGCCGCCCAGCGTTTCAATGCCAAGCGACAGTGGGGTTACGTCAAGCAACAGCACATCCTTGACTTCGCCCTTCAACACGCCGCCCTGAATGGCGGCACCAATGGCCACCACTTCGTCAGGGTTCACACCCTTGTGCGGTTCCTTGCCGAAGAACTGCTTCACCACTTCAATGACCTTGGGCATGCGGGTCATACCGCCCACCAAAATCACTTCGTCGATTTGACCAGCAGTAACACCTGCGTCCTTCAAGGCCTGGCGGCAGGGTTCAACCGTCTTCTGGATGAGATCATCCACAAGCGCTTCCAGCTTGGCGCGCGTCAGCTTCAAGGCCAAATGCTTGGGGCCAGAGGCGTCAGCGGTAATGAAGGGCAGGTTGATTTCTGTTTGCATTGAAGATGAGAGTTCAACCTTGGCCTTTTCAGCCGCTTCACGCAAACGCTGCAAAGCCAGCTTGTCCTTGCGAAGATCAATCGCCTGCTCTTTCTTGAATTCATCAGCAAGATAATCGACAATGCGCATATCGAAATCTTCACCGCCCAGGAACGTGTCACCGTTGGTGGACTTCACTTCAAACACGCCGTCGCCGATTTCAAGCACAGACACGTCAAACGTGCCGCCGCCCAAATCGTAGACCGCAATGGTACCGGCTTCGCGCTTGTCGAGGCCGTAAGCCAAGGCAGCTGCGGTTGGTTCGTTGATGATGCGCAGCACTTCAAGACCGGCGATCTTGCCAGCGTCCTTGGTGGCTTGGCGCTGCGAGTCGTTGAAATAGGCAGGAACTGTAATCACGGCTTGGGTGACAGGCTCGCCCAGATAACGCTCGGCAGTTTCCTTCATCTTGGTAAGGGTGAAGGCGGAAATCTGCGATGGCGCGTATTTGGTACCGCGCGAGTCAACCCAGGCATCGCCATTGTCGGCTTTGACGATGTTGTAGGGGACAAGCTTTTTGTCCTTGGCAACCATAGGGTCTTCCATGCGGCGACCGATCAGGCGCTTGATGGCAAAGAACGTGTTTTCAGGATTGGTGACACCTTGACGTTTTGCAGGCTGGCCGACAAGGGTTTCGCCGTCTGCAGTAAAAGCCACGATCGACGGCGTGGTGCGGGCACCCTCGGCGTTCTCGATCACTTTCGGATTCTTGCCTTCCATGACAGCGACGCAAGAGTTTGTCGTGCCAAGGTCAATACCAATGACTTTTCCCATATTCTTCTCCTCGAGGCTGGCGGGCTTGGATGGTCCAGTCTGGCACCATCTTTGGCCCGGAAAATCCGGGGCCCGTCTCCGTTGCATCATATCCCGGCTGGACAAGTCCAATCGGCGTTCGGGCGGTATATAGGGGGGTCACGAGGTGCTATCAAGGAGTCGTGAACAAGGAATTTGACCCCTGCATCACAGCTGAACTACGCGCAATTCAGAACTGGACTTGAAAGCCTTGTCACCTGTCAGAAAATGCGTACACCCAGCGTCCAAGGCCGATACATAGTGAATGGCATCCAAAAGCTTCAAACCCAACGAAGCGCCAACCAACGCCGCCCGCTTGACCATACTACCGCTGAGTAAAACCAGCTCAACTTCCCCACATTCCTCGAAAAAGTCCTGATAGGCGGAAAGCAGCAGCCCATTGCCGTCACCGGCTGGCCTGTAGCAGCATTCGGCAATGGTAAGTTCACTTGTCAGCAGTCTTCCGCCTTGTATCTCCACTTTGGAAAACCGCATGGCAGCACGCTCTGCAAAGCCGTCCAGTTTCTCAAACTGATAAATGAACATGTTGGAGTCGACATAAACCTTGCTGCCAGCAACCAAATCAGAAAAGTCAGTCATCACTCCTCAACCAGCGGATATGTGCATCAATTTCCTCTTTGGTCCGGGGCTTCTGCCCAAGCCTTTCTGCAATTCCCCGCATGGCCATCAACCGAGTGAGCGGTTTGACTGCGGGCGCAGATTCTTTCTGGACGATCTCTGCAAGATAGTGGTCCAAGGCCTCACGCACCAGAAACGACCGGCTACGCCGCGTTGACTTCGCGGCATTGTCCAAGGTTTTTAATGATGCCTTGGGCAGGCGGATGGAAATGGTAGGGGTTTCTAATGTCATGGACTGCTCCTGTAGTCGTATGTAACATAATGCAATCAAAAATTCAACGAAGACAGACTTCGGGTCGCCTCGCAACTACGTATGAGTTTGCAGTCTTTCATCTTTCATCCTTTGCCGCCTTCACGGCAAACCAATAGAACCGCATAAGGTAGATATCCATGAATGGTCTTCGCATCCTCCCGGGCTACTTCGATCAGGCGCAACAAGAGGTCCTGTTATCGCTGTTGCGGGATGCCGTGGCAGATGCTCCGCTCTTCATCCCGGAAATGCCCAAAACCGGAAAACCCTTTTCTGTCCGTATGACCAATCTGGGAGAACTGGGCTGGGTGTCAGACAAGGCGAAGGGCTACCGCTACCAGGCGATGCACCCCGCAACAGGGCAGCCGTGGCCCCGAATGCCGGAGATGCTGCTGACACTCTGGTCCGACATCGCAAACTATCCCCACCCACCAGAAGCCTGCCTCGTTAATTTCTACACCCCCGACGCCAAAATGGGCCTGCACCAGGACCGTGACGAACAAGACTTCGCCGCCCCCGTAGTATCAATCTCACTGGGCGACCAAGCCCTGTTCCGCTGGGGCGGCACAACAAGGGGCGGTAAGACTCAATCGGTAAAACTGAGTTCAGGCGATGTACTGGTCATGGGCGGAGACGCGCGATTGTGCTTTCACGGGATTGATCGGGTCTATGCGGGCACGTCGACGCTGTTAAAGGATGGCGGTCGGATTAATCTGACGATGCGAAGGGTGAGGGAAGCGAAAGACAGTTGATTTCGTATTCGGATTCGTTGAGTCTTAGCCTCAGAATGACAGTCCCAGCGAAACCGAAAATCTACCATATCCTTCATGTCGGCAACCTTCCGTCAATCATATCTGACGGTGCATTGTGGCCTGATTCAACGATGGTTGAAAGAAAGGGTGCAACAGTGATTGGTAATAATGAAATCAAGGCGGACCGGTTGCATTTACCTGTTGATTGTCATCCTGAAACTTACGTCGGCGACTATGTGCCTTTCTATCTTTGTCCTCGTTCGGTTATGCTCTACGTCATTTCACGCGGCAATCACCCGAATGTTTCATTTCGCGAAGGACAGGGATCAGTGATTCACCTTGTTGCCGATATGGAGGAAGTTGTAACTTGGGCTCAATCTAAACAGCGAAATTGGGCTGTTACTGATATTAACGCAGCAAATCGCGTTGCTGATTTTTATAAGAATCTCGATAGTCTCGACAAACTGGATTGGACTGCCATTGCCGCAAAAGATTGGCGATCTTGCCGCGATCACAAAATGGCTGAATTTTTGTTGCACCAAGGATTCCCATGGCACTTGATTGAGCGCATAGGTTATCTCAATAGGTCAATTTCGCCAACGTGCGAAGTCTTGGCCGCAATAACAGTCGCCCTACAGGGCGCAGCTCATCGACCAGTGGTCGAACAGCGCAACGACTGGTACTACTAGGAGACGATAACCATGATTGAACTCACCAAAGGAGACTTGCTGGCGGCAGATGTTGAAGCCCTCGTCAACACTGTGAATTGCGTTGGGATCATGGGACGTGGCGTGGCCTTGCAGTTCAAGAACCAGTTTCCGTCTAACTTCAAAGCCTATGAATCCGCTTGCAGTCGTGATGAGGTTCAACCGGGTCGCATGTTCGTTTTCGAGACGGGCGCTCTGACGAACCCCAAGCTCATTTTCAACTTTCCGACAAAGCGGCATTGGCGTGGCAAAAGCCGCATGGAGGACATTGAGTCTGGCCTCATCGCGCTGGTTGATGAAATTCGTAACCGTGGGATCAAATCGATTGCTATTCCACCACTTGGCAGTGGGCTTGGTGGACTGAATTGGTCTGATGTGAGGCCCCGCATTGAAGCAGCACTGCGCGGTTTCAACGACCTGCGCGTCGTGTTATTCGAACCTAACGGTACGCCTGCCAACTTCAAGGCACGAGAAGTGCCAAGCATGACCAATGGTCGTGCAGCACTTGTGGCGCTCATGCACCGTTATTTGGGTGGGTTGATGGATCCGTTTGTAACTCTGCTTGAGGTGCACAAGCTTATGTATTTCATGCAAGAGGCAAGTGAACCTCTGCGCTTGCAGTATGAAAAAGCACCCTACGGACCCTACGCTAAAAACCTGAGTCATGTGTTGAAGACCATTGAGGGACATTACGTATCTGGCTACGCAGATGGTGGCGATATGCCTGACAAGGAACTTGAGCTTGTTCCAGGAGCAGTTGAAGATGCTGAAGCTTTCCTGATTGACAAGCGTGAGACTGTCACGCGTTTTGACCGGGTGGCAAAACTGGTGGAAGGATTTGAAACACCGTTTGGTTTGGAACTTTTGTCCACCGTCCATTGGGTTGTAGCCCAAGAGGGTGCAAGGTCTGCTGAGGATGCGGTAATTAAAGTCCATGCTTGGAACGAGCGCAAGAAACAGTTTTCGTCGCGTCAAATTGGAATTGCATATAAAACGCTTGAAGTCGAAGGATGGCTGAGCCGACGCTTGATGTCGGATAAAATCAATTCGTCTGCCCACTGAATTCAGAGAATTCCCATGACCCTCACCCTCACCACCGCCAATACCATCATCGCCGCCGCCCTCGCCCACGCGAAAGCCGCCAGCTTCAAACCACTCGGCATAGTCGTCCTCGACGCCCGTGCCACGGTGAAGGCGGCCTCCATCGCCGACGGCTCATCGCTCGCCCGCTTCGACATCGCCCGCGCCAAAGCCAAAGGCGCACTCGCCTTCAACATGGGCACGCGCAGCCTGGAAAAGCTGGCCAAAGAGCGTCCGCATTTCTTTGCAGGTGCGGTGGCTGCAATTGAGGGCGGTATTGTTCCGGTGGCGGGTGGCGTTTTGATCAAGGACAAGGACGGCTCCATTCTGGGTGCCGTCGGCGTGTCGGGCGATACGTCGGACAATGACGAAATTGCGGCCCTTGCAGGCATTGCCGCTGCTGGTCTTATCGGTGATGGTGGACAGGGTTAAAAGCAAAGTAATGTAATATCTTGAATTACTGATTATTCTCCCCACATGGAAGGTGAAACATCGACGGAACGTCGGAGTTTGCCCTTCTATGCAACGGAGAAAAAAATATGTCGAAACTGAAGATTGGTGTCATCATCGGCGCCACCCGCGATTCCCGCTTTGGGCCAGTGCCAGCCCAATGGATTTATGACCTCGCCAAGGCCGACCCTGATATTGACGCCGAACTGGTTGATCTCAAAAGCTTCGATCTCCCCATGTTCAACGAAATGGCCTCCAACGCCTGGATGCCTAGTTCAGATCCCCACGCCGTAGCTTGGCAGAAGAAGGTCGGTGAATTTGATGGCTACATCATCGTCACGCCCGAATACAATCACTCGGTTCCCGCCTCGCTGAAAAACGCCTTCGACCAATGCTCCGTCGAATGGGGTCACAAGCCCGTGGGCTTTGTGGGCTACGGCATGATGGGTGCAGCCCGCGCCGTTGAACACGCCCGTGGCATCGCGTCCGAACTGCAAATGGTCAGTACACGGAATAGCGTTCACATTGCAGGCGGTGAATTTGTGAAGGTTCATCCCGGCATGGGCAAGCAGCCCTTCGATACCATCATCGATGTCATCAAGCCATCCGCCATGCTGTTGCTGAAAGACCTCGTCTGGTGGGGCAAGGCCACCAGGGCCGCACGCGTCGGCGCTTAAAACGCCTCACGCATGATAGCAAGATAATCCGCGGCTGTGGCCAGTCGCGGATTGGTGCCATGGCAATGGTCCTTCAGCGCCTCGTGCGAAACACTTTCCATCATCGGTTCAGTCACACCCATCGCACCAAGCCCTGACGGAATACCAATGCGGCGGTTGAGAGCATCAATCGCCTTGTCGGGCGCATCACCAAAAAACCGTTGCAACACGTCCCACTTCTCCCCAATCACAGATCGATTGAACCGCAACACCGCCGGCATCAACACCGCATTCAAAGTGCCGTGATGCAGGTTGAGCGAGCGAATCGCACCCAGGGGATGCGTCAGCGCGTGAACCGCTCCAAGCCCCTTCTGAAACGCCATCGCCCCCTCCAGCGCACACACCATCATGTCATTGCGCGTAGCCTTGTCGCTCCCGTCTGCAACCGCTTTTTCAAGTGATCGCCAACCCTTCGAAAGTCCATCCATGGCAATGGCATCGGCAGGCGGGTTGAAGGCTGAGGCCATATAGGTCTCAAGACAATGCGATATCGCATCCATGCCCGTCGCCGCAGTCAATCCCGGCGGCAGGCCGTAAGTAAGCTCAGGATCACACAGCGCAATCGACGGCAGCATAAAGGGCGAGATAATGCCGAGCTTGCGCCCCTCCGCCGTGATGATGACAGCAGCACGCCCCACTTCCGATCCCGTGCCTGATGTGGTGGGCACCGCAATCATCGGGCAAATGCGCCCGTGAATGCGAGACGCACCACCCGCCACCAGCGTATATTGCGTAAGCGGCCCCGCGTGCCCCGTCAACAGTCGAACAGCCTTTGCCAGATCAAGCGATGAACCACCCCCAAGCCCGATCACGCCATCACATGCGCCTTGCTCATAAATCTTATATGCCGCCAGCGCCGCCGCTTCGGTGGGGTTGGACGGAGTACCATCAAAAATCGTCACGTCCCGTTTGCAGAGGTCAGCAACTCTTTGCACCAGCCCGGTGGCCACCAGTCCCTTGTCGGTGGCGATGAGCGGCCGCTTGATCGCCAGCGCGTCAAGAAATTCCGCGATACGCGCAATCTGGCCTTCACCAAATTCAATGCGGGTGAGATAAGTGATGGTGCTCATGAAGCTTCTGACTTTCGGCGTCGCGCGTGACTTTATGTGAACGTTACTTGGCGCAGAAATTTTTCCGCTGTCAATGCAGGGAATTCCGCAATCAATTCCGGTTGCAGACGCAACAAAGAACGAGCCTCCGAACAGCAAGCCGCAGAGAACGAGTGCACAGACAAAACCTGTCATCCTGTTGGAATTTCCTTTCGAAGTGTGGGTTGCAATCCATTGGATCTGTTCCGGACCTGCATCACGTCCAAACAAAACAGGGCCGGTTCACTTTGACGAACAAAGCGAACCACCCCTGTGGCCGGATACAATAATGGAATATATAACTATCTAGCGTAAAGACCGCGCGGTGTCAAGCACTTTTTTCCTGAGTAGACGGAATTTTACTCCGCCTTGGCCACACCCACCAAAGCTGGCCTGAGACAACGTTCACCCACCGCATAGCCCGCCTGCACTTCCTGCATCACCGTACCCGGAGTTTTTTCAGAAGTCGGCACTTCGAACATCGCCTGATGGTAGTTGGGATCAAATTTCTGCCCGATGGTTTCAACGCGGCGAATGTTGTGGCGCTGGAATACATTGAGCAATTCGCGCTCAGTCATTTCAATGCCGTCGAGAAATTTCTTCATCACATCATCAATGATGTCACGTTCCTGTTCCGGTACCGCAAACAGGGCGCGCGACAGGGAATCGGCCACAGCCAGCAGGTCGCGGGCAAAATTCGACGCAGCATAAAGTGTCGCTTCAGCCTTTTCGCGCTCCAACCGCTTCTTCTGGTTTTCCGATTCAGCCGCAAAGCGCAGCAAGCGGTCCCGGGCAGCGGCCACTTCATCTTTCAGGGCAATGATTTCAGCATCACGGAGGTCAACCTCCTCCGCATTGGCCAGAAACTCATCCGCCATGGCGTCAAGGTTCAGGTTTTCCAGTTCAGGGGTCTCGTTCATTGCAATTCCAAGTATTAGCTAGGGGTTTGAGGACTGCATATCGGCGGGACGGCAGCAAAAATCAAGACAGCAGTTTCCCCACCATTTTTGCCGTGTAATCCACCATGGGAATGATGCGGGCATAGTTGAGGCGCGTGGGACCGATGATACCCAGCACGCCCACGATCTGGTCTGCTTCGTTTCTGAATGGTGCTGCGATCAGTGATGAGCCTGATAGAGAAAACATCCGGCTTTCAGCACCTATGAAAATCCGCACGCCATCAGCCTGCTCGGCAGAGCCCAAAAGTCCCGCCAGTTCTTTCTTGCTCTCGATATCTTCAAACAGGCGGCGAATGCGGTCGAGATCAGCCACGGCCTTGGCATCTTCCAGCAGATTGGCTTGCCCCCTGACGATCAGCGACTTGTCATCCGGGTTATTCTCACCAGACCACACCGCAAGGCCCCCCTGCACCAGCCGTGCGGAAACGTCATCCAGCTCTGACCGAAGTGCGGTCACCTCCTGTGCCACCAGAATCTGTACTTCCGCCAAAGTCCGCCCCTCGGCCTTGGCTGACAGGTAGTTCGACGCCCGCATGAAGATGGACGCCGGAAGCCCCGGTGGTACCTCCACAATACGATTCTCCACATTGCCGTCTTCGGTGACAAGAATGACCAGAGCCCGCCCGGGCGACAGGTTCACAAACTCGATATGCTTGAGCCGGGCATTGAACTTCGGCGCCAGCACCACACTGGCATGATGCGACAGACCCGATAGCAGCGAAGTCGCATCCCCCAGCACATCCTCAACTTTGCGCTGGCGATTGGATGCGACAACCTGCGCATCAATCCGCGCCCGCTCATCACTCGAGAGGGTCCCGACCTGTAGAAGCGCATCGACGAAAAAGCGCAATCCAATATCCGTGGGGATCCGGCCCGCCGAGGCATGCGGCGAAGCAATCAGCCCTGCCTCCTCAAGGTCCATCATCACATTGCGGATCGAGGCGGGCGAGAGCGAGGCGGGCAGCGCTTTCGAGATGGTACGAGACCCCACAGGCTCTCCCGTTTCAAGATAGGTATCCACCAGATGCTTGAACACATCCCGCGCCCGCTGGTCCATGGAGGTGAGCAAGCTTGTGGGAACATCGCCGGGCTTTTGAATGGTCATAAAAGCCAAGATAGCGGCGAGGTGCTTTCTTTTTCAAGCTGAACTGTTCTAGAAGCCCCCTTTTGAGCACAAGGATGACTGAATGCGCCCCTCTGGCCGTAAACCCGAAGACCTTCGCCCCGTATCTTTCACGCGCGGCTTTACCAAACATGCCGAAGGCTCCTGCCTTGTGAAATTTGGTGATACCCATGTGCTGGTGACAGCCTCCCTCGATGAAAAGGTGCCACCATGGCTGAAAGGCAAGGGTAAAGGTTGGGTCACGGCGGAATATGGCATGCTGCCGAGAGCTACCCATGAGCGCACAAGGCGCGAAGCCGCCTCCGGCAAGCAATCCGGCCGCACCCAGGAAATCCAGCGCCTGATTGGTCGTTCCATGCGGGCGGTCGTTGATCTCGAAGCCTTGGGCGAACGCCAGATCACACTGGATTGCGATGTGCTGCAAGCCGACGGCGGCACCCGCACGGCCTCCATCACCGGTGCCTGGGTTGCACTTTACGATTGCCTCAAAGGCATGGAAGCCCGGGGACTTTTCAAGACCTGGCCCTTGAAAGACCACGTCGCAGCATTGTCCTGCGGCATATACAACAATGTGGCTGTCGCTGATCTCGATTACCCCGAAGACTCTGCCGCGCAGACCGACGCCAACTTTGTCATGACCGGATCAGGCGGCATCGTCGAAATCCAGGGCACGGCAGAAGGTGAGCCCTTCAGCGAAGCACAACTGCATGACCTCCTCGCCCTCGCCAAGACAGGCATTGCAGGCCTTGTGCAAATGCAGAAAGACGCCGTGGCATGAGTCTCAGTCTGCGCGGGGAAAAAATCCTGATCGCCACCCATAACAAGGGCAAGCTTGAGGAATTCCGCGAAATCCTGGGCCCGCTCGGCGTGGAAGTCACAAGTGCCGGTGAACTCGGCTTGGGAGAGCCTGAGGAAACAGAAAACACGTTCGTCGGCAATGCCCGCATCAAGGCGCAAGCCGCGATGAAAGCCACAGGCATGATCACGCTCGCCGATGACTCCGGTCTCTCCGTCGATGCGCTGAATGGCGACCCCGGCGTTTACACCGCGGACTGGGCTGGCCCCGCCCGCGACTGGATGATGGCCATGCGCACAGTAGAGGAGAAGCTGCAAGCCGCTGGGGCGACAACGCCCGTGAAGCGCACCGCCCAATTCAACTGCACACTTCTTGTTCTGTGGCCCAATGGCACAGAACGCATTTACGTGGGCACAGCACCAGGTCACCTCACCTGGCCACCCATAGGCGCCTTCGGCCATGGCTATGATCCGGTATTTGTGCCCGAAGGGAAAACCGTGTCCTTCGCGCAAATGACCCACGAAGAGAAAAACAAAATCTCCCACCGGGCACGGGCAGTCGAGTTGATGCTGAAGGATTTGTTTTGAGCGCCTTCGGCCTCTACATCCACTGGCCCTTCTGCAAGGCCAAGTGCCCCTATTGCGATTTCAACAGCCACGTCCGCCACGAGGCGGTTGATAGCAACAGCTTCGCCACAGCCCTCGTCACCGAACTCGCATACATGGCCACCCGCACACCGGGCCGCACTGTATCAAGTATTTTTTTCGGCGGCGGCACTCCTTCATTGATGGCACCCCGAGATGTTGCGATGGTGCTGGATGGCGTCGCCGCACTCTGGCCGGTGGCCGCCGATGCGGAAATCACACTTGAGGCCAATCCGACAAGTGTGGAAGCCGAAAACTTTCGTGGCTATCGCACGGCAGGCGTCAACCGTGTCTCAGTCGGCGTACAGTCCCTGAACGAGCTTGATCTGAAAGCCCTGGGCCGCCAGCACACGCCCGAAGAAGCCCTTGCCGCTTTCCGTCTCGCCGCAAAAGTTTTCCCGCGCGTGTCCTTTGACATGATCTATGCGAGACCCGGACAAAGTCTGGACACTTGGCGTGCAGAACTTTCCCGCGCCCTTACCGAACAACAGGGCCACATGTCGCTCTATCAGCTCACGATCGAACCCGAAACCCGCTATGCGGATTTGTTTGCCAGCGGAAAACTCATTCTGCCTGATGAAGATGTAGGTGCCGATCTCTACGAACTCACACAAGAGCTCACCGAAAAGGCAGGCCTGCCCTGCTACGAAATTTCAAATCACGCCAGCCCCGGCCACCAAAGCCGGCACAATCTGTTGTATTGGCGATACGGCGAGTATGCAGGTGCAGGTCCTGGTGCCCATGGCCGTTTGCATACTGGTGAAAAGGTTTTCGCCACGGTAACAGAAAAACATCCGGAGACATGGCGCAGCAGGGTTCAGACCGAAGGCCAAGCGCTGGTGCAGGATGAAATCACAGATGCAAAATCGCAAGGCCGCGAAATGCTGCTGATGGGCCTTCGCATTGACGAGGGCATTGATTTAACGCGCTATGAACATTTGGCGGGCCAGTCGATGGACCAGACCAAGATCACTGCCATGACAGACCTGGGACTTGTAGAGATGAAAGGCAACTCACGTCTCGCCGCAACCAAATCAGGTCGCCGCGTTCTCAACGCCCTCATTGCCGAATTGGCAGATTGATTTAAGCTGAGGCCCATGAGCGACAAAACCTATCACATCGGTGCCCACGGCTTTACGGCGGATCGTCTGGAAGCCGGACTCTATTTGGTCCCCACACCCATCGGCAATCTGGGTGATATGACGTTGCGCAGCCTCAATGCGCTCGCCACAGCCGACGTCATCTACTGCGAAGACACCCGTGTCACGCCGCGCCTGCTGGAGCGCTTTGCCATCAAGACCAAACTCAAGCCCTATCACGACCACAACAGCGAAGCTGCAGGTGCGGCCATCATTGCAGCCATCCAGTCAGGCCAGGTCATTGCACTTGTCAGCGATGCAGGCACACCATTGATTTCCGATCCGGGCTATCCCCTCGTGCGCGATTGCGTGGCGGCTGGATTGAAAGTGGAAGCTCTTCCTGGTGCCTCAGCCCTCCTGCCCGCCCTGCAACTGGCAGGCCTTCCAACGGATCGCTTCACCTTCCTCGGCTTTCTGCCGCAAAAGAAAAATGAACGTCTGAAAGTTTTGGCTGACATTGATACGAGAACGGAAACCGTCGTCGTTTATGAATCACCCCATCGGATTGTCGATGCACTGGAAGACATCGAAAATGTGCTGGGTGATCGCCCGCTTGCGGTATCACGCGAGATCAGCAAACTGCATGAAGAAACCCTGCGTGGGCCCGCCAGCGACATTGCCGCAGCACTGAAAGCCAAGACGGTCATCAAAGGCGAGTTCGTCATCGTCATTAGCGCACAGGAAAAGTCTCCCGAAACTTTGACCGATGAGGAAATAACGGCGGAGATTGAAATCGCCCTGCTCGATCATACATCGGGCAGAGCTGCGTCACTGGTCGCAAAAAAACTGGGCCTGCCGCGTGATGACATCTACGCCCGCATACTCGTCCTCAAGGGAAGAGCGTGAAACGTACACGCCAGGACGCCCATGACCATGGTCACCGTGCCGAAGCGATTGCAGTCTGGTATTTGCGGTTGAAAGGTTATCGCTTGCTGGCACGTCGATTCAAAACGCCAGTGGGCGAAGTGGACCTGATCATGCGCAAAGGCGACACCACAGTTTTCATTGAAGTGAAAGCCCGCGCTACGGTGGATCAAAGCCTGTTTGCAGTCACCCCCTTTCAAAGCCGCCGCATCGCCAAGGCCGCAGCCTGGTATGCCGCGCACGATGACAGGGTGGCCCGGGGTTTTCAGCGGTTTGACATTGTCGCCATTCCTTCTTACCTCTGGCCCACACACATCAAAAATGCTTTTGACGGGATATCCTGACCATGACCTTGAATGTAGCCGTGCAGATGGACCCCATTGGAAAGATCGATATCTCAGGTGACTCCACCTTTGCCATGATGCTGGAAGCGCAAGCCCGCGGCCACAAACTGTTTCACTATCATGTGAAATCCCTGGCCCTGCACAATGGCATTCTCTCGGCCCTCGGCGAACCGGTCATGCTGCGCGATGAAAAGGGCAATCACTTCACTGCTTCCCCACAAGAGAAGATCGACCTCTCGACGCAGCACGTCATCCTGATGCGGCAGGATCCACCCTTCGACATGAGCTACATCACGGCCACCCATTTGCTGGACCGCATTCACCCGAAGACCCTGGTGGTGAACGACCCTACGGAAGTGCGCAACCAGCCTGAAAAGCTATATCTCCTCGACTATCCGCAATTCATGCCGGCGACTTTGATCACCCGCGACATCAGCGAGATCGAAGCTTTCCGCCGCGAACATGACGAGATCATTCTGAAGCCGCTCTATGGCAATGGCGGTGCGGGTATTTACAAGACATCTAGGGACGATATGAATTTCGGCTCGTTGATGGAAATATTCCAGCAGCTTTACCCCGAACCCTTTATCGCCCAACGCTATCTCCCCGAAGTGCGCAAAGGCGACAAGCGCATCATTCTTGTGGATGGAAAAGTTGCAGGTGCCATAAACCGCGTACCCGCATCCCACGATCACCGCTCCAACATGCATGCAGGTGGTGAAGCCACGCCGACAACGCTGACCAAGCGCGAACATGAAATCTGCGAAGCCCTTGGACCTGATCTCAAAAAGCGTGGTCTCATCTTCACCGGCATAGACGTGATCGGCGATTACATGACCGAGATCAACGTCACGTCTCCCACTGGCATTCGACAAGTGAAACGCTTTGGCGGTAACGATATCGCCGCTATGATCTGGGATGCGATCGAGGCGAGGCTGTGAGCGGCCTCGACCTTATCGCCTTCGACGCCGACGATACGCTCTGGCACAATCTCATTCACTTCGATGCAGCGGAAAAACAG
This sequence comes from Hyphomicrobiales bacterium, assembly GCA_031430915.1. GTDB lineage: Bacteria > Pseudomonadota > Alphaproteobacteria > Rhizobiales > Aestuariivirgaceae > Aestuariivirga. The sequence continues at coordinate 42,327 of JANPCL010000158.1, forward strand.
TTCGGCCAGATGCTGTCAAATTTCGCAGATCCTGAAATCGCAACCAAAGCCCTGATGGAAGCCGAGAAGCGCCACATCCCGCTCTACGGCTTTGGCGTGAAGGGCTTCACGCTCTCGATGATTGAAACCGCACTCTCGGTTTCAGGCGGCGCAGTAGATTCCGCAACATTGCAAAAACTCATCGACATGGGCCGCAACATGCTGGACCATGATATCGAGCTCCTGCCTCATGTGGAGGAAACTTTAAAAGCCCTGCACGGCACCCACCGCCTTTTGCTGGTCACCAAAGGTGACCTGCACCATCAGGAACGCAAAGTCCTCGCCTCTGGTCTCGCGCATTATTTTGAAGCGGTCGAAATCGTTTCCGACAAGAAGCCAGACACCTATCGCAAAATCTGCAAACGCCACGGTGCCGCCATTGATAAATCCCTGATGGCCGGAAACTCCATCCGCTCCGACGTCCTCCCCATGATCGAAGCCGGAGGCTACGGCGTCTACGTGCCGTTTTCG
>JANPCL010000159.1:0-10874 GCA_031430915.1 Hyphomicrobiales bacterium
GCCAGCATTGGAAAATCCACCCGCTCCACCGAAGCTGCCCCCGGTTTGGCCGCACCCTCCACGGCGGGTGGCGGCCTGTTCATTGGTTTTGCGACGAACCCCCGCGAAGTCGCCGCCGACGGTGAAGGCCGCAACAGCCCCTTTACCACGGCCCTGTTGAAATACATGCCTACACCGGGCCTTGAAATTCAACAGATGATGACGAAGGTGAAAGCCAATGTCTTCGAAGCCACCCACGAAACCCAGGAGCCGTGGCACAATTCCAGTTTGCGCAACGATGTTTATCTCGGTGGTGTGGTTACGGCAGCACCTGCGCCCGAAACCGTGCCGCAGAAACAATCGCGGCCTGAGCCCGTTGTGTCTTCCAGCCTCGAAGTGGAATGGAATGCGGTGAAGGGGACCAACAGCCTCTCAGTACTTGACGCATTCATCGCGGCTCATGCCAAAAATACCGGATTGACGGCATGGGCCGCGATGAATGCATCAAGAACCGAGAGGCTGTTGTTCCCCTTCACGGCATTCCATTCCACTTCCAGGCTGGAAGACACAACAGGCTCAGGCCGCGACTGTTTTTGCGGCACGGTTTCGGGCGCAGGCGCTGCCGTAACCACACCACCGAGATAGACATCGTTGCGCAAACTGGAATTGTGCCACGGCTCCTGGGTTTCGTGGGTTGCTTCGAAGACATTGGCTTTCACCTTCGTCATCATCTGTTGAATTTCAAGGCCGGGTGTAGGCATGTATTTCAACAGGGCCGTGGTGAAGGGGCTGTTGCGACCATCACCATCGGCGGCGACTTCGCGGGGGTTCGTCGCAAAACCAATGAACAAGCCGCCACCCGCTGTCGTGGGTGTTGCAAGACCCTGGGGGGCTTCGGTGGAGCGTGTGGATTTTCCAATGCTGGCAAAGCGGCGGGACAGCGGGCTGTCACGGCACGCGTCGAGAAAGACAATCGCAGTCCGCCCGGGTGCTGTCATGGCGCGATACAGCACTTCGGAATCAATCGCCTCGAATTGCAGGGAAGACTTCCGCTCCAGCTTGGCATTGATCGGGATCAGGTAATTCTGCCCGTCCACCTGCATGCCGTGGCCCGCATAGAAGAACAGCGCTGTTTCGGCGTTCTGCGTGGCTTCTTCAAATTCGCTGATGCGGGCCACCATGGTTTCGTGGTCAAGATCAGTTCCGCTGATCACCTCGAAGCCCATGGTCTTCAACATGGCCGCCATGTCACTGGCGTCATTGGCGGGGTTGGGTAATTTGTTGGCATTTTGATAGTTGCCATTGCCGATGACGAGGGCAACCTTGCCGCCCGCCAGGGCCGGGTGGCACCAGAGCAGGCAAGTCAAAACCAGCAAAATAATCCGCATGTTGTTCTCCAGAGCCCACTCACTATTAGCCTAACACGGTGGAATGCAGCGGTAAAGTTGCAACGTATGGCATGGATTTCGGACTTTATTATTGGCAGCAAAGTGTGGCATTCCTGTTTTCGTCCATACTGCGCGAAGGAGACCTGACATGCCTTATAGCCTGAACTTCCATCGTGTTCTGAAAGCCCCGCCCGCCCGCGTCTACAGGGCGTTTCTCGATCCCGCTGCGATGTGCAAATGGTTGGCTCCTGCGGGCTTCACCTGCACGGTGCACCATATGGACGCGAAGGTGGGTGGTACGTTTCGCATGAGTTTCACTGAGTTTGATTCCGGCCATTCGCATTCATTCGGAGGCGAGTATCTGGAACTCGTGCCCAACGAGAAACTTCTGTACACGGATGTTTTTGACGATCCCAACCTTAAGTCGGACATTCGCGTCACCGTGATCCTGAAGGCGGTGTCCTGTGGCACGGACATGACGATCACCCAGGCGGGTGTACCAAATATCATTCCAGAGGAAATGTGTCACCTGGGCTGGCAGGATTCACTGACGCAATTGGCGCAGTTTGTCGAACTGGGTGCCAAGCCGGCGTGAACAGGGACTGCGCCGTGCAACCTGTTCCTTTCGTGTGATTTTTAAGCTATATCTGGTTTAGGCCTGCATTATGAATATAGTGCTTGACAGCGCGCGGTCAATCTGCTAGTTCTTGCTACACTCCAGAAATCCATCCAGTAAGAACCACCCCAGCAAGTCCCGGGCAAGCGTCGCAATGGCGACATCCCATGTGGACGACGTGGGGAGGATCGGTGCTTTATGGCGAGATGGAGCGTAAACACCAGCTCGGCCAGTCGAAGAAAGCTTATGGGCAAGGTGACGTCTGACCCATTGCCCCCGAAGCAGCGGAAGATGCTGGCCAAGATTGCGAATGTCAAAGACGACGATATCGACTTCTCCGACATCCCCGAACAGCTTGACTGGAAAGACGCGAAACGTGGCGTGTTCTACAAACCCGTCAAACAGCAACTGACACTGCGGCTGGATGCGGATGTGGTGGACTGGTTCAAGCGGCAAGGTGCGGGGTATCAGACCGAGATCAACGCGGTGTTGCGGAAACATGTGGTAGGGAAGGTGGGGGGTTCCCTGTCAACGCGGGCGCGCTTTGCGCGGCGCAACATACCCAAGATTACATTTTCCAACTTGGCATCAAAACAGCAATCTTCCACCCGCAATCCAATGTTGACAAACTACCGTTTTGTAGTTACATATATGCAACTACGGACCCCACGATGACCGACTGGATCTGGGACGAACGAAAGAGCCAAAGCAATCTTGCCAAGCACGGCTTTGGATTTGATTTTGCACAGTTGGTCTTTGATGATCCATTGTCATGTTCAAGATTGGATGAATATGGAGGCGAGGAGCGATGGCAGACAATCGGGCAAGTTGGAGTGGCGGTGATTCTTGTCGTCCACACCATGCAGTCTGAAGAACAGTCAGGTCGCATCATCACAGCCCGGAACGCTACGCGCGTCGAAAGGAGACACTATGAAGAAGGTGAATTCTAAAGCACTCACACCCGCACATCAACGCATCGCCCAAAAACTGACAGCAATGCGCGATGAAGATATCGACTTCTCCGACGCGCCCGAACAGCTTGACTGGAAAGATGCCAAACGCGGCGTGTTCTATAAACCGGTAAAGCAACAACTGACACTGCGGCTGGATGCGGATGTGGTGGACTGGTTCAAGCGGCAGGGTGCGGGGTATCAGACGCAGATCAACGCGGTGCTGCGGAAACATGTGGGAAGGAAGGTGGGGTGAAAGATGGCGACAAGGGTGGTTGGATGAAAACAGAAGCGTCTTCCTTCTTTCGTTATGGGACAATACATTGTGACCCGGCAAGGTATCTCACCTTAGCTTCAACAGTTTGTGCGCTGTTGTCGCAATCTCATCCCTTTAATCTGGCAACTCTATACAATGGATAAAAACGTAATGGACAATCCAACCAAAAGGCAAATGGAACTTGCGTCTTTCGCCAATCCTGAGCTAGTTCAGCCCACACCCGAAGTTCCAGAGCAACTGACTACGGTTAGAACGAGCAGGCAAAAGTTTAGTCGCCTTACTGCGATAACCTTTTTGGTCACTATTATTCTGGAAGCAGCCGGAATTTGGAAGTATGGCCAAAACGCTGATCCAACTTTAGGTGACATGGTTTTTGTGATTTTGCACTTGATTTTGTATGCAATGCTAGCAGTTGTTATTGCTATGTACTTGGTTGATGTAGTTAAGGCGATATGGAAACGACTATAGACTAAGGTGTGTCGTCATGCGAGGCACGTGAGTGCACAAGCGAGATCAGTACCAGCGAAACGGTTTCGTGCGGTTTTTTTCGTTGCGCGTTGCAACGCCCTGTTGAGCTGGCGTTTGGTATTTTAGGCCGCAGAGAAGGAAAGCATTGAATGGAAATAAAAGTATTTGCCTTTGCATTTTTAACATTGGCGCTGTTTGGTTCACCAGCTATGTCAGAAGAAACTATTCAAACGAGTGACGGCAGAAGCATTATCTTGAAAGACGACGGAACATATGTTTTGCTGACCCAACCCAGCAAAGCCGCAACAGTGGATGAGATGGCATTTGTCGATGTAGTTGTTGATGCAAATACTCTCGCCGGGAAGCGAATTGAAACCACTGGAATACTTAGAGTAGTTGGGGGGTTTAAGTTCCTCTACGATACCAACGGAGGATTTGGAGCATACATTAAAGTAGAGACTGATCAATTGTCGCGTGAAAGCCAAAAATCGATTTTGGTAAATTGCGCCGACTTTTCAAAAGCATGCACAGTTCATTTGGGTGGCAAAGTCGGCATCGAATACGGTGTCACTTCTCTTTTTGCAGATCGATTGACCATCGATTGAAATATCGGGGTGTGTTATTTTTGCATTGAAATTTTCCAATTCTAAGGTGCTGTCTCTTCGAGACTATAAAGGTAATACAAGTAGTTTTCCTGCTTCATTTTTCACTATTGTTTTTGCGATTTCCCAAACAAATTCAACGCCGTACCCACCTACCTTTAGCGCAACTGCTTTTGTCTTTTTCCAAGTTTCAGGATTTCTAACTGCGTCGAGATATTCATGGCCATTCCATGTTATTCCAGAATAAAGTATGCCCTCACCGTTTGACGTTCCACTAATAAATCCAGCTTCGATAAGCAGCAAGAGGTGGCGCCAAACTTGCTGTTGATCGAAACCATCAAATTTCAAATTGGGATTATTTTCTACAACAATCCGCAGTTTACTGTTAACTGGAAAAGACATTACTTCAAGTTTGAGCAGAATTTCTCGGATCAAATCCAAATTGCGCGAAGAATCAATTATGTTGGTCATCAATATGCTCCAATCTGTAAATAGATTGGGATCTTTCTTTTAAAATTCAAGTAGGGATTGCGGTATCCTTGCTGGACTGCACCCCTTGAGTGAGACATGGGCATCGCTGCCACAGTGCATATCTATTGACATTCAATTTACTGAAGAGTTGAACTCTCTCATCCGCTGTCGACAAACGGCTGCCACCGTTGAAATGGAAGGGATTTAGCATCATTTTTAAGACTCCAATGGTTCTGGCGCTTTTCGCGTTACTCGTTGTTCCGGCATCTGCTGATAGTGCCGCCGACAAGACACAGTTTGATATTAATACAATTAACCTGTGGCAGGTTGCGGTTCGTTGCGCCGATTATGACTATGTCATGAGTTTGGAGAGTAGCAAACGTGTTGCTACATTTGCAGCTGACAAGACGCTCTCGGAAGAAAGGATCAAGCATCTCGCTATTCTTGCAAGTGATTATACCCGATCCGACATTGCTGAGATAGGATTGTCTCAAATGTGCAAAGATTGGGCCGATTTTGGCACCTTAGAATATAAGCCAAAATAACAAAATTCGTAAACTGTTACTAATTGCGTAATCATGGTGACAGTAATTACGGTGACAGTGCACAAAACTCTACACTCAAGCCGCCCGCTTCCACCTCTGCACCTTGATCGCCTTCGACAGTTTCCTTGTCTTGGCGATGTCGTGTTGCAGTTGGATTTTCAGCATCAGGTCCATGGAGGTGCCGAAGGCCTTTTCGAAGCGCAGCGCCATTTCAGGGGAGAGGCTGGCGCGACCGTTCAGGACGGCGCTGAGGGCGGGGCGGCCGACGCCCAGAATTTCAGCGGCTTTGGCCACACTCAGGCCTGCTTCGGCCAGCACGTCCTCTTTCAGGATTTCGCCGGGGTGTACGGGGTCGAACATAATGCATCCTCATCATGGGAAATATGGGCCGCTACCTGACGTCGCCCTAATCAAGCTGACAAGGCAAATTTCCGGCTGGGCGCGGGTACGCTGTGACCCATATCGCCTGCGGCTTCGATCCATGTGCGGATGGCGTCGTCCACATTGGCCAAGGCTTCCTGTGGGGTTTCGCCGTCACTCATGCAGCCGGGCAGGTCTGGCACGGTCGCGATGAAGCCGCCGCCGTCTTCGGCGGAGAGTGGTTCAATCACAATAGCGTAGCCTTTGATGTTCACGGCAGGTTTCTCACAGCATCCACGAATTGGACGAGTTGGCGAATATATACAGGTTTTATCGGTCGTTTGAAAGGGATGGTGAGTTTGTTGGTCATGCGGGGGTGGCCAACCTTGTAGTGCGAGCCGCCGCCGGACACTGGTTTGCAGAGAATATCGAATTCTCGGCACAACGCTTCCACGTCGGCGATTTTCCAATCACTGCGCGGATTTTTGCGCATGTCTTCCAGTCGCTTGCTCAAGGTAAAACTCTCCTGTTGTTAATACTAGAGAAGTAGACAGCAGTGAGCAATTTCAAAGCATTCTGACCATAGGCTAAAGTGAAAAAACCCCGGATCGCTCCGGGGTTTGTGTTTTTTGGCATTGAGTTTGGATTGGGCACCCCCTCCCCCTTCGGGGTACTCCCCCAGCAAAGCTGAGGGAGAGGGATGTTGTTTGGACTCCTTAGAAATCCATGCCGCCCATGCCGCCGCCCATGCCGCCGCCGCCTGGCATTGCAGGTGCTGCGTTCTTTGGCTTTTCGGCGATCATGGCTTCGGTGGTGATCAGGAGGGATGCAACCGAGGCTGCGTCCATCAGGGCCACGCGCACGACTTTCGTCGGGTCGATGATGCCGGCTGCGACCATGTCAACGTATTCTTCCGTTGCCGCGTTGAAGCCGTAGTTGCCGGTCTTTTCCAGCAGCTTGCCCACAACGATGGAGCCTTCGACTCCGGCGTTTTCAACGATCTGGCGCAGAGGCGCTTCAAGCGCCTTTGACACGATCTTGATGCCGGCCATGATGTCGGCATTGTCGGAATGCAGTGCATCAACGGCTTTCTTGGCACGCAGCAAAGCAACGCCGCCGCCTGGAACCACGCCTTCTTCAACGGCTGCACGGGTTGCGTTCAGCGCGTCGTCAACACGGTCCTTCTTTTCCTTGACTTCGATTTCGGTTGAACCGCCAACCTTAATGACAGCAACACCGCCAGCCAGTTTGGCCAAACGTTCTTGCAGCTTTTCCTTGTCGTAGTCCGAAGTTGTTTCTTCGATCTGTGCCTTGATCTGGGCCACGCGACCGGCAATGTCGGCCTTCTTGCCAACGCCGTCGATGATCGTGGTGTTTTCCTTGTCGATGCGCGCGCGCTTGGCACGGCCCAACATGTCCAACGTCACGTTCTCAAGCTTGATGCCCAGATCTTCCGAAATCACCTGACCGCCCGAAAGCGTTGCGATGTCTTCCAGCATGGCCTTGCGGCGATCGCCGAAGCCCGGAGCCTTGACAGCACAAATCTTCAAACCGCCGCGCAGCTTGTTCACAACCAGAGTTGCGAGAGCTTCGCCTTCGATGTCTTCAGCGATGATGAGGAGTGGCTTCGAGGTCTGCACGACTGCTTCCAGAATTGGCAGCATGGCTTGCAGGGACGACAGCTTCTTTTCGTGCAGGAGGATGTAAACATCTTCCAGCTCGGCCACCATCTTGTCGGCATTGGTGATGAAGTATGGGCTGAGATAGCCACGGTCAAACTGCATGCCTTCAACAACGTCGAGTTCGGTTTCAGCGGTCTTGGCTTCTTCAACCGTGATCACGCCTTCACTGCCATGGCCTGAGGATGGCTAGTGCCAAAAATCGACGAGCTTCCAACCTTTGGCAACGAGTTGTTGCGCTTCAGGGCCAACATAATAGCCGTCGGCGTTTTTGACGCAAAAATTTTTCACAAGAGTGTAAACCTTGTTGGTCCACTTCTTGAATTCGTCTGATTTTTCGACGATGTAACCGTCCGCTTCAACATACCGAAGTTGGCAGTAGAAACGACCGCGAAGAATTTCATCGTTCTGCTGAATACATAGTTGAAACTGGATAGCGGGGCTGTCTTGTATCTCAACATAGCAGTCTCCCGGCATTCCAGAAGGCCTGATCACGAGCAGATCAATGTCTTGACAACGAAAGAAAACGGGTTGGCTGTTCTTTTCGGACCAAGTCGACGCTCCTTCGACAGATGAGCAATTCACATTCGATCTTTTGGTCGGCTGCTTCAAAGCGAAAACGTCGCCTAGCCTGTCAATGTGCTTTGCAACTTCGTTTTGGTCAGAGATTGACAGGAAAAAATATACTTGTTTGCTCATAAGAAGATTTCATTACAGAAAGCACTGCTTCTGAGAAAGATACCTAAATGTATAAATCGAATTAAAATCCAAATAGGCTCTTCAGAGTGTCAATGAAACCACCTTTTGAGCCGGAACCCGTTTTCGTGCCGCCAGCACTACTTCCCGAACCGCCTTCTCTACCCGACTTCACTGGATCAAGTTTGCTGTGAAATTGAACCTTTGCGCCCGTAGCTCCCTCAATATCAGAGATGGCTTTCCGCTCTCTTGCGACAGGTAGGCCGTTTTTGTTGACCTGACCTATTTGATGACGAGCGACAATTCTACCGCTCGGATTTCGCTCAACAATATCCACATATCGAACTCGCTTGAAACCATTGCCAATCTTCACTCGTTCTTCGAATGTGGCTGTGTTGCCGCGAGCTTCGATATTTCTAACCAAAGAAGCAGTTTTGGCCCTTGTCGTCGCATCGCCAAGTTTCCCACCAGGATTGGGAACCTTTCTTGTTTCAAGACTTTTACTAATGTTTAGTGCCGTAGACCGCGACATGCCACCACCAACTCGCCCTCCGCCAAGAAGTTCAATGCGGCTCGGATCAAGCTGGATGATGTCTTTGTCAGGAATTCCCGGATATCGATCATTAAAATCGTTGTCTCCGTCACAGTCATTGTCTTCACCGCCACAATTTTCATGCCCGTTTGGATCGCTGCGATTGATTGGATCGTTATTGCCATAAGCGTAGCGATTGATGTCGACACCTTCCATCCACGGGTCCCAATTGTCGGCCTGAAGGAAGCGGGCGTGAGATGGTGCGGCGAGGCATAGGCACAGCATCAACCCTGCAATGGCCGTCATCAAAACACGCGCGAATATGTCTCCGGGTGATGTTTTCTTCATTCTACTTCCCCTTCCCTTGGTTCACCTGTTGCTGTGGCCAGCGGTCTTTTTCGCCGTCATTCTCGGTCCAGCCTAAAGCAGTCGCGGTTTCGAACGCTTTTTGATTGTAATATGACAATGCCTCAGCCATCTTGAGTTGGTCTGGTGTCAGTTCGTCGACGCGGGTGTAGCGGCTCAGGATGTCCCGCCGCAGGATTGCGCCGAAGGCTGAACCGCGTTTGAGGATCGTCACGACAGATTTGGGATTGTGCTTGAGCAGCACGTCGCTGACAGCAATTGCCTGTTCGTAAAGTTGCTGGCTCATGCGTTCTTCGGCAACGACTTCAGCCATTGTTGCGATGGCTTCCTCGTTGGTCAATACTTTCAAATAGAGGCCTTTCTGTATTGACGCATCCGTCATAGGGGACTGCTCCCTGATATGACTTTCCCGTGTGTAGCCACCACCACTGGTGGTTTCGATGTTCCATTCGCGGCCTTCATCGTCTGTGAACTTTACGAACATGTGGCGCGGTGCGAGGGCCAGTGTCATGTTGAGGCCGATGCGTTTGCCGAGAATGGCAAACAGGATGGGCATGGTGATGCAGTTGCCCTTGCGGCCTTCAAGATAATTGGACAGGTAGCGATGGATCCTGATCTTGCCCAAGGGATCAGCGAGGTCGTAGGAATAGGTCTTCTCATCATTCCAGGGGCCACTCTTGTAGAGAAAGGCTTTCAATATCTGGAGTTTGTCGTGGGCCGTTTTTGGCCGCATGCGGGTGACGAAGTCTTTCAACCCTACTGTCAGACGTTCAATTTCCTGTCGGGCCTCAGGTGTGTCCTTCGACGGGTCGGCGATACCGTCAGCAGTGAACTTGATATCGGCCCAATCGCGGCCCGGCGTGAAGAGGTCTTCGACCTGCCTGACCAGACCCGGTATTTTTGGTCCGTCGGCTGCCCATAATGGACCGGGCAAGGTCAAGAACAAGACGAGGACGACTTGGATGAACGACCGCATGGCAGTACTTCCTGTGATGTGTAATCAAAGCACCACGGCAACCGCAGGTCGTCAATTGGCGAGATGGGGTATTCCACAGCTTTCGGTAGTTACGGCACAATAAAAAAACCCCGGATCGCTCCGGGGTTTTGTATTTGTACTTGTGGCTGAGGCCCCACCCCTGCCCCTCCCCGAATAGGGGTGGGGCGGGGTGAGAGTGAGCTTGGATCAGAAATCCATGCCGCCCATGCCGCCGCCGCCCATGCCGCCGCCTGGCATTCCGCCTGCGGGTGCATTCTTAGGCTTTTCGGCGATCATGGCTTCGGTGGTGATCAGGAGTGATGCAACCGAGGCTGCGTCCATCAGGGCCACACGCACGACTTTCGTCGGGTCGATGATGCCGGCGGCCACCATGTCAACGTATTCTTCCGTTGCCGCGTTGAAGCCGTAGTTGCCTGTCTTCTCAAGCAGCTTGCCGACAACGATGGAGCCTTCGACGCCAGCGTTTTCTACGATCTGACGCAGAGGTGCTTCAAGCGCCTTTGACACGATCTTGATGCCAGCCATGATGTCGGCATTGTCGGAATGCAGGGCATCAACGGCTTTCTTGGCACGCAGCAAAGCCACGCCGCCGCCTGGAACCACGCCTTCTTCAACGGCTGCACGGGTTGCGTTCAGCGCGTCGTCAACACGGTCCTTCTTTTCCTTGACTTCGATTTCGGTTGAACCGCCAACCTTGATCACAGCAACACCGCCAGCCAATTTGGCCAGACGTTCCTGCAGCTTTTCCTTGTCGTAGTCCGACGTTGTTTCTTCGATCTGCGCCTTAATTTGCGCAACGCGGCCTTGAATGTCAGCCTTCTTGCCAACGCCGTCGATGATCGTGGTGTTTTCCTTGTCGATGCGCGCGCGTTTTGCACGGCCCAACATGTCCAACGTCACGTTCTCAAGCTTGATGCCCAGATCTTCCGAAATCACCTGACCGCCCGA
>JANPCL010000160.1:0-27876 GCA_031430915.1 Hyphomicrobiales bacterium
GTTTGATTCAGCCATCATGAAGACAAGCGTCATCTCGGACGAATTTCGTCTGCGCTATTTGTCGAACCCGAAGGACCCGAACGCCTTCGAAGCCAAGGCGATCGTATTTGATGGCCCGGAAGACTATCACGCCAATATCGACAATAAAAAACTGGACGTCGACGAAAACACCATTCTCTTCATCCGTGGCGTTGGCCCCTTGGGCTATCCCGGCGCTGCAGAAGTGGTGAACATGCGTGCGCCAAATTATCTGCTCGAACGCGGAATTCGCTCACTGCCTTGCGTAGGTGATGGTCGCCAATCCGGCACCAGCGGATCGCCGTCCATACTCAATGCCTCGCCAGAAGCCGCGGCAGGCGGTGGCCTTGCCGTTCTGAAAAATGGAGACATGGTGCGCATCGACCTCAACAAAGGTGAATGCAATCTCTTGATCAGCGATGTCGAACTCAAAATGCGCCACGAAGAACTGGAAGCGTCAGGCGGCTACAAAGTTCCTGAATCCCAAACCCCGTGGCAGGAAATCTTCCGCAAGGAAACTGACCAACTGGCGCAGGGTATGGTGCTGAAAGGTGCCGTGAAGTTCCAGCGTGTTGGCAAGGTGCATCCAGTGCCGAGAGACAACCATTGACGTGAGCTGGGACTGGACCTTCATTACCGCCATCGCCTCCATTATCGGGGTGATAGGCGGCTTGATTTCGGTCGTGTTCCTCATCCTCGAAGTGCGGCGCAACGCCCAGGCCATTGAGGGTGCCACAGTTCAGTCATTGATGAACTTTGAAAAAGACGTCTTTGCCCTTGTCGCCAATAACGCCGAACTTTATCTGAAAGGCTCCGCCGGACTTTCCAAATTGACGGCGGCACAAAAGCTAACTTACAACAGAATTGTAGGTGTTCAGATGTCCTTGACCTACAGCGCTTATGTGCAATTTCAACAGCAACTCATCGATGATGAAGTCTGGACCGCTTATCAAAACGCGCTCAATAAATATATTGAATCGCCCGGCTTCAAGGAAAGCTGGAAAAGTTTTGAAAACAATTACCCCAAGAGCTTTCGCGACATGGTGAACGGCGAAAGCACTTTGCGCAACAGCGACTGAGATTGCACTGCACATTCATTGTGCGCCGCATTTTTGTGCTGCAACATATTTCTCCACAGACTGACGACTTTGCATGGCTGCCATACGTTCACTGCGCTTAACTGTTATAACAGTTTGCGCCATGCTGCAGTTGCGGGGCAACAACGCCAATGGATCACGCCAAGTGATCAGTTCAATTCACCATGGGAGAGTTATAAGACATGACACGCATTTCAAGACGTCACCTGATTTCAGGTATTGCCGCTATTGCCCTTGCCGCCAGCGCCACCCAGGCCTTGGCCGCTGACAAAATTCTGGCATCTGTGCCGGGCCTTACCTTCCCGTTTTTTGTGCACATGATGAACGCTTTCAAAGCTGAAATTGGCAAGCAGGGCTACGAAGCCATTGAAAGTGACGGTCAGGTTTCGTCTCCCAAGCAGACAGCCGACGTGGAAGCCGCCATCACTCAAGGTGTGAAGGGCATCGTCATCAGTCCGAATGAAGTGGACGCCATGGCACCAGCATTGCAACAAGCTGTAGACGCCAAGATTCCAGTGGTTACTGTGGATCGCCGCGTGCCGTCGGTTGAAGGCATTCTCGCACATATCGGCGCTGACAATGTGAAGGGTGGCGAAGCCCAGGCCAATCTCATCGTGTCGATGTTCCCCTCAGGTGCGACCATCGTCAACCTGCAAGGCCAATCCGGCGCATCTCCTGCCATTGACCGCAACAAGGGCCTGCACAACGTGCTCGACGGCATGGCCGATAAGTACAAGATTGTGTTTGAACAAACCGCAGGTTTCGACCGCGCCAAGGGTTTGGCTGTGACAGAAGCTGCACTCTCTGGCCTCGCTGAAGCACCAAAGGTCATTGTCGCAGCCAATGACGATATGGCACTTGGTGCGATGGAAGCTGTGAAGGGCCGTGGCATGTCCGGCATCGTCATCATCGGCTTCGACGCGCTGCCCGAAGCTTTGGCACAGGTGCGTGATGGCGGCCTCACCGCCACAATCGAACAGTTCCCCGGCCAGCAGAGTGCTCTCGGTGTGCAAACGCTGGTGGCCTTCCTGAAAGACGGCACCATGCCGAAAGAAAAAGTTCTGTTGCTGACACCTGTTGCAGTCACCAAGGATAACCTGAGCATCGCCGAACGCATGGGCGAAGTGAAATAATCACCCTCCGCAAACTTGAACTGGCCGGGGTAAAACCCGGCCAGCCTTTCAGATGCACATGAACAACACAGAACCCTTGAGCCCCTTGCTGCGCATGACGGGCATTTTCAAGTCGTTTCCCGGCGTGAAGGCGCTTGAGGATGTGAACTTCATTGTGGGTGCTGCCGAAATCCATGCTTTTCTCGGTGAGAATGGTGCGGGCAAATCCACATTGCTGAAAATTCTCTCTGGCGCCCAAGCCCCTGATTCCGGCCAGATTGAATTTTACGGCAAATCAATGGTCTTTGTTTCACCGCAAGATGCGCAAGCCGCTGGCATCGTGACGATCTATCAGGAATTCACCCTCGCCCCCGACATGACCATTGCAGAAAATGTGTTTGTGGGGCGTGAACCGGGCTCCCGTTTCTTCGTCAACCACGTCCGGATGGAAGATGAAACCCGCGCGTTGTGCAAACGCATCGGGCTGGACCGTGACCCTGCAACGCGCGTGCGCGACCTCGCCGTAGCCGAACAGCAGATGGTGGAAATTGCACGCGCTCTCTCCATGAAATCGCGCCTCATCGTCATGGATGAACCGACGTCAGCCCTCAGCCGTTCCGAAGTTGAAAAACTCTATATCATCATCCGTGCATTGAAGGCTGAAGGCATCTCCACAATTTTTGTCACGCATCGCCTCGAAGAAGTCTTTGAAATCTGTGACGCCTACACGGTGCTGCGCGATGGTCATCACGTCGGAGCCGGCCTTGTCAAAGACACGACAATCGAAGGCATCATCCGCATGATGGTGGGACGCGAAGTTGGCCTTCTCGCCCATCGTCAAGGCACCACAGCGCAAAGCGAAGTTGCACTCGAAGTCAAAAACCTGTCGCGCCGCCGCAAAAGTTCCGACGCCAGCGCCATCGAGTTGCACGGCGTATCGTTTAAGGTTCACAAGGGCGAAATTCTGGGTGTGGCCGGATTGGTGGGGGCGGGTCGTACCGAATCCGCCCGTGCTGTTTTTGGTGCCGACCGCCTCGACTCAGGCGAAATTCTGGTCGGCGGCAAATCTGTCAACATTCGAAATCCTGCCGACGCCATTGCCATGGGCATCGGTCTTGTGCCGGAAGACCGGAAGCAACAGGCGCTGTTCCTCGGCCTCGCCATTCGCACCAACCTCTCCATGGCAGCGCATGACCGCATCAGCTCATGGGGTGCATTTATCAGTACACGGAAAGAAAAGGCGCTGGTTGAAGATTTCCGGAAAGCCCTCAACATCCGTATGGCATCAGGTGATCAACTCGTCGGCAATCTCTCCGGCGGCAATCAGCAAAAGGTGGTTCTCGCCCGCTGGCTGGCGTTGCGCCCCAGCGTGCTGATCGTGGATGAACCCACACGCGGCATAGACGTGGGAGCAAAGGTCGAAGTCCATAACCTGCTCATCGACATGGCTAAGAACGGTATCGCCATCATCGTCATATCCTCGGAATTGCCGGAAGTGCTGGCTCTGGCTGACCGCATAGTCACCATGCGCGAAGGCCGCGTTACTGGTAAAGTGCCGGGACGTGGTGCGACACAGGAACAACTCATGACTTTGATGACACTCAGCACGCCCAAGGCGGCATAGGGGAAGACCAGATATGGCCAGCACTAGCGCCGATAAGTCCTTCGATGCCTTCGGCTTCATCGCCCGCTTTGCGCCGCTGATTTTCCTTCTCATCCTCATGGCCGTTTTCGCCATCATGGAGCCACGATTCCTGTCGTCGATCAATCTGTTCAACGTCATGCGGCAAGTCTCGATCACGGGCCTCCTCGCCATCGGCATGACCTTCGTAATTTTGACCGCTGGCATTGATCTCTCTATTGGCTCGCTGCTTGCCTTCGCAGGCCTCGTTGCCGCCGCCGTGGCCAAGGGCGGCATGCAGGATCGTTTTACCGTCGGCAATGATGCCGTGGGTTATGGCTGGCCACTGGCAGCACTGGCCGCTATCGCATTGGGGGTCGCAGGCGGCTACCTTCAGGGCCTCGCCATCACCAAGCTCAAAGTCCCGCCCTTCGTCGTCACACTTGGTGGCATGTCGGTGTTTCGTGGAGCCGCGTTGTTGTTCGCCGCAGGCGGACCCATCAGCGGTTTTGACAAGGCCTTCAGCTGGTGGGGACAGGGCAAAATCGGCCCGGTGCCCGTGCCGGTATTGATCTTCCTGTTCTGCGCCATCATCGCCCATATTGTTTTGAGATACATGCGCTTTGGCCGGAGAATCTACGCTGTAGGAGGCAACCCCGAAGCCGCCAGACTATCCGGCCTCAACGTCAACGGAATTATTTGTAGTGTATACGTCATCATGGGTTTCTTCGCAGGACTGGGAGCCTTCGTGCTGGCCGCCAGACTGAACTCAGCGGAAGCCGTGGCCGGGACAGGCTATGAACTCACGGTCATCGCGTCGGTGGTGATCGGCGGCACCAGCTTATTTGGAGGTGTCGGCACAATCTTCGGCACAGTCATCGGCACAATATTGATTGGTGTGCTACTTAATGGCTTGGTGCTGATGAATGTCTCAAGCTACATCCAACAAATCATCATCGGCGTGATCATCGTATTGGCCGTGGCGTTTGACACGTTCGCGAAATCGCGGCGGCGGAAGGCGTAATCCTTCAACCCAACTCGATCCAAACCAGTCTGGCTACGGTAGAAGCTGCAACAGCCAAAAACACAGCACCCGACCCCCGTCCAATCCAAGTCGTCACACCCGGATAGCCGGTCAACGCATCCCTCGACTTCGCGGCTG
This sequence comes from Hyphomicrobiales bacterium, assembly GCA_031430915.1. Taxonomy (GTDB): domain Bacteria; phylum Pseudomonadota; class Alphaproteobacteria; order Rhizobiales; family Aestuariivirgaceae; genus Aestuariivirga. The sequence goes on from JANPCL010000160.1 coordinate 5,011, forward strand.
CCAATCCCAGTCCACCATAGACCAGTCCTTGCGTCACAATGGTGATAGTCCCCAGCACCAAGGCCTGCCCCAACATGTTCCCGAATTTCGGCAGCATGAATTGCGGGTAAACCGCCAGCGTGAACATGTATGCTTTGGGGTTCAGTATGCAGGTGATGAACCCTTGGCTGAAGGCCTTTCTCATGGACGTTGAGCCGTTGTTTCCGAGGCTTGAGACCGTGATGGAACTGCGCAGCAATGTCCAGCCGATCCAAGCCATGTAGGTGGCACCGGCCAATAGAATTGTCGTGAACAAGTAGGTTGGCAATGTGGTGAGCACACCCACGCACACCGCTGCGAATACCGTGTGGAACACGCCACCAAGCATGACGCCAGATGTGGCTGACAAGCCCCTTGCGCGGCCACCTGTCAGGGCATTGGCGATGACGAAGAACATGTCCATGCCCGGCACGATGATGATGCCGAACAACAGGAGCGAAAAAATCCAAAGGTTTTGGGTGTAGGTCATGATCGCCTCTCATTAGAACGTCCCGCTGTCAGGATGTGTCAGCAGGCCAGATACAGGTGTGGAGTATCGGATTGTCTGGCGCGATCACCGCCCGGTGTTTAGTGTTATTTTCTTGTTAGAGAAAATTGTAGGGATCAACATCAATCGCCAGGGCCAGAGAACCCTTCGGCTTCACCGCCGAAAGCCAGAGTTTTAGAAAGGCCTGAATGTCCTTTCCCCGTGACGCCTTCACAAGAAAACGCCAGCGGTGCCGGCCCTTGATCACCGAGATCGGGGCTTGCGCTGGCCCCAGCACTGTCACATCATCCGTATGCGGAATAATCTGCGCGAGATTGCGGCAGAAGCGCTCCACCTCTGAAGCTTCATTGCCTGAAACAATAACTGCCACCAGTCGGCCATAAGGTGGCAAGGCGGCACTTTCACGGATCAGTTTTTCCTGCGCAAAATATGCCTCACGATCACCCTTGGTCAGCGCCTTCATCAGGGGATGTTCAGGCGCATAGGTTTGCACGAGGGCATGGCCCGGCTTCGCACCGCGTCCGGCACGCCCGGCAACTTGCGCCAACAGAGCCCAGGTGCGTTCCCCCGCGCGAGGATCAGAGGATTCGAGTGCCAAATCCGCATCGACGACGCCCACAAACGTGAGGTGTGGAAAATGGTGGCCCTTGGCCACTAGCTGAGTGCCGATGACCAGATTGTGGGTACCATCTTCGACCTCGCGGATCACATCGCGCAACATTTGCCCGCGTGCTAAATCTGACGAGAGAATGGTCATGCGGGCATCGGGGAAGAGTTTTATCGCCTCTTCCGCAAGCCGCTCTACACCCGGCCCCACCGGAACCATTTTGTCTTCAACTCCACATTTCGGGCAGGTCTTCGGCATGGGCTCCTGATGGCTGCAATGGTGGCACATCAGAATGCGGCGGAAGCGATGTTCCACCATCGAAGCCGCGCAATCCGGGCAATCCAGGCGATGGCCACAGGCGCGACACAAGGTGAGCGGCGCATAGCCGCGACGGTTCAGAAACAGCATGGCCTGATCGCCTGCGCTCAATGCTTTGCACACCTCATCAATCATTGGCTTCGACAACCAAGTTCCGACGGCCATGTCCTCGGTCCGCATGTCGATCAATTTGATCTCGGGTAATTCTGGTCTGCCATGACGATCCTGCAATTTCACCGTCGCATAGCGGCCACGATCCACATTGACGATACTTTCCAGCGAGGGCGTGGCAGAAGCCAGCACAACTGGGAATTTTCCCACATTGCCATAGAGCACGGCCATATCCCGCGCGTGATAGGTCACACCTTCGGATTGTTTGTAAGCACCCTCATGCTCTTCATCGACGACAATCAGCCCAAGGTTTTTCCACGGCAGAAACAGCGCTGACCTCGCCCCCACAACAATTTTCGCCCGACCTTCCGCCACACCGCGCCAGACCCGTTCTCGTTCACGTGGTCGCAAATCCGAATGCCAGCCTGCGGGAACGCAGCCGAAGCGTTCCTCGACGCGGGCGAGGAAGCCGCCCGTTAGTGCAATTTCAGGGAGTAACAAAAGGACTTGAAATTCTGCTGCCAGACTTGCTGCCATGGCTTCGAAATAAACCTCGGTTTTCCCGGAGCCGGTAACACCATCAAGCAGGGTGACTTTGTGTTGGCGGGTGGAAATACTGGCACGCAACGTAGATGCTGCTCCAAGTTGGGCCGGCGACAATTTCTTGTTGCCGTTGTTGAGTTTGGGTTCCTGAAATGCAGCATAGGCAGGAAGTGGCACGGGCTTCAGCACGCCGGCTTCTGCCAGCGCCTTCACCACAGATTGACCCACGCCAGCGGCGGATGCGAGTTCGGATGCAGAGAGGGCGAAGCCTTCGCGGGCTATCTCTAACACGCGCGTGCGTTGGGGCGTGAGTTTTTTGGGAGCTGCTGACCCAATTGCATAGGCTATTCGTTGGCGTTCGGGTTCGAAGGCTGAGGGGACGCGCAGCACCATGCGCAACACAGCCCCCATTGACACGAGATAGTAGGCGGAAAGCCATTCGATGAATTTGCGGTGGGTTGCCGTCATTGGCGTTATGTCATATTTTTCAATGACATCGCGGAGTTTCAGGTTGGTGCCGAAGGTGTCGCGGCGTTCCCACACCACGCCGGTGTAGTGTTGAGGGCCGAGTGGCACCTGCACATAGTCGCCTGGCGCCAGAATCATGCCATCGGGCACGCGATAGGAATAGGGGCCATCCACTGCCAGGGGCAGCAACACATCTGCGAGTGGAATCGGGGTTTCGGACATGGTCCTGAGATAGGCTTTGAGGCTTGGGCGTTCCAGCCCTATATCGGGGTTATGCAATCTCCCGAATACACAGAAATAGTCTACGGCGAGCCCTTCGCCATGGCGCGGCGTTTGAAGGATCAAAGCGCTTTGACGCTGTTTGAAAGTACGCAGCGGCATGAGCATCTGGGGCGTTATTCATTTCTCGCGGTCAACCCCAAACACAGTCTGGTGGTACGGAGCGGAAAGGCGTTTCTGGACGGCGTGGAAAAGCCTGACAAGCCGTTTGACATATTGCAGTCGCTGCTGACACAAAACCAATCCGAGACCATCCCCGGATTGCCGCCGTTTCAGGGTGGGTGGGCGGGTTATATTTCGTATGATTATGGACGGCATCTGGAGCCCAAGGCGCGCATTCCGGCCTTCGATGCTGCATGTCCGGACATGGTGTTTCACTTGTACGAAACGGTTGTCGGGGTTGATCATTTGCAAGAGCGTGCATGGATCTTTGGTTCAAGAAAAGATGATGTGGGTGTTGTAGAAAATCTGCTGTCGCGCAAGCAGCAAAAGTCGGGTGAAACTGTCCGCGCGACGTTCAAAGCTACCATTGCGCAAAGCCGACATGAGGCCAATGTGCAGCGGACCGTCGACTATATTCTAGCAGGAGATATTTTCCAGGCCAATATCACCCAGAGCTTTGAGGCCAGGACGCCAGAGGGATTTGATGCCTTTGCGCTATATGGACAGTTGCGGGATAAAAACCCAGCTCCCTTCGCCGCTCTGCTTGATTATGAAGAGGTGAAAGTTATTTCCTCTTCGCCCGAAAGGTTGATCCGTTATGACGGAAAAACGGCTGAAGCGCGGCCAATCAAAGGCACGCGCAAGCGTGGAGAAGATCCGGCCAGCGATGCAGTGATGATTGCCGATTTGCAGTCTTCGCGCAAAGACCGCGCCGAGAATGTGATGATTGTGGATTTGTTGCGCAATGATCTCTCGGTCGTTTCAAAACCCGGAACTGTGAAAGTACCGGTGCTGTGTGGTCTCGAAACCTATGCCAATGTACATCATCTCGTATCGGTGGTGCAGGGTGAGTTATTCGACAACGTGACAGCTGTGGGATTACTGCAGGCGGTTTTTCCAGGTGGGTCCATTACGGGTGCGCCGAAGGTCCGGGCGATGGAAATCATAGCGGAACTGGAGGCCGCTCCGCGCGGCGTTTATTGCGGGGCCATGGGGTATTTGAGTTTCAATGGCACTTGCGATTTCAATATCGGTATTCGCACGGTACAAGTGCGAGATGGCGTGATGCGTGTGCAAGGTGGTGGAGGCATCACGGCGCGTTCGGAACCTGAAGCTGAATATGAGGAGAGTCTGGTGAAGGTGCGACGGATCATGGAGGCCATGGCATGATCCTGCTCATCGACAACTACGACAGCTTTGTGCACAATATTGCACGTTACTTTCGTGAACTTGGTGCGGCTGTCAATATTGTGCGCAATGATGAAGTGCCCACCCGCATTCACGCCAAAGCCATCGTGATTTCGCCGGGACCCTGCACCCCAAACGAGGCCGGGAAGTCCATGGAGACGATTACGCAATTCTCAGGTAAAATTCCAATCCTTGGCATTTGCCTTGGGCACCAAGCCATAGGTCAGGTGTTTGGTGGCAAAGTGATGCGGGCCAAGGCGCCCATGCATGGTGAAGCCTCGGCGATTGGTCATGATGCAACAGGCGTTTTCAGTGGACTTCCGCAAGGTTTCGCCGCAGGCCGCTATCATTCCCTGATTGTCGAAGATGTTGAAGGGACGCCGTTGCGTATTACGGCGCGCAGCGCTGATGGTGAAATCATGGGACTGTCCCATGTTGATCACCCGACATTTGGTGTGCAGTTTCACCCCGAGTCGATTTTGACGGAACATGGCTACGACCTGCTGAAGAATTTTCTGAGACTTGCGGCATGAACAGGATCTGGTTTGAGGGAAAAATTCACAAGGGGGCCGTAGCCCTCTCGGCCCAGGACCGTGGCCTCACGCTGGGAGATGGCGTGTTTGAAACCATACTCGTGTTGAACGGTGTTGCACTGTGGCGTGACGAACACATGCAGCGCATGCAGTCGGGTGCAAGCCAACTCGGAATCTCTTTTCCGGCACAGGATATAAACCGGGCCATTGATATGTTGATTGAAAGGGCAATGACCCATCATGTATTGCGCCTAACCCTCACACGCGGAGCAGGCGGGCGCGGGCTTGCGGCAGATCCCGACCAACCCACTTTCATCGGCACACTGACGGAATTTGACCCCGACCTGCAGTTTCAGCCGATGACGCTTTTGACGTCGCGTATCGAGCGCAATCTCAAATCGCCTACATCCTCGATCAAGACCACATCCTACCTCGACCAGGTCATGGCGGCGCGTGAGGCTGCCGAGCGGGGTTTTGACGAGGCGCTTATGTTTAACACCAAAGGCCGAGTGGCCTGCTGCACAATTGGCAATATTTTTCTGGTGATTGGCGATACTCTGGTCACGCCGTCGCTTTACGAGGGCATCCTGAACGGGATCATGCGCAATGCAGTGATACAAGCGGCCAAGGATGCGGGCCTCAAGGTTTCAGAACGCCTTGTCCGGCTTGTTGATCTCGATAAGGCCCAAGGCATGTTCGCCACCAACAGCCTGCGTTACATGCGGCCGGTTGTGCTATTTGATGATCGACCGCTAGCACTGCCGAAGCTTGTTCTGGAGAAGATCAAGCCCTATCTCTTGCACAGGCAACGCGAACAGATTTCGGACATGAAACAGGAGTGAGCCATGAAATTTTTTGTTGATACGGCGGACATCAAGGACATCAAGGACTGCCAGCAAATGGGCCTCGTTGATGGTGTGACCACCAACCCCTCGCTGATCGCGAAGTCGGGCCGGGATTTCAAGGAGACGATTGCTGAAATCTGTTCCTTCGTTGAAGGGCCAGTGAGTGCTGAAGTCGCAGCGCTCGACTATGAGGGAATGATGCGCGAAGGCAATATCCTGCGCAAGATTGCCAAGAATGTAGCCATCAAGGTGCCGCTGACCATTGATGGGTTGCGGGCCTGCAAGGCTTTCTCTGGGGAAGGCACCATGGTGAATGTGACCTTGTGTTTTTCAGCCAATCAGGCGCTGCTTGCGGCAAAGGCCGGGGCAAGTTTTATTTCGCCCTTCGTTGGCCGTCTCGATGATATCAACCTTGATGGCATGGAGCTGATTTCCGAGATCCGGCAGATCTATGACAACTATGGTTTTGATACGAATATTCTGGCGGCGTCCATCCGCACGGCGAACCACATCAAAGACGCTGCATTGATCGGAGCTGACTACGCAACAGCGCCGCCTGCAGTGCTGAAGGCGCTGTTCTCCCACCCCCTTACAGACAAAGGCATCGCAAGTTTTCTCAGTGACTGGGCCAAGACGGGACAGACAATTTGATTACTGAACATGCTGTTCTCGATGTGAAGCCGGGCCAGAGTTTGGCGTTTGAAAAGGCCATGCGAAAGGCTGTGCCATTGATTTCTGTGTCGGATGGATTTCTGGGCATTGAGGTTTTGCCTTGTATTGAGAGGCCGGGACGGTATTTGTTGCTTGTGAAATGGGCCGATGTGGATGCGCATGAAATTGGCTTTCGCGAGTCTGAGCGGTATCAGGAATGGAAGGCGCTGCTGCATGAGTTTTATCACCCATTTCCGGTGGTGCAGCATTACCGGGAATCGATTGTGGGGTGAGGCATGCTAGTGATCGCGTGTTGCCCCTCATCCGCCCTTCGGGCACCTTCTCCCGCGAAGAGGCGCGGGAGAAGGCCACAATGATGAGCCTTCGCCCGCTTCTTCTGGCGGGAGAAGGTGCCCGAAGAGCGGATGAGGGGATGCACGCGCGAACTGTCAGTAAGGTGCTATCAACGATTGGGGCCTAGTTTTATGATATGACGCTCACCCCCTTCAACCTCGCCCCCGACGCTGCCGTCATAGCGCAAGCCTGGCTCTTGTCCTTGAAAACTGAAAAGCGGGTTTCTGCCAAAACTCTTGAGGCCTACGGTCGTGATCTGCAACAGTTCGCTGCATTTTTGACTGAGCATTTGGGCGAAGTGGCCACCATACAATCACTTACCGACCTTGCCCTCGCTGATTTTCGCAGTTTCATGGCGCGGCGGCGCAGTGATGGGATTGAGGCGCGGTCGCTGGCGCGACAGATGTCGAGTTTACGCTCCTTCTTCCGCTTTGCCGAGGCGCGGGGGCATTTTCACAACACGGCCTATGCCGCCGTACGCTCACCGAAACTGGCGCATGCCATACCGCGGCCCCTGTCGATTGACATGGCGGAGAAAGTCACTGCGGATGATGATCTGGCCTCTGACATTGCCTGGATTGCGGCGCGCGACAAGGCGGTTCTGACGCTGCTCTATGCTTGCGGGCTTCGCATCTCGGAGGCGCTGGCTTTGACCGAGGTGCAGTTGCGGCACAATCCCATGACCATCATCGGCAAAGGCGGCAAGGGGCGGCTGGTGCCACTGCTGCCAGACGTCAAAGTGATGATTGAGAGTTACATCTCTCTGTGCCCTTATCCCGTGCAGCGTGATCAGCCGCTATTCCGGGGGGCCAAGGGTGGAGTGCTCAGTGCACGGATCATTCAGTTGGCCATGCAGCGCCTGCGGACAGCGTTGAATTTGCCAGATACGGCAACACCCCATGCCATGCGGCATTCCTTTGCCTCACATCTTCTGGGCAACGGAGCTGATTTGCGCGTCATTCAGGATTTGCTGGGCCATGCCAGCCTGTCTTCGACGCAGATTTACACGGAGGTCAACCGGGCGCATTTGCTGGAACAATATCGCAAAGCCTTTCCGTAGTGACGTTTCTGCACTTGCCTGACCGCGGGCAAGCTGAGACACTTGCGCCATGCAACAGGTAACTCTCGTCTCACCTTCCACAGATTTTCCCAAACAGGCTGATGCTGTTGTCATTGGTGCGGGCATTATCGGCATTTCAACGGCGCTGGAATTGCAGGCCCGAGGCTTGCATGTGGTTGTTCTGGAGAAGGGTGAAGTCGCTGCCGAGCAATCCTCCCGCAATTGGGGCTGGTGCCGCCAGATGGGGAGGGACCCCCGGGAAATTCCTTTGATCAAAGTGTCGCTCAATTTGTGGCGTGGCATGAATCAGCGCATTGGTGCAGAAACAGGCTTTCGCACTTCTGGCGTTTTCTATCTGAGTGATACGGACAAAGAGCTGGACGGTTATGCCACATGGCAAAGGGAGCATGGCAAGGGTCATGGGCTTTCAACTCGGGTGGTGTCGTCGGCGGAGCTTGACACGCTTGTGCCGGGATCAACTCATGCCTGGAAAGGGGCGCTGTTTACTGAAGATGATGGCCGGGCCGAACCCTTCATCGCAGTGCCCGCCATGGCGGAATTTTTCAAATCCCTGGGCGGCAAGATTTTCACGCGCTGTGCGGCACGAGGGCTGGAAACGTCGGCAGGCCGGGTGAGTGCTGTCGTCACGGAACGCGGTGTGATCAAAACAAGCCAGGTTGTGCTTGCAGGCGGCTATTGGTCTGAGCGATTTCTCGGAAATCTCAATGTGCGCTTTCCGCAGACTGGCGTCATCTCGTCGGTGATGCGCACAAGCCCGGTTGAACTTGGTCACGGACGCACGTTTGCGGGTCGGCGGTTTGCCGCGCGCAAGCGGCTGGATGGTGGTTACACCATTGCGAATAATTTCTTCACGATGGTGGACTTGACGCCACGCCATCTGCGCTATGTCAGAGATTTTTGGCCCATCCTGAAATTGAACAGGAACGAGGTGAGACTGCATTTGGGTAAGCGGTTTCTGGAGGAGTGGCTTCTGCCACGGCGCTGGCAGCTTGATGCGGTGTCGCCGTTTGAACGGATACGGGTACTGGACCCGGCCCCCTTTGTCTCTCTGCTTGATGAGGCTTTGGCAGACCTTAGGCAGTGCTATCCGGCATTCCAGTCTGTGAAGATTGAAGAGCGCTGGGCCGGCATGATTGATGCTACGCCGGACGCAGTTCCGGTTGTCGACAAGATTGCGCAGATCCCCGGGCTTTTCATGGCATCAGGTTTTTCCGGCCATGGTTTTGGGCTGGGGCCTGGTGCTGGCTGTTTGATGGCTGAGATTGTGACAGGCGAAACACCTTGCGTGGACCCCGTACCTTTCCGCTTTGCACGCTTCAGCGATGGAAGCGTTGCCCAACCCACAACAGGTTTATGACGTCAGGCCGCAAACGCTTGTTCGACCTGGTCGAGCAATTCCTGCGGCTGCACGGGTTTCCGCATCAGGCTGAATACTTTCAGGCCCTGTGCGCGCAATTGTGTGGCGCGTTCCACATCGGCTGTGACCAAAACGAAATTGGCTTTCGACCCCAGGGCCTGCAAGGTTTCGACTACGTCGAGACCATTTTTCAGGGAGCCCAGACGGAAGTCGAACAGGCCGACCTTGAAACTGTGATCGACTGAGAACTCAAGCGCGCTTTCAGGATCGGCAAAGCCTTTGACCTTGTAGCCTGAGTCTGCCAGCAGTTCAGCCACGCTTGTCAGAAGATCTACATCATCGTCCAAAACCATGATGTCCACTTGTTTGTTCAACACGATACGCACCCCACATTTATAGTCAGGTGTGGTCTATCAGCTTTATGCTGCGGTGTTTTTAAGGGAATGCCTCAAGTTTTAATCGATTATGAGTGAATGGCGCGGCCTGCCACGGCGAGGGCTGCTTCCTTCACAGCTTCGGCCAATGTGGGGTGGGCGTGGGTGGTGCGGGCGAGGTCCTCGGCTGAACCACCGAACTCCATAAGGACTGCGACTTCGTGGATGAGTTCGCCAGCTTGTGGGCCGACGATGTGGCAGCCTATCACGCGGTCAGTTTTGGCGTCTGCGAGGACTTTCACGAAACCATCCGTCGTCTGGTTGGCCTTGGCGCGGCCATTGGCGAGGAAGAGGAATTTTCCGGCCTTGTAGTCGACTCCAGCGGCTTTCAGTTCGTCTTCGGTCTTGCCGACGGAGGCGACTTCCGGCGAAGTATAGACCACGCCGGGGATGACGTCATAGTTGACGTGGCCCGCTTGGCCGACCAGGATTTCAGCGAGTGCCACGCCTTCGTCCTCGGCCTTGTGGGCGAGCATGGGGCCGCGGATGACGTCACCGATAGCATAGATGCCGGGGATATTGGTGGCGAAGTGATCATCGACGATGACGCGTCCGCGTTCGTCAAGGGCTATGCCCGCTTCCTTCGCGCCCAAGCCTTCGGTGTAGGCGGTGCGGCCGATGGCGACGAGGACGACGTCAGTGGTGGTGCTTTCTGCCGTGCCGCCGGCGGAGGGTTCCACGGTGAGGGTGACGCCGGATTTTGCTGCTTTGGCAGCGGTGACTTTGTGGCTGAGCTTGAAGGTGAAGCCCTGCTTTTCGAGCAGGCGCTGGAAGGCCTTGGCGGTTTCTGAATCCATGCCGGGGAGAATGCGGTCCAGATACTCAATAACGGTGACTTTGGTGCCGAGGCGGGCGTAGACGGAACCGAGTTCAAGCCCGATGACGCCCGCACCGATGACGGTCATGGTATCCGGGATTTTTTCTAGGGTCAATGCGCCTGTGGAGGTGACGATCTGTTTTTCGTCGATCTCCACGCCGCGCAGTTTGGCGGAGTCGGAACCGGTGGCGATGATGATGTGTTTGGCTTCGTGGATGGTGCCGTCGACGTCGACTTTGCCCGCGCCCAGAATTTTCGCCGTACCTTGAATGGCGTCGATCTTGTTTTTCTTGAACAGGAAGGCAATGCCCTTGGTATTGCCGTCAATGGCTTCCTGCTTGAAGTTCATCATCTGGGGGTAGTCGATTTTGGTGTCAGCGATCAGACCCATCTTGGCGAATGCATGTTTCGACTCGTAGAACAGTTCAGTGGCATGCAACAGCGCCTTGGAGGGAATGCAGCCGACATTCAAACAGGTGCCACCATGGGTGGCCCGCTTTTCAATGACCAGAACCTTGAGGCCAAGCTGCGCTGCACGAATGGCGCAGACATAGCCGCCGGGGCCAGTGCCGATGATGATGACGTCGTGGGGCATTATTTTGCTGCCTGTATTTTTGCGCGGTATCGTTCCGCCATTTCAGCGACTTTGGCTGTTTCAATATCGATATGGGCACCTTCTGCCGAGAAGTCCAACTCATTGCCGATTTCATCCAGACGCCATCCAAATGAATAGCCGTCCGGAGCCATTTTCACGCCCGAAAAAAATTCCTTGTCTTTCAACGGTTCAAACATTTTGCCGCGAGCAATCGTATCGGTGAGATCAAGATCTCCGACCAGGCCGTCCCTGAATTCCAGTTTCAAAACCGGATAATGTTTAAGCGTAACTGATTTAAGATGGTGGGTCATTTGATCATTCCATCAATTGAACGGCTGTTCCGAAGTTCATTCCATGCAAACGTAGTTTCTTCGCGATGTGCTTTCAACCATGACCGCACGACTTTTAGTTTGGAGCTGGGAAGCGTACCGCTGATCACTTCCCCTGTCACAATTGATATTTTACAACGATGCTCCGCCAGTTTCGCGTGTACATGTGCCGGAGGGTGATCATTGACGAACATCATCAACACCACCCCGTCCACTATGGCGATGGTGGGCATAAATCACAAATCCAACAGCGCCCGCTGCGGGTCTTCGAGACCTTCCTTGATGCGCACCAGGAAGGTTACGGCTTCCTTGCCGTCGACGATGCGGTGGTCGTAGCTGAGGGCGAGGTACATCATTGGGCGGATGACGACTTGGCCATTGACGGCAATGGGGCGGTCCTGGATTTTGTGCATGCCCAATATGCCCGATTGCGGGGCGTTCAGGATCGGCGTCGACATCAGCGAGCCATAGATGCCGCCGTTGGAGATGGTGAAGGTGCCGCCTTGCATGTCGGCGATGGTGAGTTGGCCGTCGCGGGCCTTCTTGCCGTAGCCTGCGATGGTTTGTTCGATGCCGGCAAAGCTCAGCATGTCGGCATTGCGGATCACGGGCACCACCAGTCCCTTGTCGGTGCCTACCGCCACGCCGACGTGATAATAGTTCTTGTAGACGATATCCTCGCCGTCGATTTCAGCGTTGACGGCGGGCACGTCTTTCAGGGCCTGAATCGCTGCTTTCACAAAGAAGCTCATGAAACCCAGCTTGGTGCCGTGCTTTTTCTCGAAGGTGTCCTTGTATTGGTTGCGCAGCGCCATGACGGCGGTCATGTCCACCTCGTTGAAGGTGGTGAGCATGGCGGCGGTGTTTTGTGCGTCTTTCAAGCGCTTGGCGATGGTGGCGCGCAGGCGGGACATTTTTACGCGCTCTTCGGTGCCCTGTGGCGCTGGTGCTACAACGTGCGCTGGCGCTGGTTTCGGCGTTTCGAGATGTTGAATGACATCGCCCTTGGTGATGCGGCCGTCCTTGCCGGTGCCTAAGACATCGGCGGGGTTGATGTTGTTCTCGACCACGGCTTTGCGCACGGCGGGGGAGAGAGTCTGTTCTGCGGGTTTTGCGGGGGCCAGAACTGGTGCTGCGGCTTTTGGTGCAGGTGCTGAAACGGCACCTGCGGCACCTTCGGCGATGGTGCCGAGCAGGGCTCCGATGGTGACCGTTGTGCCTGCAGCGGCCACGATCTTTTCCAACTTGCCCGAAACAGGGGCAGGCACTTCGACTGTCACCTTGTCGGTTTCGAGTTCGACCAGCGGCTCATCGGCCTTGACGAAATCGCCTTCGTTCTTGAACCATTTTCCAATGGTGGCTTCAACCACGCTTTCGCCGAGGGTTGGAACCTTGATGTCTTTGCTCATGTTGTGTCGCCTTTGATTGCTTGAAAACTGTAACTCGTTGCCCCTCATCCGCCCTCCGGGCACCTTCTCCCGCTGGAAGAAGCGGGAGAAGGCAGATTGGGTTTGGCCTTCTCACGTCCCTTTTGACGGGAGAAGGTGGCCGAAGGCCGGATGAGGGGCCATCGGCAAAATCTTCTACGCCAGTGCTTCGTCGAGGAAGGCTTTAAGTTCGCGCAGGTGGCGGCTCATGAGGCCTGTGGCCGTGGAGGCGGAAGCGGCACGGCCGACGTAACGTGGACGAGTGTTTTTCGCCTTGATGAAATCCAGTACACGCTCGATACCGGGCTGCACGAAACTCCAGGCACCCATGTTCTGGGGTTCTTCCTGACACCAGATAAATTCGGCCTTGCTGAAGCGTGACAGCTCCTGGGCCAGCGCCTTGTGGGGCCATGGATAGAGTTGTTCGACGCGCAGCAGATAGACGTCATTCAACCCGCGCTTTTCGCGCTCTTCATAGAGGTCGTAATAGACCTTGCCGGAACACAAGACGACACGACGGATCTTGTCGTCCTTGACCAGTTTGATCTTTTCGCTCTTGAGAAATTCTGCATCGTCCCAGAGTAGGCGGTGGAAGCTCGAAGTCTCGTCCATTTCCGCCAGCGTCGATGTGGCCCGCTTGTGGCGCAGCAGCGACTTCGGCGTCATGATGACCAGCGGTTTGCGGAACTCGCGTTTCATCTGGCGGCGCAGGATGTGGAAATAATTTGCAGGCGTGGTGCAATTGGCAATCTGCATATTGTCTTCGGCACACATTTGCAGGAAGCGTTCGAGACGGGCGGATGAATGTTCCGGACCCTGACCTTCATAGCCATGGGGCAACAGGCAGACTAGGCCCGACATGCGCAGCCATTTGCGTTCGCCTGATGACAGGAACTGATCGAAGATCACCTGTGCACCATTGGCGAAGTCGCCGAACTGGGCTTCCCACAAAACAAGCGCATTGGGTTCAGCCAGTGAGTAACCATATTCGAAACCCAACACTGCCTCTTCCGAGAGCATGGAGTTGATGACTTCGATTTTTGTGTCTTGTTCTTTTTTCAGATGGTTCAGCGGTGTGTAGCGCTTTTCGTTTACCTGATCGACGATGACGGCGTGGCGTTGCGAGAAGGTGCCGCGTTGCACATCCTGACCCGACAAGCGAATCTTGGTGCCTTCATCGAGCAAAGTTGCGTAGGCCAAGGATTCGGCCATGGCCCAGTCGAGGTTCGCTTCGTCTTCAATCATCTTGGCGCGGGTATCCAGTACGCGCTGCATGGTTTTGTGGGGCGTGAAAGACTTTGGAATCTTGGTGAGGCGCTGACCGAGTTCTTTCAGCTTTGCCAATGGCACGCCCGTGGTGCCACGGCGATCTTCTTCCATCGACACTGCGGTTTTCATGCCAGCCCAGCGGCCATCCAGCCAGTCGGCCTTGTTGGCCTTATAGCCCGTGGCCACACTCATGGCGTCTTCGAGGGTCTTCCGGTATTCGGCCTTCATGGCGTCGAATTCTTCTGCCGTGATCACTGATTCATTGATCAGACGTGTGCCGTAAATTTCGACAACGCGCTTGTGGCTGCCGATGCGCTTGTACATCAGCGGCTGGGTGAACGCAGGTTCGTCGGTTTCATTGTGGCCGAAGCGGCGGTAGCAGAACATGTCTACCACCACAGGCTTCTTGAACTGCTGGCGGAATTCGATGGCGATCTTGGTGGCAAAGACCACCGCTTCCGGATCGTCACCATTGGCGTGGAAAATCGGCGCTTCGATCATCTTGGCGATGTCGGAGGGGTAGGGTGATGAGCGCGACCAGATGGGTGAGGTGGTGAAGCCAATCTGGTTGTTGATGATGAAATGCAGGGAGCCACCGTTGCGGTGGCCCTTGAGGCCAGAGAGGCCCAGACATTCCGCGACCACGCCTTGGCCTGCGAAAGCGGCGTCACCATGAATGAGCAATGGCAACACTGATGTGCGGGCCTTGTCGCCGCGCTGGTCCTGCTTGGCGCGGGCTTTGCCGAGGACCACGGGGTCAACGATTTCGAGATGCGATGGGTTGGCTGTCAGTGACAAGTGGACGGTGTTGCCGTCGAAGCTGCGGTCAGATGATGAGCCGAGATGATATTTCACATCGCCAGATCCCTCAACTTCATCCGGCGTGGAAGAGCCGCCCTGAAATTCGTGGAAGATGGCGGAGAAGGGTTTTCCCATTACGTTGGCGAGAACATTCAAGCGACCACGATGCGCCATGCCCAACACAATGTCCTTGATGCCGAGATTGCCGCCGCGCTTGATGACTTGTTCAAGGGCGGGGATCATGGACTCGCCACCATCTAGGCCAAAGCGTTTGGTGCCGGTGTATTTGACGTTGAGGAATTGTTCGAAGTCCTCTCCCGCAATCAACTTGGCCAGAATGGCCTTCTTGCCCTCGTTGGTGAAGCGGATTTCCTTGTTCTCTCCCTCGATGCGCTGTTGCAGCCAGGCCTTTTGCTCGGGGTCCGAGATGTGCATGAATTCCACACCCAGGGTGCCGCAATAGGTGCGCTTCAGGATATCGACGATCTGGCGGATGGTGGCCTTTTCCAGGCCCAGCACCATGTCGAGGAAAATCGGGCGGTCAAGGTCAGCGGCGGTGAAGCCATAGGTTTCCGGATCGAGTTCCGGATGCTGCATGGGTTCCTTGAGCTTCAACGGATCAAGGTCTGCTGCCAAGTGGCCACGCATTCGGTAGGCGCGGATCATCATCAAGGCGCGCACCGAATCCATGGTGGCTTTTTTGACTTCATCGGCGGTGTTGGCGGCGGCGAATGTTACAGGTGCAGCTACGGGTGCGGGCGTGGGTTTGGCACCTTTTGGCATGGAGGCCGCGATTTTGGCGGCGATGGCTTTTTCAACTTCGACCCAATTGCCGTCCAAGGCTGCGGTCTGTTCGTCGGAGGGTTTGGGTGGCCAGTCGGCCCGTGCCCACGACGGGCCGGAAGCTGTAGGCGCGTCACCCGCCATCTGGTCAAAAAACGACCGCCAATGGCTGTCCACGGCGGCTGGGTTGTTCAGATAGGTTTGGTAAAGTTCCTCAACAAATTTGGCATTGCCGCCATAGAGGAATGAGGTTTCCTCGAAAGCCACTGTGGCTTCGGTCTTGTTCATCACGTTCCGTCCCGTCTGTCCGCTGACCGGGCTTTGGCTTCATTGCCAGCTTGCCCGGTGGAGCACAATCGCCCCGTTTGAACTTGGTACTGATGTTTACTTAACGCTGGCAGGGGTTTTTGAAAAGTGAATGTTTGGAAAAAAGTAAATGGCTGGGTTGCGTGTGGCGAGGAAGGGACCTCATCAGCCCTTCGGGCAGCTTCTCCATAGGATAAGCGACTGGTTGTTAGACCTCCATCAAATACAGGCAATAGGTCGACATCTTACCGCGAGTCGCTTCCCCTCTGGGGAAGCTCCCGAGCGCATGCGAGGGTGATGAGGTCCCTTACTTCCGCTTCAACTTTTTCATCAAGGTTTCTCCAAGCAGCGCAGGTGAAGCTGACACCGCTATCCCCGCCCGCTTCATCGCATCGACCTTCGAGCCTGCGTCACCTTTGCCGCCGGAAATAATCGCACCGGCATGGCCCATGCGGCGGCCCGGAGGGGCTGTGACACCGGCGATGAAGCCTGCCATGGGTTTCTTGACCTTGTTCTTGCGGATGAACTCGGCGGCGTCTTCTTCGGCGGAGCCACCGATTTCACCGATCATGATGATGGATTCCGTCTTGGGGTCGGCGAGGAACATTTCCAGCATGTCGATGAATTCGGTGCCCTTCACAGGATCACCCCCAATGCCCACGGCTGTGGTTTGGCCCAAGCCCTGTTGCGTGGTCTGGAACACGGCTTCGTAAGTCAGCGTGCCGGAGCGGGACACGATGCCGACGCTACCCTTCTTGAAAATATTGCCGGGCATGATGCCGATCTTGCATTCACCGGGGGTCAAAACGCCGGGGCAATTCGGTCCGATGAGGCGGGACTTGGAACCGGAGAGGGCGCGCTTCACCCGCACCATGTCGAGCACGGGAATGCCTTCGGTGATGCAGACGATGAGCGGAATTTCCGCATCGATAGCTTCGATGATGGAGTCCGCAGCGAAGGGTGGGGGCACATAGATGACGGATGCATCAGCCTGCGTGCGCTCACGGGCTTCGGCGACGGTGTCGTAAACGGGAAGACCCAGATGGGTTTGGCCGCCCTTGCCGGGGGTGACGCCACCCACCATCAGCGTGCCATAGGCAACGGCCTGCTCGGTGTGGAAAGTGCCATTGTTGCCGGTGATGCCCTGGCAAATGACGCGGGTTTTCTTGTTGATGAGAATGGACATTGATCAGTGCACCTTGAAGGGGTTTATAACTCTGACAGAACCGTAAGTCTGCCCGTGATTGAGGTCTTCGGTATATATAACAGGCGCGCCAAGGCGGTCGGCTGCTGCAACAATAGCGCCGTCCCAATAGCTGATCTGATAACGTTGGCTCATCGCAAGTGCGCCTTTCACAAGATCCATATCCACGGGCAGAATTGCAAATTCCGACAAACGGTCGAGCCACATTGCTATCTCACCTGCAGGCATTGAAAACTTCTTGGCCAAGTTGGAGACAAACTCTGAAAGCACCTGTCCAGACAGACAGAATTCCGTTCTGGAAATCAAGTCCCGCGCAATTGCAAATTTACGCGGGTCATCAATCCTCGTTGAAGCCGCGTATATCAGCACGTTTGTGTCGAGGAAACATTCGTTCCTCATAAATTTCTTCCCGGTTCCACTTGTAGTCAGGTCCCATTCTTGCTGTTGAATTATCTATGAGTTCAAGCAGGCCACGCCGCGCTTCCTCGCGTCGCTTGTCCTGATCAATTGTTTCTCCGAGCAGCTCCCGAACCAAGGCGTTGACTGTTGTACCTTTCCGGTCTGCGTAGTCCCGGGCTTTTCCAAGTAATTCCTCATCGATAGCGAGTGTAATATTGGGCATGACGGCCTCCACATAAATCCACATACGATATATGTGTAAATATGTGTGATGTCAAGTCAACCCGTTGCGGCGTTCGTAGTTGATGCTTTGGCGGATGGCGCGGTTTTTTTGATGACGAGGATGGACATCAGGCGGCTTCTTTCACAGCTTTGACAATCTTCTTGGCGGCGTCGTTGAGGTCATCGGCGGAGATGACGTTCAGCCCTGACTTGTTGATGATGTCCTTGCCCAGTTCCACGTTGGTGCCTTCTAGGCGCACGACCAGTGGCACTTTCAGGCCTACATCCTTTACGGCGGCAATCACGCCTTCGGCGATCACGTCACATTTCATGATGCCGCCGAAGATGTTGACGAGGATGCCTTTTACTTTTGGGTCGGCGGTGATGATCTTGAAGGCGGCGGTGACTTTTTCTTTTGTGGCGCCGCCGCCGACGTCCAAAAAGTTGGCGGGTTCTTCGCCGTAGAGTTTGATGATGTCCATGGTGGACATGGCGAGGCCTGCGCCATTGACCATGCAGCCGATGGTGCCGTCTAGGGCGACATAGGAGAGGTCATATTTCGAGGCTTCGATTTCCTTCGGGTCTTCTTCCGAAAGGTCGCGCAGTTCAACGACTTCAGGGTGGCGATAGAGGGCGTTGGAATCGAAATTTACCTTGGCGTCGAGGCAGACCAGTTGATTGTCCTTGGTCACGACGAGCGGATTAATTTCGAGCAGGCTCATGTCCTTGGTGGTGAAGGCGGCGTAGAGCTGGCCCATCATCTTGACGCATTGCTTGACGAGGTCGCCTTCGAGTTTGAGGGCAGCGGCGATGCGGCGGCCCACATAGGGTTGGTATCCAGCGGCGGGATCAACGTGGATGGTTGCGATTTTCTCCGGCGTGTCGTGGGCCACGGCTTCAATGTCCATGCCGCCTTCTGTCGAGACGATGAAGGCGATGCGGGAATTTTCGCGGTCGACCAATATCGAGAGGTAAAGCTCGCGGGCGATGGCCGTGCCTTCTTCGATGTAGAGGCGCTGGACGAGTTTGCCTTGAGGGCCTGTCTGCGGGGTGATGAGTTTCATGCCGAGGATTCTGTTAGCTTCGGTTTTTACATCGGCGATGGATTTCACCACCTTGACGCCACCACCCTTGCCGCGGCCACCGGCGTGGATCTGGGCCTTTACCACCCAGACGGGGCCGGGTTGGGATTCCGCGACTTTCACCGCTTCATCGACGGTGAAGGCGGGGGCGCCTTTTCCAGTGATGACACCGAATTCGCGGAGCACGGCTTTGGCTTGGTATTCGTGGATGTTCATAGCTGATTTCCGATCTTAAAAATTTCTGAATTCGCCACCAGGCTCACCGTCATATTTTTCCGAATCTACGCCAGCTGCTTCGGCAATATCGACAATAATGGTGACCAATAGCCCCCGCTCATCCGTTTCTAAGAGGGCATTGTCCGTAGGTTCATTAATCGCATCCAAAGTCTTGTAGAGCGTTTGGATTTGCCCCAGCACTTCCGCATCAGTGTGGCTACTTGGCAGAGCCTTAACACTTACAATAAATCTCTCAAAAGCTTCGATGACTTCCTTGCAATTTTCGGGTGTGTGCGGAAGGCCTGCTTCTTGACAGTCGCGCCAGTTTTCCAAAATATCTGGCTTAGCTTTGCTCCAAATAACGTCGATTTTGTCCATCTTCACGCCAGTTCGGGTGCCAGGGTTTTGGCGGAGGCCATCAGGCTGTTTACGGCGTCTACGGATTTCTGGAAGCCGGCTTTGTCGGTTTCGTCCAATGCCACTTCGACGATGCGTTCCACGCCGTTTTCACCGATGACGACGGGCACACCGACATAGGTTCCCTTCACGCCATATTCGCCGTTGAGATACGCGGCGCAAGGCAATACGCGGCGGTAGTCTTTGAGGTAGCTTTCCGCCATGGCGATGGCGGCGGAGGCGGGGGCGTAGTAGGCGGAGCCGGTTTTCAGCAGGTTGACGATTTCAGCACCGCCGTCTCTGGTGCGTTGCACGATCTGGTCGATTTTTTCCTGTGTGCTCCAGCCCATCTTGATGAGGTCGGGTACGGGAATGCCTGCGACTGAGGAGTAACGTGTGAGGGGCACCATAGTATCGCCGTGGCCGCCCAGAACGAAGGCGTTGACGTCCTTGACCGAGACGTTGAATTCCTCAGCGAGGAAATGCTGGAAGCGGGCGGAGTCCAATACGCCAGCCATGCCGATCAACTTGTTGGTGGGGATGCCTGAGAATTTTTGCAGGGCCCAGACCATCACATCAAGTGGGTTGGTGATGCAGATGACGAAGGCGTTGGGGGCGTGGGCTTTCAGGCCTTCACCGACGGCTTTCATGACTTTGAGGTTGATGCCAACGAGATCATCGCGGCTCATGCCGGGCTTGCGGGGAACACCTGCGGTGACGATGCAGACGTCGGCTCCGGCGATTTCTGCGTAGGAGTTGGTGCCACGGAGTTTCGCGTCAAAACCTTCAACGCCGCCGGATTGTGACAGGTCGAGGGCTTTGCCCTGGGGCAGTCCTTCGGCGATATCGAAAATCATGATGTCGCCCAGTTCTTTGAGGGCCGCAAGGTGGGCGAGTGTGCCCCCGATCATGCCACCACCAATCAAAGCGATTTTCTTGCGCGCCATTCAAACTCTCCGTGCAGCCGCAGTTCGCGGCATGTTGCATTGCGAAATCGACGTGTGTCTAGACCTGTTGCATGACGGCTTCAAGTGTCAACAATGGTCTTGCCCCACCAGGAGGCGGACTGCATTTCCCTGAGGCGGGAGAGGGTGCGGGCAAATTCAATGTTCTGCAAGTTTTTCGGGCAGATCTTTTCAGGAGGTGCCTCTGACAGCGCCACGAGGCGGGTTCCGACATCGTAGAAAGTATCGACCATCAGCACGAAGCGTTTCAATTCATTGCGCTGATGGATTTTAAAGACTGGAATGACGTGGACGAAGACGGTGCGAAAGTTGTGGGCAATGGCCAGGTAGTCGGCTGGGCCCAAAGGGTCAATACACAGGTCTTCAAAGCTGAAACTGGCGCAACCATGGGCAGCGCAGGGCACATGGAGTTTACGGCCCAACACGTTGAGTTCCATGCTGCGGTCAGCGGCGGAGTCTGTCAGTTCCAGCCACATTTCACCGAATTCGGCTTGGGTCCATTCGACGTTGGGCTGAAGCCAGGTGTCGCGGCCTTTCATGCGGCCCAAACGATAGTCTTTGAGGGAATCGAGTGAAATCACGTCGAGCGAATTGTTGAGCTTGTCGATGAAGGGCACAAACAGATCGCGGTTGAGGCCGTCTTTATAAAGCTGGTCGGGGGCCAAGTTTGATGTGGTGACCATGACCACGCCGCGTGTATGCATCGCTTCAAACAGACGTCCGATGATCATGGCGTCGGCTATGTCGACGATCTGCATTTCATCAAGGCACAAAAGCGTTGCGTCGGCAGCCAATTGGTCTGCGATCTGCTCGATGGTTTTCCGTCGGGCGCGGGCCTTGTGCACATCTTGCATGAAGGCGTGAAAGTGGATGCGTTGTTTGGGCCAACCTTCGACATGTTCGAAGAACAAATCCATCAGCATGGTTTTGCCGCGGCCCACATCGCCGTGGATGTATATGCCGCGCGGTGGTGTTGCCGGGTTGCCGAAGAGTTTGCCCCAGCGGGTTTGTTTGCTGGGAAGATGGGCGTTTAGCTCCTGGCTTAGCCCGTGCAGCTTTTGCGCCACCTGAGCTTGCGCCGTGTCGGTATGCAAGTGATGTTCTTTGATTTTGGCCCGATAGGTTGTGAGCATGTCCATGGCCCGCCGCTGATAGCGGGTTCAGACTGCTGCGCGCAAGTTGCCGAGTTCGAAATAGAATGTGAAAAGCTTCACGTAGGCGGCGACCAGAAAGCAGTAGCAAAACAGCGAGGTTGTGACCTGCAGGCGCGACAGGGGTATCAAACCATGGTCAATGTTTCGGGCTCTCAGATTGAGCACAATGGCGATGCCGCCGAACAACGCCAGTAGTACAAATGACCAATAGATGCCAACAGCGATCATCAAGGATCCCACGGCGATGAGGCCGAAGCGGGCATGTTTGCCGAGAAGCTTGCCGAGAACAGAGCGCAGTGCCACACCGCCGTCCAAGGGCTCTGCAGGCAGCAAGTTGAAGATGTTCAGGAGGACAGCAACCAAGCCCAATTGCATCAGAAATTCGCTTCCAAGTTGGCCAAAGGCCGACGCATGCATGGTGCAGACCAATGCCAGCAGGATGGAAAAGCCAGGGCCCATCAAGGCGGCGAATACGGCTTGTCCCTGACTGTCAAAGCGCATGCGCGGCAAGGCCATGGCCCCCAGGAACGGCAGGAAGACCATGCGGCCCCAGGGCTGACCCATCATGCGGTAGGCAAGCAGATGACCCAATTCGTGCACAAACAGCGCCGCGATCAAAAGCCCCGCTATCGCCCAGCCCACCAGCATGGCAAAAGCCCCAAGTGACAGGGCGCCAGTCAGGATCATGACGCCGGCGGAAATCAATTGATAGGGCAGGTCATTGGGAACGCCACGTTCTGCAAGTCCACGCAGCCGATAAATCCCGCCCCAAAGATCAGCCCGCGCCAGCAGTTGCGCCACCAACGGGCGTGGCCCCCACTCATAGGTCATGGTGAGGCGCGCGCCCTCACCCGCAGCCGCGATGTCGTAGCGCTGGCTCAGCAATTCATTGTTGAGACTTTTGCCTTCGAGCCCTTCGCGCTGGATTTCCAAAAGCTCTGGCTGCTGCCGGCGGCGCATTGAAAACAGGGCTGATGAGTCACGCGACACGCCGGAAGCGAGCGTGGTGGTATAAGTTTTACGGAAAATGCCGCGCTCCGTATCGGTCAGTTCTGTCAAGGTCGTGGTGCGGCCCCAATCTTCGCGTTTGCCATCGGCAATATCGAGAAGGGCGAAGAGTTTTTCCGGTGTTGTCTTGATGAAAAGGCTGGCCCGGGGCCACACCTTGGCCCGTAACCCCAGCAAGCTCATCAAGAACAGCGACATGGGAATTTCAGGGCCGATGGAAGAGAGAAATGAAAACATGGAAAGTGCGGCGACCTGCGGTTTTGAACTCCCATCTTGGCAGGCCAGCAGTTAATGAAGCGCAAACAGGGAGCATAGCGGTTGGTGGGGGGACTGTTGCGCATGCTTCGAGGCTCGCAAGGGGGCGCACCGCAGCAAGAGGGGGTAAACAAAACCACAAGCGGGGGTGCGGGCGCCGGGGGGCCGGGGAGCGCGGCAC
>JANPCL010000161.1:0-9037 GCA_031430915.1 Hyphomicrobiales bacterium
CACGATCTTTCGCCTCGGCAAAGTCACCACCGGAATAGAGATCAACACCCGTCACCTTCAATTTGGTGGACATGACCGAGCCGCCATAGGTCGCCGTTTTTTCAACCAGCACCTCGGCAATGGTACGCGCCATTTCATAGAGTGGTGCGACCAAACCGTAAACCGCACCACGATGCTCCGCACATTCGCCCAGAGCAAATACATCAGGGTCATTGGTGCGCATCTGGTCATCCACCACAATGCCGCGATTGACAGTGATGTCGCTGGCCTTGGCCAGGGCCGATGACGGACGAATACCGACTGCCATCACTACAATATCACAGGGCAATTCCGTGCCATCTTCCAGCTTCAACCCGGTGACCTTGCGTTCACCGAGAATGGAATGGGTATTGGACTTGGTGCGGATTTTAATGCCGCGTTTCTCAAACTCCTGCTCCAGCAAATGCGCTGCTGGCGCATCAAGCTGGCGCTCCATCAATGTCGGCATGAGATGAATGACCGTCACATCCATGCCACGCATCTTCAAACCGGCAGCAGCTTCAAGACCGAGAAGACCACCGCCGATCACCACTGCTTTCGAGCCGGGCGTTGCCGCAGCCAACATCTTCTCAACGTCATCCAGGTCGCGATAGGTGACAACACCCGGCAACTGGTGGCCTGGCACCGGAATGATGAATGGAACAGATCCCGTGGCAATCACCAACTTGTCATACGGAGCAACATTTCCATCCGCACCTGTCACTGTTTTCGCAGCACGGTCAATACTCTCAACCTTGCAACCCTTGAGCAAAGTGACGCTATTCAATTTATACCAGTCATCACCGTGGGTGATGATGTCTTCGTAGGTCTTCTCGCCAGACAAGACAGGCGACAGCATCAGACGATTGTAATTGACGCGCGGCTCCGCATTGAAAATCGTGACGTCATAGGCGTCAGGCGCAAGTTTAAACAGATGCTCCAGCATGCGCCCCGGCGCCATGCCATTTCCGACGATGACAAGCTTCTTCTTCATCACGCCGCCTCCACAAATTTGTTGCGTTCATACAGGAATTTCAAAACGGCCTCCCGGGCACGGATATATGTGGGGTCAGTCACAAGCTCGAGCCGCTTGCGCGGGCGCGTCAGCTTCACCGTGTGAATGTCGCCAATCGTTGCGGCCGGACCATTGGTCAACATCACAATGCGATCAGACAGCAGCACCGCCTCATCCACATCATGGGTGATCATGATCACGGTGTTGTTGAGCATCTGGTGAATCTGCATCACCTGATCCTGCAAATGCGCCCGCGTCAAAGCGTCAAGCGCGCCGAAAGGTTCATCCAGCAGCAACACCTTGGGCTCCATGGCCAAGGCCCGCGCAATGCCGACACGCTGCTTCATGCCGCCTGAAATTTCTGCGGGACGCTTCTCTGCCGCATGGGCCATGTGCACAAGGTTGAGACAATCCATGATGCGGGTTTTGCGTGCCACCGCATTTTCAGAACGCCAAACCTTGTCGACAGCCAACTTGATGTTTTCATATACCGTGAGCCACGGCAGCAACGAGTGGTTCTGGAAGACCACTGCGCGATCAGGCCCAGGTCCCTGCACATGCTTGTCATCGAGCGTGACAGCACCGGATGTCACTGGAGTCAGACCGGCAATCAGATTGAGCATGGTCGACTTGCCGCAACCCGAATGACCAATCAGAGACACATATTCGCCCTTGGTCACATCAAGTGAAATGCCTTTCAGCACCTCAGACACCACGTTGCCGCGTTGGAAGGATTTATTGACGAGGGAGAGTGAAAGATAAGGTTTCAGCATCATCAACCTCAATTCACGGCCGTGCCACGGGTCACAACATGGCCAGCAAAGGCGATGATGCGATCCAGCACAAAACCAACCAGCCCCACGTAAACCAGCGCCACAATGATGTCGCTGATCAGCGACGAATTCCACGCATCCCAGATGAAGAAGCCAATGCCCACCCCGCCAATCAGCATTTCGGCCGCAACAATGGCGAGCCACGACAGGCCCACGCCAATGCGAAGCCCCGTGAAGATGTAAGGGGCCGCAGCGGGCACCATGATCTTGGTGAAATATTCATAGGGATTGAGTTGCAGCACCCGTGCCACATTGCGATAATCCTGTGGAATATTGCGGATGCCTGCCGCCGTGTTGATGATGACGGGCCACACCGCCGTAATGAAAATGACAAAGATCGCGGAGGGCTGGCCATCACGAAACGCTGCAAGCGAAATCGGCAGCCAGGCCAATGGCGGCACGGTGCGCAGCACCTGAAAAATGGGATCAAAGCCGCGCATGAAATACACCGACTGGCCCACAAGCGTGCCAAGTCCGACACCCACCACAGCAGCAAAGGCATAGCCAATCGCCACCCGGCTGAGCGACGCCAGAATATGAAAACCCAGTCCCTTGTCCGTGCCACCATTGTCAAAAAACGGATGCAAGATGAGGTCACGGCTATCCGCAAATACCTGCGTCGGCGGAGGAAGGCTGGAGCCGGTGCGCGAAGCCAGCACTTGCCAGATCAACAAAAACAGCGTGAGAACCGCCAGTGGAGGCAAGACCACCGTTACAAGCCTGTCCAAAACGGGTTTGAAGTAAATCAACCGCGCAGCCTTGCGTTCCGGCAAGGTCAACACGGTGGCTTGGGGCAACTCCACTTTCAGCGGAGCCACCACAGACAAATCTTGCTTTCGAACAGCTGTGTTCATTTTTCACTCACGCCTTGATCGCCAGGCTATCCAGATAGGCCTTGGGGTTTTCTGGATCGAAGCTCTTGCCATCGAAGAAAGTTTCAATGCCGCGCGAGTCTGATACGGGTACATCCGCCGCACCCAAAGCCTTCGCCGCAGAGCGCCACATATCCGCACCATTCACCTTGGCAATCAGAGCAGCTACATCCGTGTCGGGCTTCACTTTGCCCCAGCGCATGTTCTCGGTAAGGAACCAGGCGTCATGGCTCTTGAACGGGAACGATGCTGCATCACGCCGGAATTTCATGATATGAGGGGAGGCCATCACAGTCTTGCCATTGCCGTAATCAATATCGCCCTTCAAACGACCGACGATATCTTCCTTCTTCACATTGAACCAGGCACGCTTTGAAACGATATCTGCCATCTCTTCCTTGTTTGCGTCGGCATCACACCACTGCTGAGCCTCCATCACAGCCATCAAAAGGGCCTCGGCAGCCTTTGGATATTTTTCAGCAAAATCAGCCCGCACTGCGAGCGACTTCTCAGGATGCTTCGACCATAACTCACCTGTAGACAGGGCCGTGTAACCAATGCCTTGCGAGACAAGCTGTGCATTCCATGGCTCACCCACACAGAAGGCATCCATCGTGCCGACCTTCATGTTGGCCACCATTTGCGGCGGTGGCACAACAATGGTTTCAACATCCGTATCAGGATTGATGCCTGCAGATGCCAGCCAATAGCGCATCCACAAATCATGGGTGCCACCGGGGAAAGTCACCGCCACTTTGGCAAGCTTGCCTTCAGCTTTCTTTTTTGCAAACACCTTTTTCAATGGCGACGCATCAGTGCCCACTTTCAAATCAGCATAGGCTTGCGACACTGAAATGGCCTGACCATCCAGATTGAGACGGGCCAAAATTTTCATCGGCAGCGGCTGCTTGTTTTGGGTGATCGTGCCGAGTGTCATCAAATACGGCATTGGCGTCAGCAGATGGGCGCCATCAATGCCGTTACCTTCAGCACCCAAAACCAGATTGTCGCGCGTCGCACCCCAAGAGGCTTGCTTCAGAATCTCAACCCCTGCCATGCCATATTTTTCGAAGAGGCCTTTTTCTTTGGCGATCACCAAGGGAGATGAATCTGTGAGCGCTATGAAACCCAGCTTCGCCACATTCACCTCCGGGCCACTGGCGGCCAAAGCGCCTGAGGGCAGGAGACTATTCGCAGCACCAAGCAGGGCAGCCGTTGCAGCTGACTTCTTCAAGAAACCACGCCGCGTGACCACGTCATTGGAAAGGGACTGCGTCATAAAACTTCTCCTGTTGCCCAAAGTAAAAAGCCTGCAGGAGAAGCAACTCAGACCGCCTTGCTATCGCCTCGCGTTGCCATATCCTAATGGTGTTGTTTTGGTGGGCTGCACGTGTCGTGCCAATTCAGAATGTTATTTTTACTGTTTTATTTCAGAGTTTTAATGGAGATGATTGATTTCAGTGCAAATGTGAGTGCCGGAAATTAAAGCGGCAGTGCGATCAAATTTTGTGCATCGCACAATATGACCTGTTGTTTGCCACACGACTTTGAGCGTGTCGGGATCGCGCATGCCTTGCCTTCATGATGCATTGCGCTATACAAATTCCGGAACTTCATGAAGACGATTTTTCCTTTGACTATCCCGCCATCTCCGGCACAGGATAGAAACTCATTTTCAACAGTCGAATAGTTTCAATGCGGTTCACATACCGCAGCGGGGGCGCAAAACTAAACTTTGACCGTGCGGCAATGTCGCTCTGGCAAATGTTGGGAAGGGCGCTTCTATGGCCACATCGCTGTTAGACCGTGCTTTGGGTTTTCTCGCAAAAACGCTGTCACGTCACAAAGCTTGGCACCGCTGGCCCTTCCCCATCGCGCTTGCCATGATCTTGGGTCACCGGGAAAATCTGCGCAGGAACAACCTCACGGACATGCAGTCGGCGCCGCCTGCAGTGCCAGCAGCCCCAGCAGCCAATGACAAGAGCTTCCGCTCCGCCGACGGCAGCCACAATGATCTGAAGCAGCCGTGGATGGGCATGGCAGGGGCCCGCTTTGGCCGCAATATGCCAATTGAGAACGTCTACGGCGAGGGGCCGGACACCCTGCTCACACCCAACCCGCGGCTTGTCAGCAACGCTTTGATGGCCCGCCAGGCTTTCATCCCCGTTCCACATTTGAACGTGCTGGCTGCGGGATGGATACAATTCATGGTGCATGACTGGTTGAGCCATGGCCCCAACAACAAGGACCACACACCGATCACTGTTCCTCTGCCGGACGGCGATGACTGGCCTGACCCCATCATGTCACTTCTGCCAACCGACCCTGATCGATCCCAACCCGAAGCCGACATCGGACGGCCCACAGCCTACACCAATGTCGAAACCAGTTGGTGGGACGCATCACAAATTTATGGCTCGTCCCTCGAACGTCAGTTGCTGATGCGAACCAATCCGCAATCTGGAGAAATCGAACCCACGGGCAAACTTTATATGCAGCCTGAAGGTTCATTGCCAGTCGAAGTCAAAAGCAAAAGCGATGGCACGCAACAACGTCAGGAATTGACGGGTGTCAACGGCAACTGGTGGATCGGCCTTTCCGTGCTGCACCGGATTTTCGCGCAAGAGCATAACGCCATCGTCGACAGGCTCCGCATTGATTATCCAGACGCAAAGGGCGAGTGGCTGTTTCAAAAGGCCCGCCTCGTCAACGCCGCCCTTCTCGCCAAAATTCATACGGTGGAATGGACACCAGCCCTGATGAATTCTCCAGAAGGCCGCATGGCCATGCGCGGCAATTATTGGGGCGTCATGGGCGAAACCTTCGGCCGCGCCTTTGGCCGCGTTGGCGAAGGCGAAATTCTATCTGGCATTCCGGGCTCCTCCACCAGTCATCACACAGCACCCTACGCCATGACCGAAGAATTCGCAGCCTCCTACCGCCTCCACTCCCTGATCCCTGATAGCTTCACTTTCAAAAAGCACAACACTGGTGAAGCCCTGTTGACGTGTTCACTGCAACAAGTGTCAGGTGAGGCTGTCCTCGCCATTCATGACAAGATCAGTTTCGACGATGTGATGCATTCCCTGGCCACCTCCAACCCTGGCGCCCTCGTGCTGCACAATTACCCTGATGGCTTACGGCGCTTGGACAAGGACGGTCGCTTCATGGATCTCGCCGCCGTCGACATTCTGCGCGACCGTGAACGCGGCGTTCCACGCTATTGTCTTTTTCGTCAACTGATTGGGGCGCATGTTCCAAAAACCTTCGCCGACCTCACAGATGATGCGGATTGGCAGCGCCAGCTTGAAGAAATATACGGCACTGTTGACAAGGTTGACCTCCTCGTGGGGACACTCGCCGAAAGCCGCTCGGCCTTGCATGGCACACCTGTGGGCTTTGGTTTTTCCGATACGGCCTTTCGCATTTTCATATTGATGGCGTCACGCCGCCTGAAAAGTGACCGCTTCTACACCGATGATTTCACGCCCGAAGTTTACACGCCTGCCGGATTTGCCTGGGTCGCCGAGAACTCGCTTCGAACAGTCATGAGCCGCCACTGCCCGGCCTTGCAGCCCTATTTCGCCAACGCCCGCAGCATGTTCTTTCCCTGGAAAGCCTCACAGCCATGACACAGCACAGACGCATCCATCTTCCGGGACTGGTGGACCTGACATTTGTCAACGACGCCACTTCAATCATTGAGTTGAATGCGTCCCCTGCGCTTGACCGGGACTTCGCTGCGAAGGGACCGTTGTTGAACCGCATAATTGCAAGCCGCATCCGCCGCACGCTTGTTGTTGGCGCACAACCCTTTCCGGCGGTGGCTCCCAAAGACTTTCCGGGACGCGCCGCAAGGCAAGTTACGCTTGAGGCAAAATTGAAATCCCAATGTCAGGCCTTCGATGCTGACATCATTTCTGCCATCGCAACCGAAGTCATAAACCCCGGTCGCGATCTTGAGCTGGCGCGACTGGCCCAGCATCTCACAGGCCGCAGCTTCATCCCAACCTTTGTTGCCACAGCAGAAACCTGGGCCGCTGCCGAAACATTGGAAATGGCGGTGCAAAGCAACAATCCCCTGCGCCAGCTAATGTGGAAACTTGGCGGCAAAACCACAAGGGCCCGCAACCTGCTCGCCGAACACATGATGCATGACCCTGCCGCCGTTCACGCCATTGGCATTGCCATCCACAATCTTGTTCTCAGCCTGAAGCGCATGCGCATAATCCTGTCGCAGCACACGGAGGTTGATCGCATCGTCACCCTTTCACTTGCAGCTCCACCTCGCGTTCTGCGTCAGGCGACAGGGTCTGGCAAAGGACTCGTGGTTCTGGAATTGGAAAAGTGCCGCGCCAAAACCCTGCGCCGCGACATGGCTTTCATGCAAGGCACCTGGAGCAGATGCCCAGCCCACGCTTGGGTGCCCGCCGCCTTAGCCGCAGTCGCGCGCGAGGCCCTTAGACAGCGTTCAGAAAAGGGAGAGCAACCATGACACTCTCAAGTCTTGATCTCTCAGTGGCAAAACAGGAAGCGCAGAACCGCAAGCGCACCCTTAAAAATATCCTGATAGCCGGCATCGCCTATCACGTCCTGCTGTCGCTGATATTGTTGCTCGCACTCAATGGTCACATCACAGCACTGCTTCACTTACCTGCCAACGTCACACACAACTTCGCATTGTCAGGTCTGCTTCTCCTGCTGACAACCCTATACCGTGCAACAGGAGCCCATAACGTCTTCCGTTGGCGTTGGCCCAACATCATCGCGATTGTGCAGCATCTTCTGTTGGCTTGCGGCCTTGTGTTTTCCGCAGGCCGATTGCCCATTTTGGGACTGATCGAACTCGCATTCGCCGCGATAACAGCGCTGCTGTTTCTGAACTACGTCAAAGCGGAAATCATGAGCAGGCCGTGAGTTCTCATGTTGAGAGAAAGGCCCTCCCCGGCGCGGCGCGCCTCCCCTCTCGCATGCGGGAGAAGGTGGATCGCGAGTGAAGCTCGCGAGACGGATGAGGGCCTTTCTATTCGTATCCGATAGCCACACGCCCTAAACCACACGCGCCACACGCCCCACCAATTGTTCTGCTGAAAACCGCCGTATCATCGCGTCGCTCCGCTCACGATTGGGCGGCACCAATCGGTCTTGACTTATGCCAAGCGAAATCACATCGCGCAGCCCCTTGTCCGGCGGAGGTGGCGGCGTTTCATGGGCGATGAACCAGGTTTCAATATGGTCATCCAGAACACCCCTGAACTTGGGCACATAGCCTGCAAACAGCGCCTTTGGATTGATATCCAGTGTTTTGAGTATGCTGGCCTTCGGGTGATCGCCAATGACCAGCGTCACGCCTTTTCCGCCAATGCCAAACCCGCTCCAACCCCGTAGCTTGATGCGGGACTTGCCCAGCATGCCGCGAAAACTTCCGTAGCCGGAGCCGCTTGTCATCAATGGCACCACGGGTCGGCCAACGGGTACGTCGATGCGAACCACCAGTTCACCATCCATGTCGTACTGGCTGCTCGCGGTTTTTCCATCCGACCTGAAATCCAGGTTGGCCTGACATTTCGGCATACACCAGATGCCAAGTCCACCTTTCACCGATACTTCGGTGCTCACAGGCAAATCATGAATGTAGACTCCTGAGCCAAACAGTGGCGGCAGGGCCGCCGACAGCAAACGCGGTGCAGGGCTTCGACCGTGAGAACATAAAATACCAACGCAGAATTCAACATAAGTGCCAATCGTTGTGTCCTGATAATCCACCACGGCAATCATCAGCACACCCTTCGCCCAGAGACGCGCCGCATGTAACTCGCGCCCAGGCAACATCGCTTGCGCCGCAACAGGGTCAATGCTGAAGGCCGCATAAAGTGCCGGGCTTGCTTTGGTGCCGACGGGCATTTGAAACGCAATGCCATCCACATTGGCATATTGCTTGTCGAGCCAGCGCTCTCGCCTTTGCCACATTACACAGAACCCTCCAGCATTATGGTCCGTCCAGCGCCGCAATCATTTTCGGAAACACATCCGTCGCTGCATTCATCCCCATAAACAAATCGAGATGACTATAGGTCGGCAGAACATTCAAACTGTGATAATTCGGCTTGAAACTCGACAGCCATTCATAGCTGCGGCGCTGGCTTTCCGGCAAAAAACACTGGTTCATTTCACCCGCAAAAAATGCAAAGCGCGCGTCACTCTTGGGCGCTTGCGCACAATAATCAGCAGGCAAACCATCAAGCCCGTCGATGCTCACCAGATTTCCTCGTGCCACACAGCGCGCCATATGCCTGAAA
>JANPCL010000162.1:0-14227 GCA_031430915.1 Hyphomicrobiales bacterium
GCTTGGGCTTTCCGCGACCAAGCCTGGAACATCATCGCTTGTGGCCGTCCAAACCAACGCCTGTTGGTCCCATTCTGCTTTTACAATGATACTGTTCATTATCGAAACCTAACATCAGTTTTGAAAGCAGTCAAAACCCATTCAATGCGCCGCGGCAACCTCAGCATTGCCAACCCGAAGTCGCAACAAGTACCAGACCACAGCCACACCCAAGGCCTTCGACAATACCTCAGTTACAAAAGCCGCTGGAGTCAAATAATCAGCGAGATACTGAAACGCCAAGGTGTCAACCGGAACAGCAATCATTGCCGACAAAATAATCCGGTTTTGCAATGGGCGTTTGGTAAACGAATAAACCGCCCAATCTGTCATTTCAGACAGCGCAAAAGCCACCATGCTGGCAATGGCCAAACCAGGGCCCGCAAAATACCAGACTGGAATTCCCGCCAGCACCGTTGCCAGCAAAACTTTGTGGCCGATTTCGCGCTGCGCATAATCGCGCAGCACGAAAACCAGACCTACAATCACATTGGCGAGGTACAACGTCCCCATCCATGTGTTGGTACTCCATTGGGTTACCCCTTCAATCAATTGCTCGGGAACGAACAACCAATTTACCAGCACGATGAAGGCCACATAGGCCCCCACTGACAAAACCGTTGGAGCAAACCTGTTCATCAGCCAACAATTTCCTTGGCCGAGAAGTTCTGCTTGATTTCTTTCTTGGCGTTTTCTGCGCTGTCTGATCCGTGCACGGAGTTTGCATCAATGGAAATTGCAAATTCCTTGCGAATGGTTCCGGCTTCGGCTTCTGATGGGTTTGTTGCGCCCATGATGTTGCGATATTTCTTAACAGCACCATTGCCTTCAAGCACTTGCACTACGATCGGGCCCGATGCCATGAAGCGCGTCAGGTCCTTGAAAAACGGGCGTTTGGCGTGAATTGCATAAAATTTGCGTGCATCGGAAAGTTTCCACTTCACACGCTTTTGCGCAATGATGCGCAATCCGGCAGCTTCAATTTTCGCATTGATGGCACCCGTGAGGTTGCGCTTTGTTGCGTCGGGCTTGATGATGGAAAATGTACGTTCGATAGCCATGTGTCGTCCTCGTTGGAATGAATAAGGGCGCCGTTTAACAGCGCCCTCATCAACTCGCAAGTGCCACAATTGTTATTCTTCCGAATTTCCAATGACCGCCGTAGCCCGGCTGATCGACACGCGGCGATTTTCCTGTTCCGCTTCCGCCGTTGGAATTTTCAGATAACGTTCGCCAAGGCCAACGGTTTTCAGATTTTTTCCGGGTATGATGTAATAAGTCGTGAGCGCTTTTTTCACGGCTTCGGCACGGGCTTTCGATAATTTGTCGTTATACGGATCAGACCCAACTGCATCCGTATGACCTTCAATCAAAAACACTTCGCGCGGATATTTTTTCAGTACTTTTTCCATCACCGACGCAATCTGATCGAGGCTGTCCACTTCTTCTTCCCGCACAAAGGCTTCGTTGAAACCAAAGCGAATGGTGTCAACATCAATACGCGTCATGGCTTTGCGTGCTTCGGGCTGCGACGCAATTTGCTCCACAGAAATACGGCGCGTGATTTTCTTGCGCGGCGGTGCCAGCAACACCCGCTCGAGTTCCGTGTCATCAACTTCCGCTGCGAACACTTCCTCAGGCAAATCTTCGTCGTCAAAACGGCGATCATCCTCAATCACGATGCGGCGAATATTGGATGGCTTGTCCAGTTCCACCCGACGTATATTGCGGTCCTCTTCCAGCCGTCCACGCAAAAACTCACGGTCGCGACGTGTAATGTTCTGCCACTCCACACGCTGGTCGTCATCAAAATCACGATACTGTTGCGACGCTTCAAAATCCCGACGCGCGCGAATGCGATAACGCACTTCGCTCTCATCCATCTCTTCGACAGGCCGACGGTCACGCAAAATCTCGCGCATTGGCGTATCGGCATTGATG
This sequence comes from Hyphomicrobiales bacterium, assembly GCA_031430915.1. GTDB lineage: Bacteria > Pseudomonadota > Alphaproteobacteria > Rhizobiales > Aestuariivirgaceae > Aestuariivirga. Next base: position 1,981 of record JANPCL010000162.1, read on the forward strand.
ATGATGTTGATGTTGAATTTCTTCTTTTTGTCCGGCGGTGGCGGCTGACCGGCATCAGTTGCGGCCCGTTGCTTTTTCTGGTCTTCCAAAGCTTTTGCGGCAGCAGCTTTTGCTTCTTCCTCAGCTTTCACCTTGGCCACACGGTCCCGCAACACATCACGTTCCTTGCGCAACTTGTCACGCAAAGCCCGCTCGGTTTTAATTGAGAGTTCATTCTCCGCCATCAAATCGCGCATTCCATCAAGTCGCGCGCGCAGGGCATCATCGGACAATGACTCGGCAGTTGCAGCATCATCCAGAAAACCACGGGCCTTCTTTTCTGCAATCGGGTCACCCGCATTGCCGTCAAGTTCCTTGACATCCGCCTTGTCGACAACGGGTGGCGCTGGCAGCTGAACTACAGGTTCTGCAGCTTTGGTATCGGGGGGTGGCTCGGTAACCACGGGCGCAGGCTCAGGTGCCGGAGCTGGCTGCTGCGCTTGCTCTTCAACTTTTGGAGCTGCTGGCGGCTCCGGTTGAACCGCCTGTTCCTGCTTCTTTTTCTCTTCGGCCTGCTGCTGCCGCGCTGCCAGAGCCTTGCGTGCCTGACGGTCTATCGTTTTCAGCTGTTGGCGAAGATCATCGGGAAGTGCTTCATTGCCGGCGAGCGCACGGGCTGTGCGGGAACGCTTGACCAATTGTCTGTCATCCAACTCGTCCAGAACTTGTCCGTCATTAAGCAGTTGGGTCACTTCAGCAGGAATTTCCGGCGCAGGTGGGGCTGTTTCCGGCTGGGCCTGTTGCTCAGGCTCCACCTTTTTCTCGGGTACCGGCGACGCTTCCTGTACTGGTTCTACTTTCTTTTCAGGTTCCGGCGCTGCCTCTTGTACGGGTTGTTCAACAGGCTTTTGCGCAGCGACACGCGACTCGAGTTCAGCCCGGTCTGCATCCATCATGGCCTGCAATTGCGATTTGACGTCATCCGGCACGTCGGCCTTCATGGCTTTGCGTGCCTGCTTTGCGCGTTGCTTCAAGTCATCATCACTCAATTCCTGCGAAGAACGACGGTCATTGATCAACGCCAATACGGCTTCTGGAATGGCAGCAGGTGCAGCCTCGGCAGCAGGTTGTTCAACCACAGGCTGGTCAGCCGGTGGCGCATCCTCGGCCAATACCGGCCCTGTAAAAAGCGCCAAGGCCAACACACTCGCTGTTGCAAATTTCAAATTCATACCATCCTCCAAGCCCAAAATCGGTGATTGTTTCTGTCTTCCCAAAGCGGCAGAACTATGGGCTGACAAAGATTTTTTCGCCACAAGTCTGAACCGGCGATGAACAAACAACAACTCCAACACCCTTGATTTGGTTCCACACCTGTCGCATCTCAATGCCATGACGCCAGAATTTACCATCGCCGCCTTCTACCGCTTCCATCCCTTGGAAGACCCGGAATCGATTCGTGAAAAGCTGTTGCCAATCCTGAAAAACCTCGGCGTAAAGGGCTCGGTCCTGCTCGCCCAAGAGGGCGTCAACGGCACCATTGCTGCCTACCCGGGCAAAATTGAAGTGGCCCTGCAAACCATAATTGACCTCTGCGGCCTTCCGGAACTGGAACGCAAATACTCCACTAGCCCCAGCCTGCCCTTCCTGCGGATGAAAGTGCGCTTGAAAAAAGAAATCGTGACTATCGGCAATATCGAAGCCAATCCCAACGAACACGTCGGCGAATATGTCGAGGCCAAAGACTGGAATGCCTTGATCAGCGAACCTGATGTGATCATCGTTGATACCCGCAACGACTACGAAGTCCGCGTCGGAAGCTTCCAAAATGCCATTGATCCGCACACAGAGAAATTTTCCGATTTCCCCAGATGGGTCGACAGCAATCTCGACAACATGAAAGGAAAGAAGATCGCTACCTTCTGTACCGGCGGCATTCGGTGTGAAAAAGCCACGAGCTATATGAAGTTGAAAGGCTTTGAGAAAGTCTATCACCTGAAAGGCGGCATACTGAAATATCTCGAAGATGTGCCGCAGGAACAAAGCCTGTGGAATGGCGCGTGTTACGTCTTTGACGAACGTGTAGCCGTGGGCCATGGCCTGAAAATCGCTGACTTTAGCACTTGCCACGGCTGCCTGGAGCCTGTGTCGGCCACCGAGAGGCTGTCACCTAAATACGAAGAAGGCGTCTGCTGCCCGAATTGTGCTGATAGACTGACAGAAGTGCAAAAATCATCAAACCGCGAGCGACAGAAACAATATGAACTTGCACAAAAACGTGGGGCGAAGCACCTGGGTCCGGTGAAGTGAGGGGCAACACGGAAATTCTTACCCCGTCCAGCCCAAACCTGAAGCCACACAATTCATTGTTGCAAGCAATGGCATATTCAAGGCCTCAGTGCCTTTTTGCTCCCGCGTCTGCCGCAGCAATTGCACTTGCCAGCGATTGGCCTGGTCAACCATGGGCCGCACCCGGTCAAACCTGCGACGAAAGCCCTGGAAGCGTTCACACAGAACTTTCGATCCTGACAGTTCCAGCATCACTTTGGACGTGCGTGTATGTTCATGTTTGATCAGCGCGAACAATCGCTCCGCATCATTGCGGTTGGACACCAGTGCTGCATATTTCTCTGCGACATTCATGTCGGCCAAAAACAGTGACTTCTCTACTTCATCAACAGCGAGGCGAAAACCCGGCGACTTCTGGAACATGCCGCGCAACAGCTTTAGTCCTGCGGGTCCGCGTGCCGACAGGAAATCATCCAGCGCATAACCCAAGCCATACCACCCCGTCAGCAAATGCCGGTTCTGCGACCACGCGAAAACCCATGGGATAGCCCGCAAATCCGACAAACCCTTGGCACCAAAACGCCGAGACGGACGCGAACCAATTTTCAGAAGCGCTAACTCTTCAACCGGGCTGGCCATCTGGAAATAGTTCAACAATCCCGGATCTTCTGCCAATTTGCGATAGGCCCTGAACGACTTTTGCGCGATTTCTTCAACAGCATGCTGGTGTTCGGAAATCAGTTTGAAGTCTTGATCCTTGGACGATTTCAAGGTGTGCAGCAAAACACTCGCCGTCAAAACCTCAAGATTGTTTTGCGCCGTTCCACGATTGGCAAACTTCAATGAAACAACTTCGCCTTGCTCTGTCACCCGCATCATGCCGCCGATGGATCCTTGTGGCTGGGCAGCAATGGCACGGCCCGTAGGCGCACCACCGCGCGAAACCGAACCACCACGGCCATGAAAAAAGCGCAGCGCAATCCCGGAGTCGCGACCCGCTTGCATCAAACTGCGTTGCGCTTCAAACAATTCAAAACTGGCACAGAAAAACCCGCCGTCCTTGTTGGAATCGGAATAGCCCAACATGATTTCCTGCGCACCGCCGTTGGCTGCAATCGAATTGCGCACCATGGGCTTTTGCAAAAGTGTGCGCATGATAGCAGGGCCAGCCCGCAAATCCTCGATGGTTTCAAACAACGGCACCACCTTGATGCGGCAGGTTTCCCGCGCCGTGGGATCTGCAAACAGGCCTGAGAATTTGGCGAGTAAATAGAGCCCCAGAATATCATCTGCACTCTGCGTCATGGAAAGAATAAAAGTACCAATCGCCTCCGGGTCCGGCCCGTTGAGAGTCTCACGTACCAGATCAAGCAGACCCAATAACTCTCTGGTTTCATCCGATATATTCTGAAAGCGCGGCAGGAAGCCCAGCGGCTTTTCCAACTCGCTCGCAAGCCAAGTTGTCCATTCCGCAGTGCCCGGTTCCGGCGCTGCCGCTGTTTCAACTGGGTTGAGCTTCTGCCAGATTTCACCCAGCACCCGGTTGATCACCGTCGTATTCTGCCGCAAATCCAAAGCCGCTGTCCGGAAGCCAAAAATCTCCGCTTCCCAACGCACAGGCCGCACCAGCCCTGTAGCCATGCCCGTAATTTTCATGTGAGCCAAAGCAGATTCAGACTTCGACAGAAGTTCGATAAACTCGGCGACAGAAGCAAACGGCTTGCCCTTGCCTTCACCATTGGTGGCCAGCAACCGCGCATTCAAGGCGCCAAAATACTGGCGAAACGGCTCATTCGGGTTGCGCACAATGATCTTGTGCGAGTCACCGCTCAACTCCAGTTGCTCTGTCAACAGCGCCTTGAAATCATCCGTGAACGGAATTTCATAAGCACTGATGGAAATCAGGCGCGCCAGATCATTCAGCCGCAATGACAAGCGCTCAACCGCCGCAAAACGGTTCTGCGCCAAAGCATGGCGCGTCGTCTCAACAGTCACAAATGGATTGCCATCCCGGTCTCCGCCAATCCATGTCGAATAGCGCAGCGGCGGTCGCACAGTGCTTGAAATTTCGGGATAGTGCCGGTTCACCGCAACTTGCAGCGTGTCACACAACGATGGCGTTCGATCAAACAAAGCCTCACGGAAAAAATGCAGGCCCCACACCACTTCATTTTCAACCGTCGGCTTTTCCAGCCTCACTTCGCCTGTCAACCACAACAAATCAATTTCGTTTTTCAGCGAAGCCAGCAGCGCGGCACGTTCGCGCGGCGTCCAGCGCGGGCTTTCGAGTTCGTAAAGTTTCAGATAAATCCGGCGGTGAATTTCCAGAACCGTTACCCGCTTGGCCTCAGTCGGATGTGCCGTAATTGTCGGCCCCACATCCAGATGCTGCAACACGCGCTCAACAACCTCAGGCGGCACATCAGCTTTCGCTGCCTCCGCCAGCGCGTGCGCGAAAGACCCGATCACCTCATCCGGACCACCTTCTTTTTCAATCTGGCGACGATTGCGCATCGACGCATTTTCTTCCGCGATATTCATCAACTGCAACCAGATGCCGATCACCTGCAACGCATGCTCGACCAGATGATCGGGAATCCCCGCAGCCGAGTCAGGATCATCGAGGATCGGCAGAACCGCTGGTTCGCGCTGCCGGATCACCTGCCGCAGCAAATCCCGCAACATCTCGGTCAGACCATCGATATAGGACGTATCTTCAAAAATCTGCGTCGTCTGGATGTTCACGGGTTGAATGACCTTGCAAAATGAGGTGCGCTAATCAGACTTTGTGCAACGCAACATGCCTTGAGTCAATGGATTTGCTGCAAAGCATCATTGTGCGCTATGTGCGCCACCATGTTACAAGTTCAGGGACTCACCTACCGCATCGGTGGCCGCGTTTTATTGGAAGACGCATCCGTCACCATCCCCACAGGCCACCGCGCCGGACTGGTGGGCAGGAACGGCATTGGCAAGTCCACGCTGTTCAAAATCGTATTGGGCGAACTCTCCGCAGAGTCTGGTACCACCGGAATGGCCCGCAATGCCCGCGTCGGCACCGTGGCGCAGGAAGCCCCGGGCGGAACCGAGAGCCTGCTCGACACAGTTCTGGCAGGAGACGTGGAACGCGACAAGCTTTTGCAAGAAGCAGAAACTGCAACAGACCCCCACCGCATTTCCGAAGTCCAAATGCGTCTCGCTGATATAAACTCTCACACCGCGCCCGCCCGCGCTGCCTCTATTCTCGCTGGCCTCGGCTTTACCGATGCACAAATGGACGGCCCGTGCTCTGCCCTTTCCGGCGGCTGGCGCATGCGCGTCGCCTTGGCGGCTGCATTGTTTGGTCAACCCGATGTGTTGCTGCTCGACGAACCCACCAACTATCTCGACTTTGAAGGCACCATCTGGCTCAAGACCTTTCTAAAGGTTTATCCTCACACCATCGTGCTCATCAGCCATGATCGTGATTTGCTGAACGAAGTCGTCACCTGCATCGTGCACCTCGATCAGGCCAAGTTGACGATGTATCAAGGCAACTACGACAACTTTGACCGCCAGCGCCGCGAACAACAGGCGCTTTCGGTGAAACTCCGCAAGAAGCAACAAGACCAGCGCGACCATATGCAGGCCTATGTTGATCGCTTCCGCTATAAAGCCTCTAAGGCTAGCCAAGCACAGAGCCGCCTGAAAGCCTTGGCCAAACTCGAACCTATCGCCGATCTGGTGGATGATCGCGTAGTACCCTTCCGCTTCCCAAGCCCGGAAAAAATCCTTGCTCCGCCACTGGTCAGCATGGACAAGGTGGCGGTGGGTTATGAACCCGGCAAAGCCATCCTCCGAAACATCACTCTCCGCATTGACCCCGATGATCGCATCGCCATTCTGGGTTCGAACGGCAACGGCAAATCCACCTTCGCCAAATTGCTGAATGGCAAACTGAAGGCGCAAGGTGGCTCTCTGGTCACCGCCCCACGCATGAACGTCGGCTTCTTCGCCCTACACCAGATGGATGATTTGGCCGAGGGCTACACGCCCTTCGACTACATCACCAAACTCATGCCGGAAAAAACCGTGGCCGAACGCCGCGCCAGACTGGGTGCCGCAGGCTTTGGCAGCACCCTCGCAGACTCACCCTGCTCGACATTATCAGGTGGCGAAAAGGCCCGGCTGCTTTTCCTGCTCGCCACCTTCAACGGTCCACATGTTTTGATACTCGACGAACCAACGAACCATCTCGACATGGATTCAAGAGAAGCCCTGATCCGCGCCATCAATGACTATGAAGGTGCCGTCATTCTCATCGCCCATGACCGTCACATCATCGAAACCTGTGCCGATCGTCTGTTGCTCGTCGAAAACGGCAGCATCCAGAATTTCGACGGCGACCTGAACGACTATTCTGAAATGGTACTGTCGCGCCGTCGCGGCAAGGAGCCTGCAAAAGTTACAGCCGCAGCACCAGTAGTGGTCGAAAAGCGCATTGTCCGACCCTCCAAAAATCTTCACAAAATGATCCAGGATCTCAACGCAACCATGTTGAAACTGCAAGAGAAAATCGGAATTCTTGATCAGGCATTGTCCGACACAATGTTATACAAGGACGCGCCGCAAAAAGCTGCTGACTATGCCAAATTGCGCAACAGGCTGGCCGATGAATTGATCGACAATGAAAACCAGTGGCTCGAGCTGAACGAGGAACTGGAACATGCCTGATCTGGACTTGACGCAAAGCTGGTTCGGCTACGCAGCTCTCGGTATTTTCGTCTTGTCCTACGTGCTCGTCGTTCTTGAGGAAGCAACGCAACTCCGGAAATCCAAACCGGTTCTCGTCGCAGCAGGCCTGATCTGGGCCCTCATTGGCTTTGCCTACACCGCCGCCGGAACACCCGAAATCGCCAAGCTCGCCGCCGAACACACCATCTATGAATACGGCGAGCTGTTCCTGTTCCTGCTGGTCGCCATCACCTACGTGAACACGCTCGAAGAACGCCGCGTCTTCGAAGTGTTGCGTGCCAAAATGACATCACGCGGCTTGTCCTACCGGCAACTGTTCTGGATCACTGGAGGCGCGGCCTTCTTCCTCTCAGGCATTCTCGATAATCTGACAACCGCATTGATCATGGGTTCCGTCGTTCTGGCCGTCGGCAACAAATCACCAAAATTCATCGCCATCGCCTGTGTCAGCATCGTTGTCGCGGCCAATGCCGGAGGAGCCTTCACGCCCTTCGGTGATATTACTACCTTGATGGTCTGGCAAAAAGGCAAGGTCACATTCTTCGAATTCTTCGCGCTCTTCTTTCCCTCGTTGGTAAACTGGCTTGTACCAGCCATCATCATGCACTTTGCCATCCCCAATGAAAAAGCCCCGCAGCGCGAAGAGAAAACCAAACTTAAACCCGGCGCTATCGGCGTCATATTGCTCTTTGCACTGACGATCATCACAGCCGTCTCCTTCAAAAACTTCTTGGGGTTGCAACCCGCCCTCGGCATGATGCTGGGCCTCGGCTACCTGCAAATCTGGTCATACTTTCTCCAGCAAAAAGGCAAGCGCGCCGACAACACCGACATGGTGCTGAACTCCTTCAAGCAGATCGAGCGCGTGGAATGGGACACGTTGCTTTTCTTCTTCGGCATCATCTTCGCGGTGGGTGGCTTGGGCGTGCTGGGCTATCTCACTCTCGCCAACCAGTATCTCTACACCCAATGGGGGCCAACCTACGCCAACATCGCCGTCGGCATGCTCTCAGCCATCGTCGACAACATCCCCATCATGTTCGCGATCTTGACAATGGACCCAGAAATGAGCCACGGCCAATGGCTGTTGGTGACCTTGACCGCAGGCGTGGGAGGCTCATTACTCTCTATCGGATCCGCCGCAGGTGTGGCCTTGATGGGAATAGCCCACGGCAAATACACATTCTCAAGCCATCTGAAATGGACCTGGGCCGTGGCACTTGGTTATGCGGCAAGCATAGCTGTGCATCTGGTGTTCAATGCGAAATATTTTTAACGGCAGAAGCTGTCGCATGTAGCCAAAGAAAGGCCCTCACGCCGCCTGATCCTTCCAGCGCCCGTCCTCGTCCTGCTTCCAGTAGCGGATCACAACACCCTCTCCCTTGAACCGCCGCCATAAATCACGCGCCTGTTGCACTGCTGCCGCTGCCGTGCCGTCAAACAAAATACTTGCACGATCCATATCATCAAGAGCACCCGGCATCGCTCCATCCAGATAAAAACAATAACGCGCGCCGTTCGGAAAACGTCCGTTGTCACTGAGATAAATCGGTTGCTGTTCCGGCAACGGCTCACCTTCAAAGCCGTGCGGAATAAATACCGTTGGTCCCGCACCCCACAGTTTTGAAGACAGCTCCTTCACCCGCTCAACAGAAGACGTCGCAACACCGAGACGCAAACCTCGCTCAAGCCCGCGTTGCAACAGGCCCGGCAGTTCCTCATCGGCCGACTTGCGCTCGATGTGATAAAACCAGACTTCAGCCATCACTTTTCATAATGCGTGGCGACAAGGTGATTGAGCAGCCGCACACCCCAGCCATTTGCCCAACTTTGGCTGATCGGGGTCTTCGGTGCATCCATGGCCGTTCCCGCCACGTCAAGATGCGCCCACGGCACATTGTTCACGAAACGCTGCAGGAATTGCGCAGCAGTGATAGACCCCGCCAGCCGCCCCCCGATATTCTTCATATCCGCCACATCATGATCTATCAGCTTGTCATATTCCGGCGTCAGCGGCAGCCGCCATACTTTCTCGCCCGTCGCCAGACCAGCCTCGGTCAGTTGTGTGGCCAATGGATCATTGTTGGAAAACAACCCCGCATGTTCCTTGCCCAGCGCCACCAATATGGCACCCGTTAAAGTCGCAAGGTTCACCATGAACTGCGGCTTGAACCGATCCTGAATGTACCACAGCACATCCGCCAGAACGAGTCGGCCCTCGGCGTCCGTGTTCAACACCGCAATGGTTTGCCCAGACATCGATTTTACAACATCACCCGGCCGCTGTGCCTTGCCGTCAATTGCATTCTCCACGAGGCCAATGGCACCCACCACATTGACCTTGGCCTTGCGCTTGGCCAGCGCATGCATCAGACCCACAACACAGGCCGCCCCCGCCATGTCGCCCTTCATGTCTTCCATACCAGCGGCAGGCTTGATCGACACACCACCCGTATCAAACGTCACACCTTTGCCGACGAAGGCCACAGGCTTCTCACCCGCCTTGCCACCATTCCAGCGCATGACCACAAGTCGCGCCTCATGTGGGGACCCCTGTGCCACACCCAGCAGTGCGCCCATGCCAAGCTTCTTCATTTGCGCCGGAGTGAGAATATCAACCTCCACTCCAAGCTTGTTCAATGTCTTGGCGCGATTGGCAAACTCAATCGGGAACAGGATATTCGCCGGCTCGTTCACCAGATCCCGCGCCACATGGTTGCCAGCAGCAACCGCCTCCAGCGCCACAAATGCCTTTTTCGCTTTCGCCACATCACCTGTTTGAAGAGAAAGTGCTGCTAATTCACTGTCTTTATTGTCTTTTTTTGTCTTATACATGGCAAAACCATAGCGCCGCAGCACCGCTCCCGAAGCCAACAGCGCCGCGGCACTGCCCTCAAATACAGAAGCATCAACCACAGCCGCCTTTGCCTTCACACCTTGCAAAGTCCCCACCATCGCCCCGCCCAGCAGTTCAATTTCACGCGGAACAAGGTTGGCAACTTTGCCAAGCCCCATCAAAATCACCCGGTCAAGCCCGCCACCGGGAGCCAGAATATCCAGCACCTGCTCCTTTTTGCCCTCAAAAGCCCCGGCTTTCATGGCTCGCGTCACATGCTCTTGCACGGTCTTGTCCAGCCGCGATACCGCCGCCCCCTCCTCCAGCAAAATCACCAGAATGCCTGAAGATGGAGTTTTGACCTTGTCGAAGCTGATTTTCATTGGGGAATCCTGAGAACTGTTTGCCTGTGCATAAGGCCAAGCGCGCTACACGGCAATGCGGTGTTATACCCCTGTTAACCCTGTTAATTTCCGGCCTCGTTCCCGACGCAACCCCGCCACACTGCACCGTCATGAAAGGGCTAGGCGGCGCAAGAGAAACCCGTTAATGATTGGTAACGATTTGTGATCGGTGGAAGAGTGGCGTGACGCGCAAAGAGCAGGGGCAGCGGCGGCAAGACGGGAGGCGTGGTCTGAAGGACCAGCGCAGCCTTTTGCTTGGCCTCTCCGCACTTGCTCTCATCGCAGCCACATCTCCCGCACGCGCCATCAAGGAAAAGCCCTTCGTCAAGCCCGTAACGGAACAACCGGCTAAAGGCACCACTGCCGATTTTGTCGCCGACAAACTGACCTACGATCCCGTAACCAAACTTGCTGTCGCCACAGGCCGTGTCGTTCTAACCTACGGCCCCTATAAACTCACAGCCACCCGCGTCACCTATAATCAGGACACCGACGTCTTCACCGCCAATGGCTCGGTCGAATTGCGCGAGCCCAATGGTAACGTTCTGCAATCCGCCACGCTGGAACTGAAGAGCAAATTCAAACTGGGCTTCGCCCGCCACTTGAAAGCCCTGCTAACCAACGACGTGACCATCACCGCCGACTATGCCAAGCGCATTGACGGTGGCATTACCATTTTTGAACACGCCCACTACACCGCCTGCAAGAACTGCGAAACCAAAAGCGGCGATCCCCTGTGGGAACTGGTGTCAGACCAGACCACCCACCTCTCCGTCGAAAAAGACCTGATCCACATCAACCCGCGCCTGAAAATCGGCGGCGTGACTGTGGCAGGCCTGCCCTATCTCCGCATGGCCGACCCATCCGTGAAACGCCGCACCGGCTGGCTGATTCCGAAGGCCCATTTCGGCCGGGAATATGGTGCTGCCATTGAGACACCGTATTTCTGGGCCATCGCCCCCGACAAGGACATCACCTTCCGCCCCCGCTGGACCCTCTATCAAGGTCCGCTAGCAGATGCGGAATATCGCCAGCGCACCGCATCTGGCCATTTCAGAGCAAGGGCTTATGGCGTCCACGAATTCTCGCCCAAACGCACCGGCGAAGACAACCACAACCGCGGTGCCTTGACCTCCTCCGGTGAGTTTACCCTGAACCCGGACTGGACCTGGGGCTGGAACGGCACCGCTGTCACCGACCGCACATTCCTGCGGGACTATGATCTTGATGATCGGGATATTTCTCAAAACGAAGTGTACCTGAAAGGCCTGTGGAACCGCGACTACGTCTCGGCCCAGGCCCTGAACTTTGGCGCGCTCTCCACATCCGTCGATGCAGGAAGCCTGCCCACGGCCCTGCCTTATCTCACCGGCGAACATTACTTCGACCAGAACATTGCAGGTGGTGAGTTGAAACTGAACTGGTCTGCCTATTCAATCTCGCGGGACGACTCAGGCCTGCCCTTCAGCGAAGCCGCCCACGGAACCTCGCAGTCCCGCGCCACCGCAGACCTGCAATGGAAAAGTCGCTACGTCTCTGACGCGGGCATTCTGCTCACACCCTTCGCCAATCTCCGCAGCGATTTCTACACCACCAACAACCTGGCAGACCCGACAGTTCTCGGCGGCGAGCGCAAACAGGAAACCACAACTCGCATCCTTCCATCCGCCGGTTTTGACGCACGTTATCCTTGGATCAACAACTACGACTATGGCCAGGGCATTTTCTCCCCCGTCTTCCAGTTCATCGCCGCCGACAATGCGAAGGACCAGAACCACATCAGCAATGAAGACGCCATCACCCTGAACTTTGACAATTCCAGCCTCTTCCTCGAAGACCGTTTCACTGGCTTTGACAAATATGAAAGTGGGGTGCGCACCAATGTCGGCCTCACCTATTCTTTCTTGGGTAACAACGGCGGCTTCCTGAAAGCCAGTGCCGGCGAAAGCTTCCATCTCGCGGGCCGCAACAGCTTCGTCACCGGCTCGGGCCTTGACGGTTCCAA
>JANPCL010000163.1:0-8039 GCA_031430915.1 Hyphomicrobiales bacterium
GCATCGGAGGAGGCTCCGGCGCCATAGGGACCGGGCACGGTCAGGGTTTCCGAGGTGATACCCCCTGCTCCATTCGGCACCAAGACACTGGGTGTGCCATGCAAGTCGCTGATTGAAATGGCGCTTATCGGCACGTTACCAGTGTTTCTGACGGTGAATGTGTAGGTCACCAGTTCATTGAGATCAGCCTTGGCGGGTGTGAGGCCGCCCGTATCCGTCAGCACAAATGTCTTGCTGAGGGTGAGTATCGGGGCTGCCGGAATAGTTGTAGAAGCTGATGAATTAGGCGCTGTGATCACAGCATTCGCCGGATTGCGAGCCGTGGCCGCTGCCGTGTTGGTGACGCCGTTCACGATGCCCACGCCATTCTTCACGTCGGTTAGGGACAGGGTATAGGTCGCCGTAAAGGTCTGGCTGGCACCGGCCACAAGGGTAACGCCTGCGGCGGGGCTGAAGGCGCTGAGGGTGTTGGTGCCGTTGATGGCGTTGAATTTCGGTCCGGCGTCAGACGGGAAGGCTTGCGTGATCGTGACACTCCCCACGTTCTTGACAACGTAAGTATATGTGATGGTGTCACCTGCATCGGTGATGGTGGCAGTGCTGCCTGCAGCAACCGTGGGAGCCGCTGCAGTTTTGGTAACGGTCACACCCGCAACAACGAGTATGGAGGTGGTTGCTGTTGATGGTGATGCGGTGGCAACCAGTGTACCGGGTTCTGTGCCTCTGGCGCGCGCCGTATTGGCCACGCCATTGGTGATGCCTGCGCCATTCGCCACATCTGTCGCTGTGAGAGTGTAGGTCGCCGTGAAGGTTTGGCTTCCGCCCACCGCCAAGGACGCCGAGGCTGGTGAAAAAGCGCTGAGGGTACCGGTGCCATTCACGCCGTTGAACTTGGTGCCTTGATCAAGGGGAGATACGGCTGTCAGCGCTACCGAGCCCGTATTGGTGACGACAAAAGTGTAGGCAATGGTATCGCCCGCGTCGGTCAAGGTGTTGCTGGCGCCTGCAGCAACGGTTGGCGTGCCAGAGGACTTCACGACCTTGAGGGCTGCAATCTTGACAGTGGCCACGGCGATGTTGGAATTGTCAACGCCGTCATTGACGACAACGCTGACGGTTTTATCCGGCCCGGCAGGATCGGTTGCGGTGCTGGAATAGGCGATGAGCTGGAGTGCTGACTTGTATTGCGCGATGGTCGCAACTCCCGTCAGTGTCATGGTGCCTGTGCCGGAATTATAGGCCGAAGCCACAATGCCACCGGGCAAACTGCCCGCCGTCAAGAGGTCAGTGGCGACGGCACTGTTGATGGTGAGTGTGGCGGAGGAGATGGTTGTGCCGTCATCGAGAATGTTATCATCGGCGGCGGCAACAGGCGAGGCTGAAAGGCCTTCTACCCAGGTTGCGCCGTAGCCAGTGCCGGAAGCAGCTACCGACAGGTCGAGGGCGGGCGGGCTGTTCAGGATTGTCGAGGTCGAGACGAAAACGATGGAGTCATAGGATGCGTCACCGACGTCAGCGATGCGGATGGTCAGTGTATAGGTTGTTCCAGGCACCACGTTGAAGGCATTGATAAAGACTGTAGTTGCACCGTCCATCCTGATGTCGTTGATGGGCGGAGTGGATACTGTGTTGTCGCGGTAGTAGCCCGCGTTGGCGCCGTTGTTGACGGTGTTGATGTCAGTGCCTGAGGCGGTGCCGGGAATGGTGGCAACGTTGGTGTTGCTGTAGGCACCGCCATTCAGAATCATCGAAAAGTTATCGGTGAATGCGGTGTTGACATATTCGTTGTACTCTTCGGACGCGAACACGCTGGCCAGCGACATGCGATTCACGCCGGCGTTTGGAATGAAGGAGAAGGTGAAGGTTGCTACGTCAAATTCATTGGCTCCGGCATTGCTGATGCCTGTGCCTGCCGACGACAGGTTACCCGCCGGAATAGGTGATCCGGGTACAGTGGTTACGTTTCCTGTACCAAGAACAATACCACTGGCAACGCCGAGATTGGAACTGGACGTCGTGAACGTGCCTGAAATATTGCTGCTGGAGCCATTGGTAAGGGTGGGCGTACCCGTCAATGTGATACCACTGTTGCCCGCAGTAATGGCAGTTGCGAGAGTAGCGGCTGCTGTACTGGCCGTTACGGTAACAGTCGCGCTTGCCTGCTCCGACAAGAGGCTGATGCAAAGCAGCGTGGCCACTGCAAGCCAAAACCTATGGACTTGGCAAAGCACAACGATCGACAAACGCATTGGTTTTACTCGCAACACAACCACACCGTTACACACAAACTTAATCTCGGGAATAAAGCGGCTTGTGGTTAAGATGGATTTAAGGGCGCGGGTAGAATGGCGGAGCGTGGCGCAAGAAGCTGCTCTGGCTGCGCCAGGCGAAGCCCATTGGGGCGAAGACTGGTGCGGGCGGCGGGACTCGAACCCGCACTTCCTTGCGAAAAACGGATTTTAAGTCCGTTGCGTCTACCATTCCGCCACGCCCGCCTGGCGCGTGGGGCCTTCGTAGGGGGTGAGCGCTTGCTTGACAAGCCATGGCACAAGGGTTGATTTGGGGACAAGGCAAGGACAGCGCAGACTCATGATTGAATATTTCAATTCACCGTTCCAGATTTTCGGGCATTTTGCCTATGCCATGCTGGCCCTGTCCTATATTCTAACCAATATTTTCTGGTTGCGGATCACGGCTGTGGTGAGCATGGTCCTTGAAATCATCTACTTCATGTATTCGGGCGGCAATCTGGTCACTGGCATTGCCTGGACGGTGTTGTTCATCCTCATCAATGCTTATCAGTTGTTCTGGCTCATCCGCGAACGCATGAGTCTCAGGCTTCCGGAAAAAGAAGCCCCGCTGCTGCGCGAAGCCCTGACCGGACTCGATGATGCGCAAATTTCACAACTGTTGAAGGCAGCGGAATGGAAGGATTTGCAGGTCGGCGAAGTCCTGACGCGGCAGGACGCGCCCGTGGATGCCCTTTATTTCATGTGCTCGGGCCGCGCCAATGTTGAAGTGAACCGCACCAACGTCACTTTTCTGGAGAAAGGCTCGTTCATCGGCGAAATCGCCTATCTCACGGGAAATCCGGCGACGGCCACCGTCGTCATCGACGAAGCGGCACGGGTCTTGAAATTCTCAAAAATGCGCATGGCCAAGGTCACGGCGGCTGATCCCAGGATCAATGGCATCATCTACCAGTTGTTGGGCCGGGATTTGGCGATGAAGATGCGCCGGGCCAATACGCGGCGGGTGTTGCAGGAGGAAGAAGACGCCGTCAGGGTTTAAAGGTCAGCCAGACGATGAGCAGAGAGGTCATATGGTGCAGCGCCTGATCAGCGATGATGGCCCACCAGAACGGCCCATTGACAGGGGCCCAGCCCATGGCTTTCACGATGTTTTCTTTGGTGAAGTCAACATGATAGTGAATGATGCCATCCAATCCGGCCAGACCTGCCACAAGCGCCAGTGGAAATCCCCAGAGTGCGAGAACAATCGCGCAGCCCGCCACGTGCACCAGCGCATGAAGCAGGCCCTGGGGCCTGCCATAGCTCGATTTTTCCCGAACCATGCGCGGTGTCTGCAAGGGTCCATCGCAAATGACGTGCTTGACCTGTAGGGCCAGCAGCAAAAGCAACGCGGATTGAAGCTCAGAGTGCATGGACGAGGCCCATAAAGGTTTTTGCAGGCGCTGCCAACAGGGGGTTGTAAAACAGTCTGTCACCAATGTCCGCAATTGCTTTTGAACTGGCGGTGGCTTGCGCTATGTACATGGGCGGGGGCTGTTTTTGACGGAGATTGATATGATGTTTCGCAGGTTCGTTGGTGTTGCGGGCATGATTGTGGGCCTTGTTGTGTCTTCTCCTCTCTATGCAGCCGATAAAATTGGCGAAGTCGTGGCCGCCGTTGGCGAACCTCAAGCCAAGGGGCTTGACGGTACACGAACGCTTTTTGCGGGCAGCGACGTATTTGAAAACGACAGTATCATCGTTGAAACTGGCAATGCGCAAATCCAGCTGCGGGACGGCACGCGGCTAGTTGTGGGGCCAGGATCCAACTTGCTCCTCGACAAATTTGTGATGCGGGGTGGCAACAAGGCGCAAAGGGTGTCGATCATGGCCCTGCGGGGCACTTACAGGTTCATCACCGGCAAAAGCGACAAATCTGCTTATAGTATTGCAACAAGCAGTGCCACCATTGGTATTCGCGGCACCGGGTTTGACTTCTGGGTCAAGAAAAAAACGGGGGCGGTTGTTCTGAGAGGGGCCGTGGTTCTGCGCGGTCTCAATGGCGGTTCAGTTGATGTAAAATCTGGCTGCCAGATGGGCGAAGCGACAACGACATCGGCACGACCTCTGGTCGGCGCTGAAAAGGCCAAGACAATTCGTGAAAACCTGCCCTTTCTGCTGGACCAGTCACAACTCAACCGCCGCTTCCGACTGGATGTGACGGCTTGCCGTTTGCAGGGGCCTGATGAGCAAGGCAGCGGCGAGCAACCGTCATCTCCTCCTCCGAATAACCGCACTCGTGGCAATAACGGGCCCTGATTGCGCTGATGTCTGTCACGCCAGCGTTGCGCAAACGGTTGATCCAGTTCTTGTGGATGATAGTCTGCCTCGCCGGACTTGTCGCACTTCGGGTGTTTGATCCGGGATTCTTTGGCACATTGCGGGGAGCTGGGTTTGACACACTGCAACGCGTGTTTCCGCGACAGATGGAACAGCCGCAACCAGTCCGAATTGTGGATATCGATGAGGCGTCGCTGAAAGCACTGGGGCAATGGCCCTGGTCACGCATGACACTTGCAAAACTGGTGACAGAACTCACTGACATGGGGGCGGCGGTTGTGGCGTTTGATATCGTATTCCCCGAGCCTGACCGCTTATCTCCCCGACGTATTCTGGATGATCCTGCGGTCGCTGCAAGTCTGGGAGCAGGCGTCACGGCGGCAAATCTGCCAGATTCGGATGTGGTGTTTGCTGCTGCACTGGCGGGCCGACCAATAGTAATGGGTTTTGCTTTTTCAGAGGGAAAATTTGTCAAGGGCAGCTTGGTAATCAAGGCAGGCTTTGCGCAAACGGGAGCGCCAGCGCCCTTTGCCCCTCAGGGTCTCAAACAAGTGACTGTCAATTTACCTGCTTTCGATGCAGCGGCAGCAGGAGTCGGCGGCTTCAATATTAACCTTGGGGGAGAACAAGGTGTTGCAAGACAAATTCCCCTGTTGTGGACAGATGGCGAGAACTTTGCGCCTTCACTTGCAATTGAAGCACTCCGCGTGGCGCAAGGGGCCAGCACCATTGTGGTAAACGCAGTGGCTGATACCGAAAATGAAATCGAAAGCATTCGGGTTGGAGATATTGAAATTCCGACGTCAGAAGATGCTGCGTTCTTTCTCCACTACAGAGCCAATCCTGTGGATCTTTATGTTCCCGCCATTGATGTATTAACTCCCGCAAAACGTGAGTCCGTGCAGCCCCTGATCGCGGGACATATTGTCTACATTGGTACTTCTGCGGTCGGGCTTCTGGATATGCGCACAACAGCATTGGGTGAGACCAAGCCTGGCGTTTCCATTCATGCGCAGGCCACCGAACAGATGTTATCCGGTCGTTTCCTGTCGCGACCGGAATGGGCCAAGGCCATTGAATATCTGATGGTGTTGTTCAGTGGTGTATCCATTGCGGCGATTGGAGCGCTCTATCGGCCTTGGGCGGCTTTCGGGCTGGCAATGGGTTTAGCGCTGGCATGGGTCGCTGCAGTTGTTTTCGCATTTAAAGGGCCAGGTTTGCTGTTGGACTTTACGTACCCATTGATCGCGCTTGCCGTGTTGTCTCTGGTCAGTGCCGCTTATCGCTTGGTGATAACCGACAAGGACGGCCGGGCTATGCGGCGGATGTTCGGACATTATGTGGCGCCGTCCGTGTTGGCTGATATCGAGCGCAATCCGCAAAACCTGAAGCTGGGTGGCGAAGTACGCGAAGTCACGGTGATGTTTGTGGATATTGCCAATTTCACACCGCTGAGTGAGAAACTTTCGCCGGAAGACCTGGTGCACACCATCAACGGTCTGTGGAATGCGTGTTCGAAATCCATTCTCGAACATGAAGGCACCATCGACAAATTCATTGGTGACGCCATCATGGCGTTTTGGAATGCACCGGTGCCTGTGGCAAACCATCAATATCTTGCGGCCAAGGCAGCGTTGGGTATTCGCAAGGCAGTCGAGACCTATAACATGACCGAAAGCGTTTCCGCGCTGTTGAAAGAACGCGGCATCGATCCGATAGCGGTTCGCATCGGCTTGGCAAGTGGCCCCGCCTGCGTTGGCAACATGGGGTCAAGTGAACGATTTGACTATTCTGTGCTGGGTGAAACGGTGAATACGGCAGCGCGCACGGAATCGTCCTGCAAGGGACTTGGCCATGACATTCTGATGGCAGGCAAGCTACACCCGGAAACGCAAAAACTGGCCTTTCTCAGAGCAGGTCACACGGCCATGAAGGGCAAGAGCCAACCAGAACCCGTGCATGCACTGGTGGGTGATGAGGTTGAATGCGGCTCTGCTTCGTTTACCGAATTGCAGCGCGAACACGATCATCTGGCGGCCAAGCTGGCGGAAAAACCAAAGGCCCGGGCGCTGGCTTCAATCAGGCAGTTGCTGGATGAAGTGGCCCTGCGCCACCCGACTTGCGGGCGATATTTGCGCAAGATGGCTGACAGGGTTGATGATTATGCAATATAGCCGCGAGCTGCCTACCCGACGGCTTTCTCACCAATCGGCTTGGCAAACTGCATTTCCATGTCCCAAGGCAGATAAATCCAGGTGTCCTGGCTCACTTCAGTGACAAAGGTATCAACCAAAGGGCGGCCTGAGGGTTTGGCGTAAACCGTAGCGAAGTGCGCCTTGGGCAACATTTCCCGGACCACGCGGGCGGTGGCACCGGTGTCTACCAGATCATCCACAATCAAGATGCCCTGCCCCTGGTCGCTATCAGTGAAAGAGGCTGCGACTGGCTTCAGTACAGTTACCTGGCCCTGTTTGTCGTATTCGTAGGAGGCGATTGAAACAGTTTCAATGACACGGATACCCAGTTCCCGTGCCACAATGGCAGCGGGCACAAGACCGCCACGGGTAATGCCAACCACTGCCCGGAAAGGTCCGGCTGCACTCAACCGCCATGCCAAAGCGCGTGCGTCCCGGTGGAACTGGTCCCAGGACACGGGAAAGCTCTTTTGCCATTTTTCATCCATGTCACATGTCCCTCTTAACGACGAAAACAGATTTCTTTCATCTACTGGACCAACCTACCGGCTCAAAGCAAGACTTGGATAACTATTTTCCACATAGAGTTGGATTTTTGAAGCGAATGCCACATCATGCTTTCACAGTTTGTTGCTGCCCTCAATCTCTCCAATACGGATGCCTTGCTGATATCCATGCCGGATGCAGTGGTGCTTGATGCCACGCAAGCTGTGCTCAAACGCTGGGGCGCAACTCATGCCGAAATTGCTGGCAAGCCCTTGTTAAAATATGGGGTCGGACTGATTTCGGCCCGTCAAGTTGACGGCGAAGGTGGAAAAACCGAGATCGACATCTGCTACACACCTCCGCTCGGGGAGGCCGTGGTGTCACGCTTCTCGTCGCAAGCCATGGAAATCGACGGGCATCAGGTTTTCCTTTTGATCAGCCAATATGTTTCGCGCGAGCAAGCCTCCGTCATAGAGGAAAGTGAGCGCCGCCTTAGTCTTGCCATGCGGTCGGGTGGTTACGCCCTCTGGGACCACGACTACGTGACGGGCGAAACCTATAATTCGCCGGAAATGTTTGAAGTCTTTGGACAGTCCGTTGAGGGCGCTAAACTCAGTTTCTCATCCTTCAACATGCTTGTGCATCCTGATGATCAGGACAAAACCTTGGAACTCAAAATCCGTTCCGCGCCATTTGGTCAATCGGTGTTCCAGACACGTTACAGGGTAAAGACAACCGGCGGTAAATACTCCTGGATTGAATCCATTGCCGGTGTGGTACGTGATCC
>JANPCL010000164.1:0-29009 GCA_031430915.1 Hyphomicrobiales bacterium
AACGCTTTGTAAGTTCAATCTGCTTACATCCGCACATAAGGGAATGCCATCATGATCAAGACACCACTTACACAAGCCCATCTGCCAAAGCGACTCAGCCCGGAATTGGCTGAAGTCCTGCACATGCTGAAATCACTGGAAGCCCAGCCTGCCACCGGTC
Source organism: Hyphomicrobiales bacterium (assembly GCA_031430915.1). GTDB lineage: Bacteria > Pseudomonadota > Alphaproteobacteria > Rhizobiales > Aestuariivirgaceae > Aestuariivirga. The sequence continues at coordinate 161 of JANPCL010000164.1, forward strand.
CGGTTTCTGCCACAGGCCGCTGACCACAAGAAATCGCGTCCAGCGCTGAGGACGCGGTCATTGCCATCAAAACTTTATGATAGTTTGTGCGCAAGCACATCAGGTGCGAATTAACTGAAATCCGTTCAGTGGACTCGCCAGCGTCCAGCTTCTTTCAACAACAGTTCTGATTTTGGCCAGGTTGCATCCGTTTCATGCCGCTGCAATAGTTCCAGCAAGCCATGCGCTTCAAAACTTATGGCGATAGCCTTCAGCGCCTTGCGGCAATGCTGGGCGGTTTCGGAGTCGCCACCTTCAAGGCACGAGCCATAAGCCAGGATCAGATGCTGCATTTCCCGTTCCGCAGCCTTTGTGAGAATTGACAGGGTGCCGCTTGGCAGGCTGCGCGCCAGCAGGCTCCAGTGCGCAGAAATCGTGTCTGCAGGCTCTAGCTTTATTGCCAAAACCTTACGCATGGCGCGCTGCAATTCATTGCTGTTGGCAGGCTTGGGAAGGGCGCTGTCAAAGGCGTCGCGCCAGACCGAGTGTTCAGTTGAATCAGCCAGGAATGCCGACAGTGCAAGTATGGGCGTATTGCGGCAAGGAAGGGCGCTTGCCCTGATGTGGCGTGCGGCTGTCACACCATCCATGACAGGCATTTCGATGTCCAGCAGAATGACGTCAAAGGTTTCAAGCTTGGCTTTCTCGAAGGCCAATTCGCCGTCTTCCACAGCTTCCACGTCAAAACCCATGCGCTCCAGCAAAGCCGTCGTCACAACGCGGGCGGTCGCCTGGTCCTCAGCATAAAGCACGCGGCGCTTCTGCCCATCGGGACGGTGAAACGATTGCGCATTTCCCGTTACCTGTGTTGCAATTGCTGCCGACATACTGACTCCAACTCACCTGGGGTCAATCTATGTCGGCAATCCTTGCCGAGAGTTAACTGGCTGCTGGTTTGCCCGGCTTTCCCACGCGATGCTTAACGAGGGGTGAAACTGCTATTTCGTTCCGAACATGCGGTCACCTGCGTCACCCAATCCCGGCACAATATAGCCCAGATCATTCAAATGCGAATCAACGGCCGCCGTGAAAATTGGCACATCCGGGTGCTCGTCGTGGAAATGCATGATTCCCTCGGGGGCGGAAAGCAGGGTGACAAGACGAATATCCTTGGCGCCCTTTTCTTTCAGGCGTTTGACGGCTGCCGATACAGAATTGCCGGTGGCCAACATGGGGTCCACCACGATGGTGCGGCGGTCGGCAATATCTTCCGGCACTTTCAGATAATACTCAATGGGCTGCAAGGTTTTATGATCGCGGTAGAGGCCAATGTGACCGACGCGGGCGGAGGGGATCAACGAAAGCATACCTTCCAGAAGTCCATTTCCGGCACGCAATACCGAAACGATGACCAGCTTCTTGCCTTTCAGAATGGGCGCTTCCATTTCGGCCAATGGCGTGTCGATAACCTGCGTGGTCATGGGGAGATCACGGCAGACTTCATAGGCGAGCAAATGGCTGATTTCGTGGAGCAGTTGGCGGAATACGGCGGAGGGTGTGTGCTTGTCGCGCATCAACGTCAGCTTGTGCAGTACCAGCGGGTGATTGACGACGGTGAGATTGGGGGGTGCGTGAAATACGACTTTGCCTGGCATGGTGGTGCTCCTTGGAACGTCTTTTGCACATTTTGATGGCTTCGAAACAAGGGGTCTTGCAAGATCATGTTGATGCGACTAAATAGCTGTAACGTCAATTGTTACGGATAAATCATGACTGCACCATCCATTCCCGCCGGCACACGCATTGGCCATGTGCATTTGAAAGTGGCTGATCTTGAGCGGGCGCTCGGATTTTATATGGGTGTTCTGGGTTTTGACCTTGTGCAGCGCTATGGCGACCAGGCTGCTTTTGTGTCCGCTGGTGGTTATCACCATCACATTGGTTTGAACACCTGGGAAAGCAAGGGTGGCGCGCCGCCACCGCCGGGTTCAACTGGACTTTATCATACGGCAATCCTCTATCCAACGCGCGTAGATTTGGCCAATGCCTTCAAACGGGTTTTGGCGGCGGGTGTGGAATTGGATGGTGCGGCTGACCATGGCGTGTCGATTGCGCTCTATTTCCGTGACCCGGACCAGAATGGCATCGAGCTCTATTGGGATAAACCGGACGCCGAATGGCCCCGTGGACCCGATGGCAAACTGGCAATGGTCAATGCCCGTATCGACCTCAAAGAACTACTCTCAATTGCAACTCACTAAGGAAAATCAAAATGGCTAAAGTTCTCGTTCTCTATTATTCCGCCTGGGGCCACATGGAAACCATGGCAAATGCCGCCGCTGAAGGTGCAAAGTCTGCCGGAGCTACAGTCGATGTGAAACGCGTGGCCGAAACCGTGCCGGAGGACATCCAGAAGGCCTATCACTACAAGATGGACCAGAAGGCGCCTGTCGCTCAGCCTGATGATCTGGCGAATTATGACGCCGTGATTTTTGCCACCGGCACCCGCTATGGCATGATGACGGCGCAAATGAAAAACTTCCTTGACCAGACGGGCGGCCTCTGGATGAAGGGTGCTCTGGTTGGCAAAGTGGGTTCGGTGATGACGTCATCGGCCACGCAACATGGCGGGCAGGAATCAACCATTCTGTCCTTCCACACAGTGCTCTTGCACCATGGCTTTGTCATCGTCGGCTTGCCCTATGCCTATCAAGGCCAGATGGGCCATGACGAAATTCGCGGCGGTTCACCTTACGGTGCATCGACAGTGACAGGTGGTGACGGCTCGCGCCAGCCTGCCCAGCACGAGCTGGATGGGGCGACATATCAAGGCAAGCGCGTGGCGGAGATTGCCGCAAAGCTTGTCGCTTAATCAGTTCAAACCCTGCAACACTTTCGGTAAAGCCTCGGCCAACAGGTCGAGGCTTTTTTTGTCGCCGCAGCTGATCCGGATGCAGCGGTTGAGGGGGGCTACACCCGGCATGCGGATGAAGATGCCGTGGGTGAGAAGTCCATCAACGATGGATTTGGCGTAAGTGCCGTCACGGCCACAATCGACACACATGAAATTGGTGGCCGTGGGCAGTGGCTTGAGGCTGTTGGCTCTGGCGATTTCAGCGATGCGATAGCGGGCTGTGATGACTTCGGATCTGACATGGGTCACCCAGTCCTGATCCTGGATAGCGGCGATGGCACCGGCTTGCGAGACGCGCGATATGCCGAAGTGATTGCGGATTTTGTCGAAGGCGGAAACGATGTCTGGATGGCCGATGACATAGCCCACTCGAATTCCTGCGAGGCCGTGGGCTTTTGAAAAGGTGCGGAAGTGCAGCAGGTTTTTGCGCGACACGTCGATATCAGGTGCCGTACCTTCGGGGGCGAATTCGATATAGGCTTCGTCGAGGATAAGGGTGCAGGTTTCGGGAATGACCTTGATCAGCTGTTGCACATCACGGGCGGGCCAGACGCTGCCCGTGGGATTGTCAGGATTGGCGAAGTAGAGCAGCTTGGTGTTTTCGGATTTGACCAGTTCAAGAAGAGCAGCCGGGTCTTCGTGATCATTCGCGTAAGGTGCCGTCACAAGTTTTCCACCTGATGCTGCGACCTGGAAATTGAAGGTGGGGTAAGCGCCGAGCGATGTGGCCACGGCGTCACCCGGTTCGATGAACAGGCGTACCGTGAGGCCGAGCAGTCCGTCGATGCCTTCACCGCAGCAAATATTTTCAGGCTGCACGCCGATGGAATTTGCAATGGCGGCTTTCAGGTCGTGATTTTCCGGGTCGCCATATTTCCAGCTTTCGGACGCTGCCGCCTGCATGGCGGCGATGGCTTTCGGACTGGGGCCGAAGACGCTTTCATTGGCCCCGATGCGGGCGAGGATCGGCTGCCCGGAGCGACGTTGCAGGGCTTCGGGGCCGACGAAGGGAACGGCGGAGGGGAGTTTGGCAATGATTGGCGTGAAAGTCATCTCGGCAAAATGGCGGAAATTCCAAATCTGTGCAAGTTTGAGGTGCGCACCTCAAAAACCCAATTGCGTGTTTCCGCCGTTTCCTCTAACCGCTCTTACAATCGAAAAACGATCAGGAGAGACGACCCCTATGGCCCGTATTACACTTCGCCAATTGCTCGACCACGCCGCTGAACAAGACTATGGCGTGCCAGCTTTCAACATCAACAACATGGAACAGGCGCTGGCCATCATGGCGGCTGCCGATAAAACAGATTCGCCCGTCATCCTGCAAGCGTCACGTGGTGCCCGCTCCTATGCCAATGACATCATGTTGCGGCACATGATGGACGCCGTCACCGAGATTTATCCGCATATTCCGGTGTGCGTGCATCTTGATCACGGCAACGAACCCGGCACCTGCATTTCCGCCATGCAAAACGGCTTTACATCCGTGATGATGGACGGCTCTCTCAAGGCAGATGGAAAAACGCCGGGCGACTGGGACTACAATGTTGATGTCACGAAAAAAGTAACACAGATGGCGCATTTCGGCGGCATTTCGGTTGAAGGTGAACTGGGTGTTTTGGGTTCGCTCGAAACCGGTGAAGGCGAAAAGGAAGACGGCCATGGTTTTGAAGGCAAATTGAGCCACGACCAATTGCTGACCAACCCCGATGAAGCCGTGAAATTCGTCAAGGAAACCGATGTCGACGCTCTGGCCATCGCCATGGGCACATCACACGGTGCCTACAAGTTTACGCGGAAACCCGACGGTGCCGTGTTGGCCATGAATGTGATTGAAGAAATTCACAAGAAGTTGCCGAACACCCATCTGGTCATGCATGGTTCGTCGTCAGTGCCTGAAGACTTGCAGGAGATCATCAACAAGTTCGGCGGCAAGATGAAGCCCACCTGGGGCGTGCCCGTGTCTGAAATCCAGCGCGGGATCAAACATGGTGTGCGCAAAATCAACATCGACACCGACAACCGCATGGCCATGACAGGTGCTATTCGGAAAGTGTTGTTCGAAGACACGAGCGAGTTTGATCCGCGCAAATATCTGAAGCCCGCGATGGAAGCCATGAACAAGCTCTGCATGGCAAGGTTCCAGGAATTCAACACAGCGGGTCAGGCGTCGAAAATCAAGAAGGTCATCTCAGTTGCCGAAATGGCCAAGCGCTATGCCAAGGGTGAACTGGCGCAGAAGTTTGCTTGAGGGTTGATTGAGTGACTAAATGAAAGGGCTCCCGCGCGGGGGCCTTTTTGTTTGGGTCTTGTAAAGCAATTATTGAATACCATCTGAATGCAAATGCATATCTGACGGTCGTGGAAAAATGAATACCCCAAAGTTCGAAGAAATCAAGCTAACAACATTTTCCGAATTTATCGCGATTGTTACCGAAAAAAGACCTTGTGCGCATTTTGTATATCGTGGCTGCTCAGACACCTGTCACGAACTAAAGCCATCGCTTGGTCGATTGAAAAGATACTCTGACAGCAATGTCAATGACCAAAACAGCTTGGAAAGGCAGCTTATTTCCAGTTCTTTTTCAGCAAGCATTCCCAGTAAGCCGGAATACAACGATGATTTCCTAAGCGCTGTTACAGCTCAACATCATGGGGCACCTACGCGCTTGCTGGACTGGTCACGCAGTCCCTTAGTTGCCGCATATTTTGCAACCATCCCAAAACTCAATGATATTGGTCAATTGTTAGAAAGCGGAAAAGACGCCGCAATTTTTGCTGCGCACATTTGTCCAGATGTCAGCGCGAAGCCGCCCAAGTCTTCATTGCCTTTCAGTCAGCCAGACCTCGGAACCTATCTTGTTTCGCCACCGTCGACGACTCCGCGTGTTGCAACGCAATTGAGCGTTTTTACACTTTCTCCGGATCCTACAAAATCTATGGATGCACAAGAATCTGCCTTGGTCACAAACATCTACAAGTACATCATTCCAAAGACTCAGATTGCACCCTTCCAGCAAAATCTCTTCAGACTTGGCGTTACCAAGCGAAGTCTTTTTCCAGATGCGGAAGGCGTCAACACTTCAATTGTTCAAGAACTCGAGCTTGCCGAACAACTTTGCAATCGCTGTAAACTGGATTGAGCCTCACCCCGCCCGCGCCGTGATCTTCAAATCCAGCGCACGCATCACCTTGAGGATCGTGGCAAACTCCGGATTGCCTTCCGCACTCAGCGCCTTGTAGAGGCTCTCACGCGACAGTCCGGTTTTGCGGGCAACTTCGGTCATACCTTTGGCTCTCGCGACAGTGCCGAGAGCGTCGGCGATGAAAGTGGGGTCTCCGTCTTCAAACGCCGCTTCCAGATAGGCGGCAACCGCCTCCGCACTGTCAAGATATTCTGCGGCGTCAAAGGGTCGGGTCATTGACAAGATTTTGTTCATGGCTTTTCCAACTCATTTGCAATCTGTTTTGCGCGTAAAATATCCGAGTCTTGGCTGCGCTTGTCGCCCGCACACAAGACGATGATCAGAATTTCGCCTTGTCGTTTATAATAAACCCGATACCCGGGACCATAGTCTATCCGCAGCTCGCTGATGCCTTGACCAACGGCCCGAACATCACCCGGATTGCCGAGGGCCAAACGGCGGATGCGTTGCGCAATTCGCACTTTTGCATTCACATTACGCAAATCTCGCATGTATTCTACAAAATCGTGGAATTCGCGAATTTCGATCATGACCGTATGTATCCCATAAGATACTAGACGTCAATGACATGGAATTTCCATCTCGTTACCTGGGGACGTAGGATAGGGGGCCTTTCTTGGCAGAATGATATCTGTCGGCTGCAGAGCAAGCGGTCTCCTCTTTTCTTGCATTCAAATTTGAGTCATTCTCTCCCTGTGAAAAAGTCAGCACCACCAGAGGTCCAGCCCGAGGATTATCCGTCCGCGCCGCTCACTGACGAGATGTGGGAATCGCTGAACGGCATCATGGTGGCGATTGACAATGATGATGCTTTCATCGCTTCGAAAATCGAGGGTTATATTGCAGGCGTGTTGTGTTGCCCGGTCAGGCTCAGAACCAGCGAGTGGTTTCCTGCCATTTGGGGAAGTGGGCAGACGATAGATTCGCTGGGTTCGATGCGCATGGAGATAGTGGTCAGGTTGGTCATGCAGCACTACAACTATGTCAAGTCATGTCTGCAGGACCCGGAGTCCGACTATGAGCCGCGATATGAAGTCGACACGGATGGCTCGCTCATGTGGCACATCTGGGCCGAAGGCTTTGACGAAGCCATGCATGTGGGCGAACGTGGTTGGTTCAAGTTGCGCAAGAAGATTTTAAAATCTGAAGACCTTGCACAAATCGTTCGCACGCTGATCGGTATTGTCGATACGGGTATGGGCGGAAACCTCGTGCCTCTCCAAGACCGCAAGGAACTCCGCGAGTCGGCACCTGGCCTCATTCCCGTGCTGACAAAAACACTCTACGCCTTTAATGCTGGCGAAGACATAAGCGTGTCGCAAAATCCGTTCGATGACCAGCCAGGCACTACCCCAAAAGTCGGACGCAATGACCCCTGCCCTTGCGGGTCGGCCAAGAAATACAAGAAGTGCCACGGCGCATGAAATTCAAGCCGACTTCACCATCTCCTTGACCTGGCCACGGTTCTTGCCGCCCATATCGGCGATCTTGCGGTCTTGGGTCATGATTTCTGTAAGGGCGAAGGCTTCGATTTCGGATTTTTCGAGGCCTGCTGCATTGATCTTGCGGCGTGAGCTTTTGGTGCCGTCTTCATAGGTGACATCGAAGAAGACAAAGCTGTCTTCCAATTTCTTCTGTTTCTTTGCCATTTGGCTTAATCCTTTTTTGCAGCCGACTGGGTGGCTGCGTCTTCTTTGTCCTGCGCCAGCTTGCGTTCTGCAGCACGTGCGTCTTTTTCGGCCTGCTTTTCAGCGGCCTTTTGTTGTTTTGCCTTGTCGCGGTTGTTGCGTTCCTGGCGGTAATTCGGTGGAAAGGCCATGGGGCGACTCCTGTGCGTATGAGTGGTGTCGCAATAAGGGTGGCGCAACGACGGGACGCCTCGAAGGCTTGGCCTTAGAGGCTTTATGTGGTGCTTGCTACCGAAATTTCAAATGCCTGCGTACCACTCATAGCCCTGGTCGGCCCAGTAGCTGCCTTTGCCCTGTCCCATTTGGGAGAAGTCGTTGATAAGTTCAATGCGGCGGATGTATTTCGCCATCTTGTAACCGAGCTGCCGTTCTATCCGCACCCGCAAAGGCGCACCGTTTTCGACGGGTAGTGGCTTGTCATTCATGGCATAGGCCAGAATGGTCTGCGGGTGGCGGGCGTCAACAATGTCCGTCGACTCGTAATACAAGACTTCGCCACTCAGGGTTTTTTCGATGGCATCAAAGCAATGGAACATCACGTATTTTGCTTCAGCCTTGACGCCGACCTGATCGAGGATCTGCGCCAGCGGAACGCCCTGCCATTTGGCGATACAGCTCCAGCCCTCGACGCAATCATGCCTTGTGATCTGGGTGCGCGACGGCATGGCCTTCAATGCATCCAGTGTGAATCGCATCGGGCGATCGACGAGGCCGTTTACTTCCAGCTGGTAATCAGCAAAGTTTTTTTCCTGAAGTGCCAGATAGTCATCTGTATCAGGGTCGGTGGAGCCATTGGGGTGCTGGTCCTGACGGATGTCGTCTGCCGTGAATTCAGTGGCCAGTTGTCCCGGCGTTTGCAGCAGGCGCTGGGCCCGGTAGGTAAGGCGGTTCATGCTGATCATGAAATTGCGCATTGCATTGTCGCGCTCACGCAGAAAGTCAAAGGCTTCGCAGCCAGCCAGTGGAAATGCGGCTGCTGACGAGAGTGCGCCCCGCAACAATGTGCGGCGACTGAGAATGAGCTTAGACATGGGGCGCATCCTTTTTGGCGACGGGCGACAGGCGATAGCGCCCGGTGATGATGGAGCGGAGTTCGTTGAGCGGACCTGCCAGCATGATCATGGCCATATGGACAACGAAGAATCCGACCAGCAGGGCCATGACGATGAAGTGGACTGTGCGGGCGGACTGACGGCCGCCGAACAATTCCGGCAGCCACGGCAGCACGGCATTCATGCCGGGTGACATGCAAAGCCCTGTGAGGATGATCAGCGGAAACAGGACGAACAACACTCCGCCATAGGCCAGCTTTTGCAAAGGCGAGTAGCGAACAGCATGCACCAGTTTCAGTTTCAGGTGATCACGAATATCGGGCAGGAAATTCTTGGCGTCATGTGATGTGGGCAACAGGTCTTTTTTCAGGTGCCGATTGCGCAGGGATGCGATGAGCCAGACCACAAGAGTGGCGATCAATATCCAGGCGAAGAAAAAGTGAATGACGCGGCCTGTTGCGAGGTCTTGCGTCGATGGAATGGTCATCCAGGCAGGAAAGCCCTCGATTTCCCAGAGCGCATTGTCATAGGTAAATCCGGTTTGATGGCCCCAGTAGAGTCCGGGATGGGCATTGAAAATCTGCAGACCCGAAAGCAGAAGGAAGAACAGGCAGATGGCCCAGATCCAGTGCGTGAGGCGTGTCGCGAGTTTCTGCCGTTTGATAACCCGGCCGGTTTTTGACGTGGACATGTGCACTCTCCCCGACCACATGGATAGCATGTCTCCCGGTCATGATCACTCACAACCGGGAGACAATGGATTACGACTTCGGCAACAGAACCTTGTCGATCACGTGAATGACGCCGTTGGATTGCTTCACGTCTGCAATCGTCACGCGGGCCTTGTTGCCATTCTCATCGGTGATGATGACCTTGCTGCCCTTCATTGACAGCTTGAGCACGCAGCCGCCAACGGTCGTTACCTTGTGGACGCCGCCGTCATCCTTGACCATCTTCTTGATGGCGGAGCTGAGGGCTTTGGCAGGAATCACATGGCAAGTGAGAATCTTCACCAATGTGTCCTTGTTCTCGGGCTTCAATAGCGTTTCAACCGTGCCTGCCGGCAAGGCGGCGAAGGCCTTGTTGACGGGGGCCAGCACCGTGAATGGGCCTGGCGACATCAATGTATCGACGAGGCCCGCTGCCTTTACGGCCGCAACGAGTGTGGTGTGGTCCTTCGAGTTTACCGCGTTCTCGACAATGTTCTTGTTTTCGAACATCGGTGCGCCGCCAACTTTCGGATTGGCGAAAGCTGTGGCGGACAAGGCGGCCACGAGGCTGAATGCGAGCGGCAGTTGCTTGAGTTTCATGATAGTCTCCTGAAATGAATGAATGGATTTTTGGGTGGGAGGCTCCCCCGCGCCGTCCCGGTGCGGGGGAGTTCCGTCAGCGGTTCATGTGGGCTTAGGTTACATCTTCGGGAGCAGAACTTTGTCGATCACATGAATGACGCCGTTGGACTGGACAACATCGCCGATGGTCACGGTGGCCGTGCCGCCTGCTTCATCCTTGATCATGACCTTGCCGTCTTTCGACGAGAGCTGCAGTTTGCAGCCGCCAACGGTGGTCACTTCGTGCATGCCGCCATCATCCATCGCCATTTTCATGACATCAGCGGCCATGGCCTTGGCGGCGACAACGTGGCAGGTCAGAATCTTGGTGAGGGTGGCCTTGTTCTCGGGCTTCAACAGGGTTTCAACAGTGCCTGCTGGCAGTGCGTCAAAGGCCGAATTCACGGGGGCAAATACGGTGAAGGGGCCAGGGCCCATCAGGGTGTCAACCAGGCCTGCAGCTTTCACGGCAGCGACCAGCGTGGTGTGGTCTTTCGAGTTCACGGCATTTTCAACGATGTTCTTGGTTTCAAGCATCGGTGCACCGCCCACATCCGGGTTGGCAGCAAGCGATGCTGCAGCTGAGGTGAGCAGGAAGGCAGCGGCGATGGCTGTGCGGAAACGTGTCATGGGTTTTCTCCGTTTGACTTTTTGATTGTTGCCCCTGTTTGCGGGGTCAGAAGCAGTCACGGAGGTCGTAAATAAATAGTTTCAATCGGGCTGATAACGAGTTTGTGATCAGATCACAGCGAGCTGGCCCGTTGCCAGGACCGCACCTGTTGGTGCACCCGTGGTCGAGCCGCCGGTGGGTTCATCGCTGATGGCGAGTATGCCATCCTTGAATTTGGCGCGGAGATTTTCAGGTATATTGATGCTGGTGGTGGCAAGTGCTGGCAGCACGCCAAGGGAGACGGGGGCGTCTTTTCCGGCGATCAGCCAGAGTTCGAAGCTGCGCCCTGCTGTTGCTTCGCCGGCGGTGCGATTGACGCGGAGTTCGCCTTTTGCGGCATCATAGTAGGCGACCAAGGTCACGGCTTTGGTTTCACCTGCGACTTGCGCCACAAGGGCCTCGCCATCATTTGAAACGGGCCGTTGCAGGTTCAAGGCTCCGAGGCCCACGACGGCGACAAGCGATGCAATGGCAAGACCGCGCCAGAAATTCAGGCTTGACCAGAGTGAGGGTTTTGCTGCTTCGGCAAAGAGACGTTTTTCCAGTGCGGCCTCAAGCGAGCGGGGGGCTTCGACAGGCTCAATATCGTCAGAGAACGACACAAATTGCTCGTCCCAGTGCCGCAGCATCGCGACAAGTTGCGGTTCGTTCGCCAGACGGCTGGCGAAGGCATCACGGGACTTTCCGCGCAACAGTCCAAGCGCATATTCGGCGGCGAGAATGCTGTCGTCATTCTCGGGATTGATCGGGCGCTTGCTCATGACGTGAGGCACTCCCTCAGGCTCATCAGGCTGCGGCGCAGCCAGGTGCGCACGGTATTGAGGGGCTGCTCCAGCCGGTCCGCCAGTTCCTGATAGCTGTAGCCTTCCATATAGGCGGCCTTCACGGCTTCGGCGCGACCGGGAGAGAGTTTATCGAGACAGACCTGCAAACGGCCGGCCTCACCGCTCATCACTGCGGCCTGTTCGGGGGTGGCGGCATGATCGGCCACCTCATCGGCTTCCGACAATTCGGAGCCTTCGGGACGGCGCGCGCGGATGCGGTCAATCGACTGGTTTCGCGCAATGGCAATCAGCCAGGACATCGGGCTGTAACCCGAAACCTGGTATTTGGCGGCATTGTGCCAAATCTTGATGTAAACCTCTTGCAACACGTCTTCAGCATCCGTTCTGTTTTTCAAGACACGCAAGCAGACGCCAAATAGTTTCGCCGAGGTCGCCGCATAGAGCGCACGAAAGGCCGCCCGGTCACCAAGACCAGCGCGGCCAATGAGGTTTGAAATGTCATCCGGCGTCATGGCGACGTGATAGCGTGCTTCGGAATTTTATGCCACAGCGCGTTTTGGCAAAACCCAGTTGGGCCGGATGAAATGGCAGGTATAGCCATGTGGAATACGCTCCAGATAATCCTGGTGCTCGGGCTCGGCCAGCCAGAAATCGCCCACGGGCTGAACCTCAGTCACGACTTTACCAGGCCACAGGCCGGAGGCATCCACATCGGCGATGGTATCGAGTGCCACCTGCTTCTGGGCCTCATCAACATGATAAATTGCCGAGCGGTAGGCCATGCCCACATCATTGCCCTGTCGGTTTTTCGTGCTGGGATCATGAATCTGGAAAAACACTTCCAGCACCCGGCGATAGCTGATGATTGCCGGATCAAAGGTGATCTCGATGCCTTCAGCGTGGCTGCCGTGATTGCGATAGGTGGCGTTTTTCACGTCTCCACCCGTATAGCCCACCCGGGTTGTGATGACGCCGGGCAATTTGCGGATCAAATCCTGCATGCCCCAGAAACAGCCGCCTGCGAGTACTGCGCGTGAAAATGCCATTCAAATATCCTCCACTTGATTGAGATAGTCGCCGTAACCTTCTGCTTCCATGTCGTCTTTCGCCACGAAGCGCAGGCTGGCGGAATTGATGCAATAGCGAAGGCCACCCCGGTCCCGGGGGCCATCATTGAAGACGTGGCCCAAATGACTGTCGCCATGCGTCGAGCGTACTTCCGTGCGCACCATGCCGTGGGTCATGTCCCGGATTTCATTCACATAATCATGGTCGATGGGCTTGGTGAAACTGGGCCAGCCGCAGCACGATTCAAACTTGTCGGACGAGGCAAACAGCGGTTCGCCGGAGACAATATCGACGTAAATGCCCGCTTTCTTGTTGTCAAGAAGCGGGCCGGTGCCCGGATATTCCGTGCCGCTTTGTTGCGTCACGCGAAACTGCTCAGGCGTCAGGGCGGCAATGGCGTCGGGGGATTTCTGGTAGGTTTTCATGAGCTTCGCTTTCTCATCAGTGTTGCTGGGCTGATGTGGCGTTGCAAGAGGTAACGTTCAAGCCCGGTAAAATCACGGGGCGGTGAGATTTTTGCGGGAACTAGAATTTAGTCCTTGACAAAGAACCTTTACTGTTCTATATACGTTCCAGCCGGTTGGGCTTCGCCCCAGCTGATTGACATCGTGAATAAGTGCCCCGCTGCCCGGGCCGAAAGAGGCAGCAGCGCCCCGGCCGCTTGAGATGAAGCCGGAACCCGGTGGACGCACGGGGTGTTGCAGGTGGAGAGAAAGGGACCTCTCCCGCCCTTCGGGCACCCTCCCCAGAGGGGAGGGACTGGTGGCTGCGCGCTCCCGCGAAGACGATAGAGGGAGGTGGTTGCAACGAGTCCCTCCCCTCTGGGGAGGGTCCGCGAAGCGGGGGAGAGGTCCCTTCACTTCACCGCAAAATACCGTGCCCCATCGCCTTCACCCTCCATGCGCAAACTTCCCGTGGCCACGAGGTTTTTCCGGGACTTTGGTGATGCGCTGTTTGCGGGAGGGGGTGTTGCGGCCTTCGAAGCTGGTGGCGAGCTTTTGGGTCCGAACAAGGCAACTGCGTCGCGGCAGCGTGATAGTGAGCCGGAACCCAGTGGACGCACGGGGTGGCGCAAGTGGTCCCTCATCCCCCTTCGGGACCTTCTCCCGTCGGAAGAAACGGGAGAAGGCATTTGGATCAAGACCTCTCGAATTTATCATGAAGGGAGGCGGCCATCACAAGGCCTTCTCCCGCGCCTCTTCGCGGGAGAAGGTGCCCGACAGGGCGGATGAGGGGCCGTGAGTTCTCGATTCACCGCAAAATACCGTGCCCCATCGCCGTCACCTTTCCTGCGCAAACTTCCCGTGGCCACGAGGTTTTCCAGAACTTTGGTAATGCGCTGTTTGCGGGCGGGGGTGTTGCGGCCTTCAAAGCTGAGGCTGAGGCTTGTGGGATGAATAGGGCAACAGCGTCGCGGCAGCGTGATCGTGAGCCGGAACCCAGTGGACGCACGGGGTGGCGCAAGTAGTCCCTCATCCCCCTTCGGGACCTTCTCCCGTCGGAAGAAACGGGAGAAGGCATTTGGATCAAGACCTCTCGAATTGATCATGAAGGGAGGCGGCCATCACAAGGCCTTCTCCCGCGCCTCTTCGCGGGAGAAGGTGCCCGACAGGGCGGATGAGGGGCCGCGAGTTCTCAATTCACCGCGAAATACCGCGCGGCATCGCCATCGCCTTCCCTGCGCAGACTTCCCGTGGCCACGAGGTTTTGGAAGATTTTGATGTAGAGTGGATGCGTTCAGCTATTCAGTGAAATTCAGTCATAAAACTCTGCGCGAAATATCTCAGTCTTGAGTTTCACATAACGATCAATCTCGCCCTTCATTTCAAAGCCTCTGATACCTTTTCTGAAATCAAACAAGCGCACCACGTTATAGTTTTCTGCTTCTTGCTTGGAAAAATGGTACTCGTTGCGCGACACAAAGAATGGCGTACGATTTCCACCAACTGTCGTTTTCACTTCAACAAATTTTTTGTCTCCGCGATCAGTGAAGCTCAAAATGTCATATCCAGCGCCGTCGCCCTCTTCTTTTGATATCCATCGAACATTATCAGCCAAGTCACCACGTCCAATGAGACTTAAGAACCTCTTTTCATGATTGAATACGAATTCTTCGCCAGCAGCTCCAAGCGTCCGATTTCTTGCATCGCGCTCACCGGGATCAAATTTACGCGCAAGCCTAACTATGTACTCTGGCAAGTCATGTTTCGACTTCAAAAGCTCAGGTGGAGCTTCAAGGAAAAAGGAAGCAAAGTCTTGCATAGCATTTTCAGGCAATGGGCCTGCAACTATTTGGATTGGCAACATGTCCAAAGTCTCGATGTGCTCTGATACTTTTTCAGCTAAAAGTTCCTGAAAATTTGCGAGAGGCGCTAGACCTTTCATCCACTCTCGACCAAGTTCATTTAAAACCGCTGAGATATTTTGAAATTTGAATTCAATGGATGACGGTGTGCGGCCAGTTTTTTCTGCAAGCGTTCGATAGAGCTGCGCCTTGTTGAATTTGATACCGGATAGTTCTAGGGCGAGATGTTCAAAGTAAGAATCGACGCAAAGCGCAACCTCAACCTGACTCCAGTGAGTTCCTGTCAAAGGTTTGGCCATTCAACCAGCCCTCTAAACCAGCCCCGTTTGTGAGCGTTCAAAAAACGAGTCTTCAGCTCTTCAGCATCACAAAGACATTCGGTCTCTTCAGTCTCCTCGGATTCTTCAAATTGGTGTAGATAATGGTCGTCTTCGGTCCAAGGTTCAGTCAGAAGATGTTTCAGGCCCACTTCTTGTGCAACAAAAAACTCATGGTCAAACATGTAGGGTTCAAGTTCAATATAGGTGATGCTCCCTTTGACAACAAAAAAGCCATGAAACTTCCAGTTTGCCGCGTCCCTGTAAGTATAATGGATCATGGTGTTTTTCTGTCGCATCAACTGAAGACCTGGCATTTTTCCAACTCTTAGTCTAGCGCTGCTTTCTCCCTTCGATTTCTTACCTTTTCATAATTCAGGTGCTATCTAGATGTATGCTGATTGGACTCAGTAAAGATATTTCAGAAGATCTGTTTGCAGCTTCCAACGTAGGTGCTTTTCGGAACGTGGAGCAGTAACGCTATTTTGTTTAATTATACTTGACTGAACATGTGGCGAGTTGGCTCCCGGCCTTCACCGATATGCAGGAGGATTGGGCATTCCCCGGTTGCCCCTCATCCGACCTTCGGCCACCTTCTCCCGCCAAGAGGGGCGGGAGAAGAAAAAATCTCTGCAAGGTTTTTGTGCTTTGTACGGTATTCGCCTAAAATTCCATCATATTCCTGACTGCCTAATCTTGCGTCACTCACCAATTCCCATTCCTTAACAAGCCCTTAACACACCGTCCTCATCTGGCACGGCGGTTGCGTTCCTGTTCTGCGGTGCACGATGCACATTCATTCAGGGAGATTGTCTTATGCTTGTTACACGACGGGGACTTTTGAAATCGGCTGTGGCTTTTGCGGCTGCGTCTGCGGCGGTGGGTTTGCCGCAATTTGCCTTTGCCGAGGGTGAGACCATCAAGGTTGGCATCCTGCATTCACTCTCCGGCACCATGGCCATCAGCGAAACCACGCTGAAGGATGTGATGCTGATGTTGATCGAGGGACAGAACGCCAAGGGCGGTTTGCTCGGCAAGAAGCTGGAAGCTGTGGTGGTTGATCCCGCGTCGGACTGGCCGCTGTTTGCCGAAAAGGCCCGTGGGCTTATCTCGGCTGACAAATGCGTGGCGACGTTTGGCTGCTGGACCTCCGTGTCGCGGAAATCCGTATTGCCGGTGTTTGAAGAATTGAATTCGATGTTGTTCTACCCCGTGCAATATGAGGGTGAGGAAAGCTCTAAGAATGTATTCTACACGGGTGCGGCACCAAACCAGCAGGCCATTCCTGCTGTCGATTATCTGGCAAAGGGTGGTGTGACGCGCTGGGTACTTGCGGGCACCGACTATGTTTACCCGCGCACCACCAACAAGATTCTCGAAACCTATTTGAAGGATGTGCTGAAGGTTGCCCCCGAAGACATCATGATCAACTACACGCCATTTGGTCATTCCGACTGGCAGTCGATCGTGGCGGATATCAAGACGTTTGGTTCTGCAGGAAAGAAAACTGCCGTGGTCTCCACCATCAACGGTGACGCAAACGTGCCGTTCTACAAGGAACTGGGACAACAGGGTGTTGCCGCAACCGATATTCCGGTTGTCGCCTTCTCCGTGGGTGAAGAAGAACTCGCAGGCATCGACAAGGGACCGCTTGTGGGCCATCTCGCGGCATGGAATTATTTCATGTCCATCGACAACCCGACCAATGCCGCCTTCATCAAGGACTGGAAGACCTTCATCAAGGATGAAAAGCGCGTGACCAACGATCCGATGGAAGCGCATTTCATCGGCTTCAACATGTGGGTGAAGGCCGTTGAAAAGGCGGGCACCACAGATACTGATCCGGTGTCTGCTGCCATCATCGGCGTGTCGGTGCCGAACCTGTCGGGCGCCTATTCCACCATGATGCCGAACCACCACATTACCAAGCCCGTGTTGATCGGCGAAATCCAGGAAACCGGACAGTTCGAAATCGTCTGGCAAACGCCGGGACTGGTTGTGGGTGATGAATGGTCGGACTATCTGCCGGATTCGAAAGACCTGATTTCAGATTGGCGGGCACCCCTGTCTTGCGGCAACTTCAATACGAAGCTGGGCAAGTGCGGCGGGGCTGGTTAACTTTTAATATCTGAGCAGTTGCCCCTCATCCGGCCTTCGGCCACCTTCTCCCGTTAGAAGAAACGGGAGAAGGCAAATTGGATCGGCCTTCTCCTGCCCCTCTTGGCGGGAGAAGGTGCCCGAAGGGCGGATGAGGGAGTTCCTGCTACACTGATCGGTCATCCATGCGCGCATTCCTCGCCATTTTCATTTTCCTCTGCCTCACAGTCTCCGCCTTGGCGCAAGACGTGGGCAAGCTTGTCAATGCGCTTGGCCCCGGTGATTTCAAACAGCGGGAAGCGGCAGTGGCAGCGCTTGCAGCGTCAGGCGATGCGGCAACCGTGCCAGTGCTGGAAGCGCTGGGTGGCAATAATCTCTACCTCCGCAAATCCGACCAGAAGGTGTTCATAACCGCGCCCAGGGGTGATGTGCTGGCCCTCACCGATCCCGTTACCATGGCTGCTGCGGGCGAAGCACCGAAAACCGATCTCGACAAGGTCAAGGTCAACAATGCACTTCGCAAGCTGATTCAAAATTCGCTTGGTGGGCTGACGTTGTTCAGCGCTGATATCGACGTGCGCAAAAAAGCTGCCGCGAATATTTTGAAGTCGGGCGACCCTTCGGCTTTGCCCGCCTTGGAAAAAGTTATCGCCGCTGAAAAAGATGCGGACCTCTTGGCGCTGCTGCAACAAGCCGCTGCGGCTGCAACGCTGAAAAGTGACAGGCCTGATATTGACAAATTGGCTGCGATTGCGGTTTTGAAAACCCGCACAGACCGCGATACGTCGGCCTTGCTCAAAGCCTTTGCTGCGACGTCTGATGGAGGCATGAAGGCTGCGGCGCAAGCCGCAGCGGAAGGCATTGAAGGTGGTCAAGCCAAGTGGGCGGCGATCCAGAATATCTGGTACGGCTTGTCGCTTGCGTCTGTCTTGCTGCTTGCCGCCATAGGCCTTGCCATCACCTTCGGCGTCATGGGTATCATCAACATGGCGCATGGTGAAATGGTCATGCTGGGGGCCTACACGACTTACGTGGTGCAGGGTGCGATTGCGGCTTACGCGCCGGGCATCATGCCAATTTCGTTGCTGCTGGCGATCCCTGCTGCCTTCATGGTTTCAGGTGGCGTGGGTGTGGCCATGGAACGCAGCATCATCCGCTTCCTCTATGGCCGCCCTTTGGAAACGCTGCTGGCGACTTGGGGCATATCGCTGATTTTGCAACAGGCCGTGCGTTCGATTTTCGGTCCCACCAACAAGGAAGTCACACAGCCGGACTGGATGAATGGCTCGATTGAACTCGCTGGTGGTTTGGCTTTGACGATGAACCGCGTGGTGATTTTGATTTTTGCCCTTGTGGTGTTTTTTGGTCTGTTGGCGTTGATGAAAAAAACCCCAATCGGTTTGCAAATGCGCGCAGTCACGCAAAACCGCCCCATGGCCAATGCCATGGGCATTCGTTCGAGTTGGGTGGATGCGCTGACCTTTGGATTGGGTTCCGGCATCGCGGGTCTTGCGGGTGTAGCGCTGTCGCAGATTGACAACGTGAGTCCGAACCTTGGTCAAAGCTATATCATCGACTCGTTCCTTGTCGTCGTATTCGGTGGCGTTGGAAATCTCTGGGGCACTCTGGCTGGTGCATTGACACTGGGTGTGGCCAATAAGTTCCTTGAGCCCTTCGCCGGTGCCGTACTCGGCAAGATCATCATTCTCGTGGCCGTCATCCTGTTCATCCAGAAGCGCCCGCGTGGCCTCTTCGCCCTCAAGGGCCGTTGGGTGGACGCATGATCAACCAACCCACAACACCATTGTTGGGACGCGGTGGACAAATCTTTTTGGGAATTGTGCTGGCTGTTGGCGTGGTTGTGCCGGCGCTCAATCTGTTTCTTCCCGTCACATCGGCGCTGCATGTGCCTGACTACATGGTGACACTGCTTGGCAAATATCTCTGCTACGCGCTCTTGGCTTTGGCTGTCGATCTGGTCTGGGGTTTTGCAGGCATTTTGAGTTTGGGGCACGGCGCGTTCTTCGCGCTCGGTGGCTATGTGATGGGGATGTACATGATGCGCCAGATCGGCACCCGTGGCGTTTATGGCAATCCTGATTTGCCAGACTTCATGGTGTTCCTGAACTGGAAGGAAATGCCTTGGTATTGGCAGGGCTTTGAATATTTCCCGTTTGCACTTGTCATGATCCTGTTCGTGCCGGGGGTGTTGGCTTTCGTCTTCGGCTTCCTCGCCTTCCGCTCTCGCGTGACGGGTGTGTATTTGTCGATCATCACGCAAGCCATGACCTTCGCCTTGTTGCTGGCCTTCTTCCGCAATGACATGGGCTTTGGCGGCAACAATGGTTTGACTGACTTCATGGATATTCTGGGCTTCCCGGTGCAGGCCCCGTCGACGCGTGGCGTGTTGTTTCTACTCTCGGCCCTGGCTCTGGCTGTGTGTTTTGTGATCGCACGGAAAATCGTTTCGTCGAAACTCGGGCGCATTCTCGTCAGCATCCGTGATGCAGAATCACGCACGCGGTTTTTGGGCTACCGGGTCGAGCACTACAAACTCTTCGTTTTCGTGGTGTCAGCCATGATGGCGGGAATTGCCGGAGCGCTTTATGTACCGCAAGTCGGCATCATAAATCCATCCGAATTCTCGCCGGAAAATTCGATTGAAACAGTGATCTGGACCGCCTTTGGCGGGCGCGGAACCCTGTGGGGTGCAGCACTTGGGGCGATTGTCATCAATGCGGCCAAAAGCTGGCTCACGGGTGTGATGCCAGACGCGTGGTTGTTCATGCTGGGTGGATTGTTCATTGTGGTGACGCTGTTCATGCCAAAAGGATTGGCCGGCTTGTTCGCAGGCTGGCGGAAATCCCGTCCCACTCTCGTGGCCCAGGCTGCCGAATGACCGCTGCTTTAAAACATGATCTTGCGGAAACGCTATTGTTCCTTGAAGGCGTCAGCGTATCGTTTGACGGCTTCAAGGCGCTGAACCATCTGGACCTTGCCGTGGCGCGGGGTGAAATGCGTGCCATCATCGGCCCCAATGGGGCTGGCAAAACCACCATGATGGATGTGATCACTGGCAAGACCAGACCTGATGAAGGCCGCGTGTTGTTCAACAATATCGATCTCACGCGGCTGGACGAAGCGGCTATTGCCAATCTTGGAATTGGCCGCAAATTTCAGAAGCCCACGGTGTTTGACAATCACACGGTGTGGGACAATCTGGAACTGGCGCTGAAAACCAATCGTTCGCCCTGGGCGTCGTTGCGCTGGAAACTGGCAGGTGCTGACAAAGACCGGATCATTGAAACCCTGGAGCGTATCAATCTCAAACCTGCCTTCGCCACCTTGGCGGGCAGTCTGTCGCACGGGCAAAAGCAATGGCTCGAAATCGGCATGCTGCTGATGCAGCAGCCGGATCTTTTGCTGGTCGATGAACCTGTGGCCGGCATGACCGACGCTGAAACTGAAAAGACCGCCAACATGTTGCGCGATATTGCGCAGACGCGATCGGTCGTCGTAGTGGAACATGACATGACATTCATCCGTGCACTGAATGTTAGGGTGACGGTATTGCATGAGGGATCTGTTCTCGCCGAAGGCAGTCTTGATACAGTGCAGAACAATCAACGCGTCATCGACGTTTATCTGGGGCGGTGAAGCATGCTGAATGTCGCAGATATTGATCTCTACTATGGTGCAAGTCAGGCGCTGCACGGCGTGTCGGTTGCAGCAGAGCAGGGAAAGGTAACCTGTATCCTTGGCCGCAATGGCGTTGGCAAGACCAGCCTGATCCGCGCCATTTCCGGACTGTCGTCGACGCGGGCAGGTTCACTAACGTTTGACGGCAAAGATATCACCAAAATGCCAACGGCAGAGCGGGCCCGCAACGGTATTGCGCTGGTGCCTCAGGGCCGGGAAATATTTGCGCAACTCACAGTCGAGGAAAATCTGAAAACCGGATTCGGCATATTGCCGCGCAAGGATCGAAACTTCCCCGAGGAGCTTTTCGATCTCTTCCCTGTGTTGAAGTCAATGCTCAGTCGGCGCGGTGGCGATTTGTCCGGTGGTCAGCAACAACAACTCGCCATTGCGCGCGCTTTGGTGATGCGCCCGAAACTGCTGCTGCTGGATGAGCCGACGGAAGGCATTCAGCCTTCGATCATAAAGGACATCGAACGTGTCATTGCCTTGCTGCAGGATCGGGGCACCATGGCGATTATATTGGTTGAACAGTACTTCGATTTTGCTAAACGTCTTGCTGACAACTTCATTGTGCTGGACCGTGGCCGCACAGTATTGGCAGGAGACCGCCAAGTGTTGGAGACAAAAGATGTGCGGGCGCATCTGACGGTGTGAGCAGGTGCCCTCAGCGCAGACCAAAGAAGCCCAACACAAACAAGACAACCACAACCAAGCCCACGAGGTAGATGATGTTGTTCATTTGCCAGTCCTTTTGTTTTCAGATGTTCTTTGAGATATTCAGGGACATAAGGCGCAAATAACCGATTTTGTTCCATCTGAAGCGAAAATTTCGGAAGGCTGTAATGGAAACGGGGGTCAGGCGGCGGCCGTGGGTGGACGTTTCCAATCGCCTTGCATCGCAAGATGAAGTGTGGCCAGGAGATCGGTGTCGCGGAAGGGTTTTTCGATCAGGGGATAGTGACTGTATTGTTGGGGAATGCCGCTTCTGCCGTAGCCTGTCGAAAAAACGAATGGAATGTCACGGTCATGCAGGGTGGCGCTGACGGGCGTCACTTCTTCTCCGTTCAGGTTTACATCGAGAATGGCAATATCAAAATCGAGACGGTTGGATTGGTCGAGGGCCTGTTGGAGATTTGTACAAACGGCCGTGACGACGCAGCCCAAATCCTCCAACACATCCTGCAGCGTCATGCAGATCAGCATTTCGTCATCGACAATCAAAACGCGGAGCGGACTTTGTCCCTGCTCGCTTACAGCCATCTGAATATTCTCCGAACCCAGTTAAAAGTCTCTCATCAAGCCGTCTGTTCTGCAGTATGCGGCAGATGCGGTTCGTGATCAATCAGTTCTCAGGCCCGTCGCTGCTTTGGATGATTATTAACAGACAACGTCTTCATCCGTACATGATGGCGACACTATTTGAATTTCCATATTCGATCGCCCGATGATCAACTTTCCCGCCCATCAATCACGGCGCGTATTTTCAAGGCGAGGTCGCGTTGGGTGTAGGGTTTGTTCAGCAGGTTCACGCCCGTGTCGAGCTTGCCATGGTGAATGATGGCGTTTCGGGTGTAGCCTGTGGTGAAGAGAACCGGCACATCCGGTTTCAGTTTTTTCACGGCATCGGCCAATTGGCGGCCGTTCAGTTCTCCACCCAGAACGACGTCGGTGAACAGGAGGTCAATACGTTTGGCGGCGTTTACCACGGCCAGGCCTTCCGTTCCGTCCTGTGCTGTCAAAACCCGGTAGCCCAGGTCTTCCAGAACTGACACGGCATATTCGCTGACGGCTTGGTCGTCCTCGACAAGTACAATTGTTTCACCCTTGCGGGCCCGGGGCGACTCGGCAATGCGGTGATCAGCTGCGGCCTTGGGCATGGCGGCAATGTGGGTGCTGTCAGTGTAGCGCGGCAGATAAATCTTGACTGTCGTGCCTTGGCCCATCTCGCTGTAGACGCGGATGTGACCGCCCGATTGCCTGACAAAACCATAGACCATTGCAAGGCCAAGACCTGTGCCTTTGCCGGCAGTTTTGGTGGTGAAGAAGGGTTCGAATATGCGCTCCAACTTGTCCTTCGGGATGCCGGTTCCGGCGTCGGTGACACTCAACATGGCGTAGTGGCCGGGTTTGATGTCACCAATGCGCTGAACATAGCCGTCGTCGAGATAGGTGTTGGTGGTTTCGATTGTGAGTTTGCCGCCATTGGGCATGGCGTCCCTGGCATTGACGATCAGATTAACGAGAGAATTTTCGAGTTGGTTGGCGTCGGCAAAGGTGGTCCACAGTCCCGCTCCCAATACGGTTTCAATCTTGACCTGTTCACCCACGGTGCGGATGATCATGTCTGACATGCCTGATACCAAGCTGTTGATGGAAATGGGTTCAGGTTCGAGGGGTTGCTGGCGGGCGAAGGCGAGCAGACGGTGGGTGAGTTTAGCAGCGTTGCGGGCCCCTTGCTGGGCTGATTCAATCGGGCGGCTCAGGATGGCAGCCCCCTCAATGGTTTGCATGCGCCGTTGCACCGTATCCAGATTGCCCATGATCACCGTCAACATGTTGTTGAAGTCATGGGCGATGCCGCCAGTGAGCTGGCCGATGGTTTCAATTTTCTGGGCGTGGCGCAAGGTGGCCTCGGCTTCTTCGCGCCTCGCAAGCTCGGCTTTCAGTTCTGCCGTGCGTTCCTCGACTTTCTGTTCCAACACCGCCTTGGCTTTTTCAAGAGCACGGCCACGGTTGTCAAGTTCGGCTGAAGCTTTCAGCAGGGTTTGGGAGAGGGTGGTGGCTTCGGCAAAGGGGGTCGGGAAATCGGCGATGGCATTGCCTTCACCCACCGCTTGGGCTGCCCGTGTCAAGGCACCCATGCCGGAACTGACATTGCGTGCGATCAAAACAGCCAACATGAAACTCAAGGCGGCCAAGGCCAGGGACACGGCAAAACTTGTTACGAGAATGCCGCGCAGGGGATTCTGGATTTGTTTTTCGAGCCGTGCCACGCCGACGGTCCAGCCATTGCGGGTGGGGGAATAAGCGGTGTTGCTCCAGTCACCTTCAACTGTCTTGTTCTGGATGATGTCTTCGCGTGCCTTGTCGATGGCGGCGCGCCAACCTTCGCTGGCGAGAGTTCCGACGCGTGTTTCATGGGACGGAACACGCGCCACAAATTTTCGGTTGCGGTCCAGAATAGCGACAACCTCGCCATTGGTGTATTTGTCCTTGAAGAGGGCAAGGAAGCGTTCGGGCACCAGACTGATGGAGATGAGATAGAGTGGGCTGTCGCCTTCAAATACAGGTATGTCCACCATTGCACTCACGCGCTTTGTGTCAGGGTCGGTAGACAAGTCGCTTATAAATGGTTCGCGACTGGCGAAAGCAGGCGAGAGGCCAGGAGCTGGAGCGGCCTCTCTCAGCGGCGTGCCAAAGGGCACCAATGTGGACATCAGGACTTCGCCAGATGGACGACGAACTGTCAGCCATGATCCCGGAACGAATTGCAGTGCGTCGCTCGCTTCTTTTGAAAAAGTCTTGAGATCATCCGACAAAAGAGTTGGTGAACGCGACAGGGTGGACGCTATCGCGATGTGGGTTTCAATTTCGTTGTCAACGAGGGCTGCAAGGGTGCGGCTGTTCAACAACAGGCCCTGACGGATATTTTCGCGTTCGTTGGCTGCGAGTTGAACGAACATGTAATAGGACGAGAGAACCAGAGGCAAAGCTGCTGCCAAGGCCAGCAATACCAACTGATGCCACAGCGGTCTTCGCGACAATATGTTTCCAAGCGCGCTCACACTGGCTCCCTCTTCGGTCCAGCCAGATATGTGCCATAACAAGCGGTGCTTTGATACATAAAGTGATTGAAACGATACCTTCGTCCCATGCATGGAAGCCCAGACAGGACAAGCAGGCCGCCGTATCAGCCGTTCACATTACAAACCATAGGCACTTACTGCGAGCGGAGCCAAAAGCATGAATGTTGCCACGGCTGCCGCGACAATATCCAATGTCTCGAAGTAAGCTGTGTCGCGCCGAGAGTGGACGCGCGCATTTGAGGTTGGCGCGGTGTTTAGGCTGTCACGTTCCCAGGTATTGTCAACGAGTGTCATGATCGATCTCCTGTGTTGACTTGCATTGACAAAGTCTGGTCAGGAACGCGCAACGGTTTTGATTGTTCCACCTGTCATGCGAAAGGTAGATCAAAGGGCGAAAAGTTCAGCTGCGGGGTCTGTGATGCCTTGGATCTGGCGCGATACCAACTGTGCTGCGGGCATGCTGAAGGTGATGCCATTGCCGCCAAACCCCAGCACGGCAAAGCAGCGCGGCATGTTTTTAACGGGGCCAATGGCCGGCAGTCCGGTCGGGCTTTCGCCAAAACTGCCGGTCCAGGAGAAGTCAGGTTCAAAATCAATGTCCGGAAACAACTTGGCCGCCTTGCGCGCAATCGCGGCTGCCTTTTTGGGCAGCATGGCATCGCGTTTGGTTTCGTCGGAGAAATCTTCGTCTTCGCCACCAACAATGATGCGGCCTTCGGGTGTTGTTCGGAGATAGAGATAGGGGTCCGCTGCTTCCCAGATCAGGCTGCGCGAGGGCCAGAGTCTGGCTTTCTGCGGTTTGGTGGCCAGCACCCAAGTCGATATGACCTTGTAGCCTTTTGGTTTTGCAAATTTCATCAGCTCATAGCCTGTGCAAAACACCACGTGGCCAGCGTCGAGGGTTGGGCCATCCTTGATGTGGAGTCGAACCCCAGTGCGACTTTGTTCCAGGTCTGTAACTTCGGTGTCGCGCAAAAGAGTTGCGCCCCGTGTGATGTTGCTCCTCCACAGGCCTGCCACCAGTTTGACGGGATCAACCTCTGCATTGCCGCTGGAGACTATGGCGCCCTGCTTGTTGATGCCAGCAAATGCCTTGAGTTCGCTTCGGTTCAGAAATTCTGAGCGCAGTCCGATTTTCTGTCGCGCCTCAGCTTCTTTTTTCAGGTCGCTGACATCAAGCACATTTCCGGGAAGATACAGGGAGGTGCGGGTGGCGTGGTCACAGTTTATGCCAAGATCGTGGATGCGGTCAGTCAATGCCTGCACGGCCTGGGCCGAATGCCAGCAGACCCGGGCGGCGCGGGACAACCCCAATTTTTTCTGAAGCCCGGTCAGTGGTGTATCAAGTTCGCCCTGCAACAGGGCTGTGCTGGCGGGTGTAGACCCTGACAGGATTTTCCTTCGATCGACAGCGGTTACGCTGAAGCCTGCCTGCAACAGTGCATCGGTCATCAAGGCACCGGAAACGCCTGTTCCCACGACGACTACATCAGAATTCTTTTTGGATGGTTTCGCAACGGACATACGCGGCAAACCATTCTCGAGCCATAAGGGCGTGCCGCTGCGCAGATCGCGCTTCTGGGTCAACATGGTAGAATTGGAAGGGGCATGGTATCACTTCAAAAAGAAAACAGGCGGATGATTTTCATCCGCCTGCTCTGATTTACCGGTTGCTGCTCAGCCAAGTGTCGATTTCGGTTCGCGCCTTGTCCTTGGCGTAGCCGTAACGTTCCTGAATTTTGCCTTCCAGCTCTTCGCGGCGACCTTCAATCACGTCGAGATCGTCGTCCGTAAGCTTGCCCCATTGTTGCTTGGCCTTGCCCTTGAATGACTTCCAGTTTCCTTCAATACGATCCCAATCCATGCTGACCTCCTTTGTGTTAGAAACATCGAGGACAATCGTTCGCGCCCTCATGTCATCATAACGCCGGGGTTGGATGTTGGTTCCGCGTCAAGCCGCCAGTTTTGACTTGGTGTTGAAGAACAGGGCCTGGCTGACGACAGCTTTCACCATTTCGGGAACGAAGGGTTTGGTGATCAGGAACGCAGGTTCAGGTTTTTCACCTGTCAACAGGCGCTCGGGGAATGCGGTGATGAAAATCACGGGAACTTCAAAATTAGACAGCATGGCGTTGACGGCATCAATGCCGGAGCTGCCATCGGCCAATTGAATGTCTGCCAGCACAAGGCCCGGACGCTTTGTCATGGCGAGGCGCAGGGCTTCTTTTTCCGTGCGGGCGACACCGGTTACGCGGTGGCCCAGGCTTTCAAGCAATGATTCAAGATCAAGTGCTATGATGGGTTCGTCTTCGATGATCAGCACATCGGTTGCAACCTGCGCTGCCAATTGCCGGGATGCTTCGTCAATCAGCTCCTGGATGTCGGCCACAGGCTGCTTCAGGATTTCAGCTACCTGCTTGATCGAAAAGCCTTCTACGGCAATGAGCAGAAAAGCTTCGCGGGCACGGGGGCGCACGGCTTCGAGATTGCGCACGGCAGATGCTTCCCATTCCGGTGTGTCGCGGTTGCGCTTCATGTTGAAGGTGACGGATTCCCAGAGTTTGCAAAAACTGCGGTAGAGCGAAAGCTTGATGTCCGGCGATGAGTCGTAAGTGGCAGGGTCCGCAATGATGGTTTCCAGGAGTGCCGCCACATAGGCGTCGCCGCTATGCTGGTCGCCGGTCAAGGCCCGCGAAAAACGTCGCAGCAATGGTAAATGTGGCGCAATTTCAAACGCTAAGCTCATGTAATTCACCCCTTCTCATGGTATTTTAACTGTATCAGGCATCCGAACATACGTGGACTCCACATGCAATAACGCGGTTGCAGCGGCAGAGTTCCAGTTGTTTGCAAAAAAAATCCACTGCGGGAACAATATCTGTTGTTTTACATTATTGGGCGATGATGTCGTGCAACTTAGATGTTACAACGGTTTATGTTTGTTTCAAAGCAACTGAGGGTGACGCATGACGGAAAAACGGCAGGCCAAGAGCAAAAAGCCCGGAGTAAAAAAGACGGTGACCCCACATTCCATGACCCCCAAAAGCCAGAGCATCGCTCCGGTTCCCATGCAGGATTTGTTGGGCGACAAGTTGCGTGCCTATTACGACGAAGTGGCGCGTGCGCCCGTACCAGACCGCTTTGAGCAGTTGCTGAAGCAACTTGAAGAACGCAGCACGTCCAAAAAATCCGATTGACCGGACACACTGGCATGACGATATCCAACCAGTTTCGCGACGAGATGATTGCTGCCATCCCGGGCCTCAGGGCCTTTGGCATTTCACTCACGTCACGCTCTGACCGTGCAGATGACCTTGTTCAGGAAACCTTGATGAAGGCGTGGAAGCACCATGACAGCTTTCAGCCGGGAACCAATATGAAAGCCTGGCTTTACACCATTCTGCGCAATGAGTTTTACAGCCATTTGCGCAAGCGTCGCCGTGAGGTTGAAGACGCTGACGGACTTTATGCCAGCCGTGTGGCCGTGCAGGCAGAACAGCACGGTCATCTCGATATGGCAGATTTGAAAGCGGCACTGCAGCAGCTTCCGGAAGACCAGCGCGAAGCCATCATTCTGGTGGGAGCTTCAGGGTTTTCCTATGAAGAGGCGGCCACGATCTGCAATGTTGCGATCGGTACAATCAAGAGCCGCGTCAACCGGGCGCGCAAGAAGCTTGGTGAATTGATGCACATCGACAGTGCCAATGAGTTTGCGCCTGACATTGCCTTGCGAGGCGTGCCGACAGCGTCTCTGGTTGTCGACGAATAAGAATTCAGACACCAAGGGTGTCTGGAACAAGTTTCGACTTTGAGCGTTGAGTTGGTGGTCACCGCATCGTGACGACAGGGAGATTTTCGACATGCTCAGCACCATCCTCATCGTATTGGTTATTCTGGCGCTTCTTGGTGCTTTGCCAAACTGGGGCCAC
>JANPCL010000165.1:0-11850 GCA_031430915.1 Hyphomicrobiales bacterium
ACACTGTTGGCACAGACACCACAGCGCCAGATGGCTCTTATAACATATTCGCCAGCCCAGGCCCTGGCTACACTCTCGTCTTCAAAACCCCAGCAGGCGGTGTACTGGGCACAATCACCAATTTGACGATTGGCGCTGGTACAACGGTCGTAAACCAAAACCAGCCAATTGATCCCGCTGGCGTCATCTATGACTCAGTCACTCACGTTCCGGTTTCGGGCGTTACAGCGGCACTGACTGACGCTGCAGGAAATCTGTTGCCTGCGGCCTGTCTTCTGCCCGGTCAACAGAATCAGGTGACCAATGCAACGGGATCTTATCGCTTTGACATCGTGCCCGGCGGAGCAGCCCAGTGTCCACTGGGTGCAACCACCTATCTCATCCGGATTGTCAATCCGTCCGGCTATGCGTCCGGGTTCTCCGCGGTCATTCCGCCACAAGCCGGAAGTGTGTCTGTCGGAACTTGCCCAATTGATGCGGTTCCAGGTGGCAGCTGTGATGTGTCAGCGTCACCCAATCCTCCTCCTGTTGGTACGGGCGGAGTATATTTCACCGCTTTTGTGATCGGCAACGGCGATCCCGATCTCGTCAACAATCACATTGCCATCGATCCATTGCCCGGAACCTTTTCGAAGGTCGCAAATGTTTCAACTGCAAAACGTGGCGAGACAATCATCTACACAATTTCTGCCGATGGTGTTGCTTTTAACCCGTCCACGATTACTGACACCCTGCCAAACGGACTGACCTTTATTGATGGCTCAGCGACGTCGAATGGCGCAGCAGTTGTACCAGCCGTTGCCGGCAATACGCTGACTTTCATCGGGCTGACACCTAACGCAGCCCAGAAGATCAAGCTCGTTCTGAAGGTTGTCGTCAATGCTTCCGCTCTGCCGGGCAATCTTGTCAATCGAACCCAGCTGGTCAATCCCGCAACTGGTGATGTGATAGGAAATGCCAAGGCATCTATAGAATTGCTGCCCGAACATACATTTGATTGCAGCGACATCATTGGCAAGGTGTTTGAAGACAAAAACCGCGATGGTTATCAAGACAAGGACGAGCCGGGTTTGCCGGGCGTTCGTCTCGCGACTGTCAAGGGTCAGTTGATCACCACCGATTCCAATGGAAGATATCATGTCGGCTGTGCGGATTTGCCTGATCAGGAAATTGGTTCAAACTTCATTCTGAAGCTCGACACGCGTACCTTGCCAACAGGCTACCGTGTTACAACAGAAAACCCGAAAACGGTGCGTTTGACAGCGGGCAAGCTGACCAAACTCAACTTCGGTGCTTCTATTTCCCGTGTCATCCGGTTTGATCTCAACGACGAACTGTTTAACGGTTCAGATGGTGTGATGCCAAGAAAGCTTCAGGCGATTGTTGGTAAGCTTGTGGTCATTCTGGATCAGGCTCCATCAGTCCTGCGCCTTACCTATTATCAAGGTGGCGATGGCCACGAAGCAGCTCAAAAACGTCTCGCAGCCGTCAAATCACTGATCAACAAGACTTGGCACAAGCGGCTCGGACGTTATGAACTTCCGGTAGAAGCACAAATCGTAGGTGTAAAATGAGGCGCTCTGTGAAAATCAATTGGGCAGGGCGCTTCACGCTGCGCGCAGGACTTTTTACCGCAGTGTCTGCAATGGTGCTTGCCACCATGTGGACGGTTGCAGACGCCGCAGAAGAATATTGCAAAGGCGATTATTGCAAAATCCAGACGCGCGGAAAGAAACTGGATAACGCGGCGACAGTGCAAGAAGACCTCGGTGCCAATACGGAAGTGCAAACACCTGAAGACGCGAATGATGGCGGATATTCAATCAGCATTGATGGCGAAGTGGTGGCGGGCTCAAAAAAACTTGCAGATCGCCAAAGGCAAGTCGACAAGCGTCTTGATGCGGTTGATATCCAGGTGAAGTTCGATGGATTGGACGTAAAACCGATCCTCAATATTTCGACTGCACCCATTCGCCAAAGCTATCGTGCAGGTGAGGAGGTCCAATTCCTCGCCTCACTCAACTATCCAGATTGGGTGGCGCGCGGTGAAGTTCGTGTGTTCGAAGAGGGCACTGCAAACAAGGGTAGGCCCCTGGTCTCCCTGCCATTGCTGGGTAACGGCACGGCAACATGGACAATGCCCGTCAATGGACCAATTGAGATGGTCTATGTTCTGCGCGTCTATGATGAAAAAGGTCGCTTTGATGAAACCCGCCCCCTGGCGTTGCGGCGCACGGTCAAAGGTTTTGAGCAACATGAGCCGCGGAATGCTGCCGTGGCTCCGGGTTATGCTGAAGATGCGACCGCTTTCCGCAACATTCCTGTATTCGGCGGAGCCGTCACTGTATTTGGCGCTTCAGTGCCTGGGCAGGACAGCGTTCTCGTCATGGGACAACCTGTGCCTGTTGATCCCGAAGGCAAATTTGTTACACAGCGCATACTTCCACCCGGCCAGCACAATGTGTCAGTCAAGATTCTCGACAAGCGCAAGAAAGGTTTGGAGTTCAACCGAGATATCAGCATACCTTCGACAGAATGGTTCTATGTGGCTTTGGCTGATCTCACTCTTGGCCACCGCTTTGGTTCATCAGCAGTGAAAGCCGCAAGGCCCGGCGAGTTTGACAACATATATACGAAGGGCCGTCTGGCCTTCTATCTCAAAGGCAAGATCAAAGGGCAAACACTGCTGACTGCCGCTGCAGACACGAGCGAGAATGATTTCAAAAGCATGCTAAAGGGCCTTGACGGCAAGGACCCACAACAGTTCTTGAAGCGCGTTGACCCTGACAAATATTACCCGGTCTACGGCGATGACTCTATAAGCGTTGAGGATGCACCGACCCGTGGCAAGTTCTACGTGCGTCTTGAGCGTGGCGATAGCCATGTCATGTGGGGAAATTTCAAGACCAAAATCACGGGTACGCATTTCATGCGCAACGAGCGCGCCCTCTATGGTGCAAGCGCCGTATACAACTCACAAGAACAGGCACCCAACAACGAACGCCGCACCCACGCGTCAGCCTATGCATCGTTGCCGGGTACTTTGCCGCAAAGAGACCTTTTGCGCGGCACTGGAGGTTCTGCCTATTTCTTGAAGCAGCAGGACATCACGATTGGTTCTGAAACAGTGTCAGTTGAGACACGTGATGTTACAACGAATACGGTGATCTCACGTCGGCAATTGAAATATGGCGTCGACTACGACTTTGACTACACGCAAGGACTTGTCATTCTGAAACAGCCATTGTCGTCAACGAGTGGAGATGGCGCAGTCGTCAGCAATGGCACGTCGAGCGGCAATCCGGTGTATCTGTCAGTCGCTTACGAGTACACACCCGCCGCCAGTAATGTTAAGGGTTATGCTGCAGGCGGACGCGCCCAGCAATGGATTGGTGAACACATGCGCGTTGGCGCAACTGTGGCCCGTGAAAAAACCGGCAACGCAAATCAATCTGCCTTGGGAGCAGATGTTCGCCTTCAGCATTCGGACCAAACATATGTCGAAGCAGAGGTTGCGCGCTCCAAAGGTCCGGGATTTGGCTGGACACGTTCTGCTGATGGCGGGCTCACATTATATGATGAGCCTACTGCGGGTGTCAGAGGTCAAGATGCAAACGCCTATCGGGTCGTCGGCCATATTGATGTCGCCGAAATCAGCAAAGGCGCTGTGAAAGGCGATCTTGAAGTTCACTACAGCCATCAGGATGGTGGCTTCGCGTCGTTGAATGAGCAGACCGCACGGTCAAAGAGCGAATGGGGTGCCAGTGCGCTGATTGAAACATCGGAAGAATTGGGTGTAGCCGCAAACTACGCAGAGTCCCGTGTGGTTGGGGGAAAAAATGACCGCAGTGTGGAGGTCCATTCCAACATCGCGTTAGGCGATCATTTCATTGTCTCGCCAGGCGGACGATACACCGATCATCGCGATCCTGCGACAGGTGCCAAAGACGTTGGCTCGCGCATAGATCTGGGCTTGCGACTTACATATCAATATGACGAGGATCGCAGTGTCTACATTTTCGGCCAAGGCACCGTTGCAGTTCATGATGACCGTCGCAGGAACGATCGCTTCGGCATAGGTGGCAGCACTGTACTTACCGAAAAAACTGATCTTTCTGCCGAATTTTCTTATGGAACAGGTGGCATCGCCGGGCGAGCGCAGATTGATTACAAATCGACTGCTGATGACAGCTACTACATTGGCTACAAGCTTGATCCTGACCGTCGCTTTGATGCTGCAACTGACCTCGACGGCAACGACCTCGGTAGTGTCATCGCAGGCACGAAGTACCGCTACAGCGAACGCCTGACTATGTTTGCAGAAGACAGTTACGATCTTTTTGGCCTGAAACGTACTCTCGCACAGACCTATGGAGTCAACTACACACCAGATGCACGTTGGTCACTTGGCGGCAACATGGAGCTGGGCCATATTGTCGATGACACAATCAACAGCGGGACAGGGCTCAAAAATAGTGACTTTGATCGCAAAGCCCTGTCGGTGTCCATGTCCTTCAAGGACGATGGCGGCAACACGGGGCGGGTCAAAGGCGAAGTCCGTTTTGATCGTTCGGAAGATAACACCCGCGACCTGAACTCCTATCTTTTCTCTGAAACCATTGAACTACGCGCCAACCCGAACTGGCGCTTTCTCGGCAATATTGACGCGGTCGTAAGTGATGCGACGGATTCGACACGTGGTGGGACGTATGTGGAGGGCTCTCTTGGTTACGCGTATCGGCCTGTCGACAATGACCGTCTGAACGCCTTGTTCAAGTATATTTACCTCTATGACCTGCCCAGCGAAGATCAGGTGACCGTGGGCGGCACCACCGCAGGCCCGCAACAGCAAAGCCACATACTTTCTGCGGACGTCAATTTTGATCTTACAAAAATTCTGACAATTGGCGCCAAGTATGGTTTCCGGATAGGTGAAACCCGCCCTCGCGATGGTAGCAGTGGCTGGACTACAGGCTCGGCTCATCTCGGTGTCGTTCGCGCCGATCTCAACATCGTGCACAATTGGGATGCCTTGGCTGAAGCGCGCTTACTCTGGACGCCCCAATCGGACTCCACGGAACTTGGCTTTCTCATTGCGGGCTATCGTCATCTTGGCGACAACTTCAAGCTCGGTTTGGGATATAACTTCGGTCGCTTCTCCGATGACCTGCGAGATCAGTCTAATTCAAGTCATGGAATTTTCGTAAACGCCGTTGGGCAATTTTAGGATTGGCGCAAGCCGCAAGGTGCCTTGGCTGGAGCCCACTGCGCCTTGCACGTTCCGATTGGAGGAGCCGCAGCCGAAACGTCACGGAATTGACAACACTTCCAGTCTGACACAGTACATGTTTTCAGAGTTTGTGTTTTCGCTGCTTTTACAATTGAGCGGCTGCCTCAAGCGCGCTAAATCCGTCCCATGACCAAGAACACGCTACCGACAGTGTCACCCAACAAAATATTCGCCGTTGCACCCATGATGGATTGGACTGACCGGCATTGCCGGGTTTTTCATCGCGCCCTTACGCGCCATGCCCTGCTCTATACCGAGATGGTGACGGCGCTTGCGGTGAAGCATGGTGTTCGGGACAAGCTTTTGGGATTCGATGCGCGGGAGCAACCTTTGGCTTTGCAGTTGGGTGGCAGTGATCCCGCCATTTTGGCCGAAGCCGCGCGGATTGGCGAGGACTGGGGTTATTGTGAGATCAACCTCAATGTCGGCTGCCCGTCGGACCGGGTTCAGGGTGGGAATTTCGGGGCGTGTTTGATGGCCACACCGCAACTGGTGGCGGATTGTATTGCTGCCATGCAAAATGCGGTGAAAGTCCCGGTCACCGTGAAATGCCGCATTGGTATTGATGATCAGGATTCCGAAAGGGATTTCCAGAATTTTATCGACACAGTTGCAGCAACGGGTTGCCAGACATTCATTGTGCATGCCCGCAAGGCCTGGCTGCAAGGATTGAGCCCAAAAGAAAACCGGGAAATTCCGCCTTTGGACTATGACCGCGTTCACCGCCTGAAAACCTCCCGACCAGAATTGAATATAGTCCTTAATGGAGGACTGTCAAGCCTGATAGATAATATTTCTTATTTAGAGAATTTGGACGGCCTCATGTTTGGCCGGGAAGCCTATCACAATCCGTGGATGTTGGCGGCAGTTGACCCTCTGTTTGCCAACAAGCCAGCGCCCGTCAAGTCGCGCCGTGAAGCAGTGGAAGCCATGTTCGACTATATTGCCACCAATCTCTCGACCGGTCTGCCGCTACCGCGCATCACCCGCCATATGCTCGGCCTCTATCATGGCCAACCCGGTGGTCGGATTTGGCGGCAGATATTGTCGGTTGAAGGCTGCAAGCCCGGTGCGGATGTGAAGGTATTGCAGTCTGCTCTGGAGGCAGTGGAACACCACGCGAGCCGCCAGTCAGT
This sequence comes from Hyphomicrobiales bacterium, assembly GCA_031430915.1. GTDB lineage: Bacteria > Pseudomonadota > Alphaproteobacteria > Rhizobiales > Aestuariivirgaceae > Aestuariivirga. The sequence continues at coordinate 6,427 of JANPCL010000165.1, forward strand.
AGCCGCTTAAAAAAAGAGGGCAGTGACAAACGACTCGCCACTGCCCCCAGTGCAGGGTGTTCGAAAAGAAGTCTAGGGATAGTTTACGATCTCAGCATCACCCAAATGGATGAGACGCGCTATTATTCTGCAGCCAGACGCCCGCGCCGCCCGCCGCGCCGGGTTTTACGTAAGGTCAGCGTTGCCATACGCTCGGGCAAGGCGACGACCAGGGAATGGCGTTCGGTTGCTGACAGGCCGAGCCAACTCGCGATTTCACCGCGCGTGCGACCGCAGCCGATGCAAAACCCGGTTTCAGGTTCGAGCACGCAGATTTTCACGCAAGGTGTTTCGATGTCGGGAGCGGACATATGATCCATGGCTGCAATGTGGGGTGTAACAGGCCGGGCGCAATGGCACGCCGCGACATACCATGTCAAACCAGCGTCAATTCTTGAGAACCAACTTGCCGTTTTCCACGCTGAAGCTGCGCAGGCGTGACAGGAAGCTCATGCCAAGCAAGGTGCCCTCAAGAGCACCCTTCTGCAAGACCAAACCATCCACGTCTGACACGCGCACATTATCGATCTCGACCTTCCGCAATGTCACGCGGGCTGCCTTGCCAACCCCATTGGCCGTGTTGACGGGCACATCAAAGGCGAGGCTTGATGGGCGCAGGCCGACGGCTTCCGCATCTTCATAGCTGAGGGCGACAGCACTGGCCCCCGTGTCCACCAGCACGTCAATGCCGTGATTGTTGATGGAGGCCTTGGTGATGTAGTGGCCATTGGAGGACGACTGGAGTTCTGTCATCGCATAAATATTGAGTGGGTCAGCAGGCGGTTGCGCCAGAGGTTGCAGCCCGGGAAGCCCCGCACCGGCGGTAAGCAGGATGGCAAGGACTACACTGGGCAATGGGCCGGAACGACGCATGGGAAATCTCCGAAATTCTGCCCCGCTTTTAGTGCGCCAATTCTTCACTAGACGTTCAATCACCACACCGACTTGCAAGCAGGGTTAACGAAGCGTTGCCACGAAGGCACTGAGCATCATGACTTCACTTGTGACTTGCACAGCACCGCAGATATCGCCCGTTTGTCCGCCAATCAGCCGCAGGGCGAGCCAGCGAATGCCTGCGGTCACGCCGAGGCCCAAGGCCAGAGCGAGAATGGCGTTTTCAAAGCTGGTGAAGTAACCGGCAACCAACGTCAACAATAGCCCGATGAGAATGGCCAGCAGCGCCACACTCTGCGAGGGCTGCCCGGCATAGGCTGATGCACCTTCGCTGCGGGCGGGGGGCGTGGCCCACAACAGGTCAATCATCAAGGCCCGCGAGAACGACTGGCAGGCCGCAACCACCATAATGAGGGCAACCGGGGCCAGCGGCAGCAACGTTGCATAGCACGACACCCGCGCCCCCACGGCCACGATGAGGGCAAGTGTGCCATAGGAGCCAATGCGACTGTCGCGCATGATGTCGAGACGGCGTTCCCGGGTTTTACCGCCGCCCAGACCATCAGCCGTGTCGGCCAGACCATCTTCATGCAGGGCACCGGTAACAACCATGCCCGCAGCAACGGCCAGCACCGACGCCAGCATGACAGGCAATTGCAACTGTTTGCCCGCCAGCAAGACCACTGCGATCATCAAGCCAATTCCAGCACCCGCCACGGAAAACATCCGCATGGTCTGGTTCAGGGGGGGGGGAGTTATGGTGCGCGAGAACGGTACCGGAAGGCGTGTTAAAAACCTCAGGGCATGCACCAGTTCAGCCAAGGGCCGGACCAAGGGATTGATCGCAGGGGAAACGGGGACAGGGGGCGGCAGGTCGCTCATGACGGTCACGTGGTCTTATAAGACGTTGACGTCTGCCGCAAGCAGCAGCCAAAAGCCACTGGCAATTTTGCAGTACCCATGATTCCAGACAGGCTCCCCTCATGTCCAACGGTCTTCCCTTTGACGATATCCGCGCCCTTCTCGCCGCGATGCCGAAAGCTGACGCAGAAGCTGTGGCAGCGGTCAGGGCGCGCGATTCGCAATTGACCAAACCGCCCGGCGCATTGGGCCGTCTGGAAGAGATTGTAGAATGGCTGGCGGCGTGGCAACAGCGGGAAATTCCCAAGGTTGACCAACCTGTTGTGGCTGTATTTGCGGGAAATCACGGCGTGGTGGCGCAAGGTGTCGCGGCCTATCCGCAGGCTGTAACCGCGCAGATGGTGGCGAACTTCCAGAGCGATGGCGCTGCCGTCAACCAGATTTGCAAGACGTTCGATCTTGGCCTCAAGGTGTTTGAACTCGCCCTCGACGTGCCAACAGGTGACATTACGCAAGACGCTGCCATGACCGAGAAGGACTGCGCCGCCACCATGGCCTATGGCATGGAAGCTATCGCCAATGGCTGTGATCTGTTGTGTATTGGAGAGATGGGCATTGGCAATACGACCATTGCTGCCGCACTCGCACACGGATTGTTTGGCGGCAAGGCCGAGGATTGGGTGGGGCCGGGCACCGGTGTGGATGCTGAGGGGTTGAAGCGCAAGGCCAGTGCAGTGGCCCGGGCCGTCGCTTTGCATGGTGATCATCTGGACGATCCTCTCGAAGTGCTGCGGCGTTTAGGGGGACGTGAACTGGCAGCCATGGCCGGAGCGATCATGGGTGCGCGCCTCAACCGCGTGCCGGTGTTGATTGATGGTTATGTAGCAACGGCCGCCGCTGCAGTTTTGTTCAAAGCCAACCCCCGCGCGCTCGACCATTGCATGGCAGCCCATGTGTCGGCGGAACCGGCGCACCGGGCGCTGCTGGGAAAAATAGGTCTCAGGCCACTGCTTGATTTGGGCATGCGTCTAGGGGAGGGGTCTGGCGCAGCACTGGCTGCGGGGCTGGTGCGGGCAGCGGTAAATTGCCATACGGGCATGGCGACCTTTGCCAGTGCTGGTGTGAGTGATAAAGCGTAGGACGCGCGGCCCCTCATCCGTCTCGCTCGCTTCGCTCACAATCCACCTTCTCCCGCAAGCGAGAGAAGTGAAGAAAAGGCATGATTCTTCACCTCTCCCGCTTGCGGGAGGGGATGCCGAGCAAAGCGAAGCAGGGGAGGGGCCGCGGTCACGGTGGTTGAGAAAGTAGCGGAGGGAAAGTTCCCGTCCTGACTCCAAGCCAGCATGCGGTAGTGTGGAAAAAGTAGTGTGTTCGGCTTGAAGCCCAACCTTTGAACGCAGCGATTTGGGCCGGAATTTCACCAGATTGTTTATGCCCACCACTTTTCATGATGGCAATCCGGCAGGGTTCGCTCTCGCAGAGGCGCACGGATAGAACCTGCCAGTCCCAATCGACTGGACTTACAAAATTCCGGCGCGAGTTGCTACAGATCGGACACAACAGGGATCGTAATATCCCTGGGGCTAACCCCCGGCTCCCGGAAGCCTTCGTTGCTTGGACGAAGACCCGCAGGCGCTGCACATGGTTCTGACAGTATTGGTAAGCTCGCGACACTGTTCCCTCCTTTCAGAACCATCGGGAGGGTGTTTGGAACATATATAGAACAATGTCAAGGGGTGTTTGGGAATATTTTTGATGTTGTGGGGAATAGATCCCGTGGCGCACCCTTCGAGGCATCGCAAGAGGGCGATGCACCTCAGGGTGAGGACCTTTTTTTGATTCAAGCCAACCGCCTCACCCTGAGGTGCCCGCCCTCTTGCGGGCCTCGAAGGGTTCCGCAATCGAAGTCGATTGCTAGGGATGAGGGGCAGCTGCGAAAGTCCTTTACCCTGTAATCGCAATCAGCTTCCGTTGAGTTTCAGTCTTCACTGCGGGTGATGCTATCGCTTCGCCGCGAGGCCCGCTCAACACGCGGGCTGCCGGGAAACTGCAGATCACATCGGTGCCGCGTCCGGGTTCGGAGGAAATGTCGAGGCGTCCGCCGTGGACATCTAGCAGGCCCTTGACGATGGGAAGGCCAAGGCCTGCTCCTTCGATAGCGAGCTTGGTGGCATGGGTGCCGCGTGAGAAGGCGCTCAGCAATTGCTGTTGTTCGGCCATGGGAATGCCGGGTCCATTGTCTGAGACAACCAGTGTCATGCGGCCATCCGGCATGATCCGGGCCAGCATGGCAACCACACCGCCGTTGGGCGTGAACTTAACAGCATTGGTCAACAGGTTGATGGCGATCTGGTTCAATGCGCGGTAGTCACACAGAAGTTTGGGCAGATTGGCGGGTGCATCGACACGGATCTTGATGGCTTTTTCCTTGGCCCGCGCCGCCAGCATGCTGGAGGCATGGTCCATGCATTCACGCAGGTGCGTTGGCTCTTCCAGCAATTCATGACGCCCGGCTTCAATGCGCGAGAGATCGAGGATGTCATTGATGAGTGTCAGCAGGTAACGGCCAGAGTCGTGAATGTCGCCAGCGTAATTCTTGTACGTCTTGTTCTGCATCGGGCCAAACAACTCATTTTCGAGCACTTCCGAAAAACCCATGATGGCATTGAGCGGTGTGCGCAATTCGTGGCTCATATTGGCGAGAAAAGCAGACTTGGCACGATTGGCATCTTCGGCTTTGCGACGCTCGTCTTCGGCCCGACTCTTTTCGAGGCGCAGCTCTTCGATCAGCGCATCTTTTTCGGAGCGAAATTTCAAACGATCCTTTGCCGTGTCCTGCAATTGCCTCGACACGAACAGAAAGAACACCTCCAGCATGATGATGAGGCCGGCCAATGAATAGGCCACCACATTCTGTTCGAACACACAGCGCACTGCGAGGCCAAGCCCGATGACACCGGTTCCCGCCAGCAGCACCGGCATGAAATTTGATACCACGAGTAGCCGCACCACGCTCACAGCCATGATGGCGGCGACGAGGAAAGCCCGCTGCGTGGCTCCGGCTTCCGGCCAGAATAGAAACAGCGGGGCCACCCAGAACACCGCCTGGAACAATTCAGACGCGGAGATCATGCCCACCCAATCCGCCTGTTCAGAGGTTTGGCGCGGATGCAGGAAATAGCGGTTGCACAGGAAGAGTTGAATACTGTGGCACCCGAGTGCGCCTACCAGCCACGACATGACAACAGCTGTCGGCACCCAACCCAGCGCCGTCAATCCCAGCAACAGTGTGAGGATCGGCATGATGGGGGCCAGATTCAACTGGTTGCGCAGGAACAATTCAAGAAATTCACCCTGCCACGGTGCCGAAGGCTCAACTTTGGCAGGTGCTGTTGACCGCCAGGCGGCAGGCAAGAACGGCACTGCATCCAGAATGTGGAAGTTGTAGCGTTCGAATTCAGCCTCTGATTTTCGGTTCTCGATCATGTCCCAAATCCCGATTCAAGAAGAGGGGTCTAGCAGGCAAGAGCTAAAATCAGCTTCAGGGACAGGGTAAAAATTGAGGCAACTTGTGGGTTTTCGTGCTTGTGCCTATATGCGCAGAAAGGGACCTCATCAGCCCTTCGGGCA
>JANPCL010000166.1:0-6815 GCA_031430915.1 Hyphomicrobiales bacterium
GAGAAAATGTTCTTTCTCCCTCGGCGTCTTTGCCGGGGGAGTACCCCGAAGGGGGGAGGGGGTGTTGGATTTCAAACTCCAATCTACATCCAACAAGAAACTTTAACCCTGCATCCTTTGCAGCACTGTGTGCCCGCACCACACCTGCGAGGCTGTTGTGGTCGGTTATTGCTATGGCGGAGATTCCCATATGCTTCGCCTGCATCACCAGTTCCTCGGCATGGGAACCGCCGCGCAGAAACGAGAAATTGCTGACGCAGCAGAGTTCGGCGTAATTGCTCATGCGGATAGTCCGTGTACGAACCATTTTGGTGGCGGGCCGTCGTCTTCGCCGTAGAGGCCATCACGGTAGAGCCAGTAGCGGCGGCCCTGGTCGTCCTCGACATGGTAATAGTCACGCGGGCGTTCGGTTGCGGTGAGGTGCCACCATTCCGGCGCGATGCGTTCGGGGCCTTGGGATTTGACGATCTTGCGCGTCACCCGCCGCCAGGTGAGGCGCATGGGCGGGCCGTCGGGGACCGAGGCGATGACGGTGGCGGGTTCGGGCGTTTCGAAGATGAGAAGGGGGCGGGGTGGTACGGAGAAAGGGACCTCATCAGCCCTTCGGGCAGCTTCTCCAGAGGAGAAGCGACCTGTTGCTGCACCTCTCTCGGTGTTTGACCTTCGAGGGTGGTCTTTCGACACGTCGCTTCTCCTCTGGAGAAGCTGCCCGAAGGGCTGATGAGGTCCCTTCGCCACACGCTCTGCCCTCTCCGGTACATGACTCTCTACCTTCTCCAACTGAACCAAACCGCTCTCCTCCCGGTTCATCACCCGGTCATTCAACTCCGCCAATGATGTGCCGCCGTCGTCTTCCATGAAGCCGTGCTGGTGCATGACCACGCTTGCCGTCTCGCGGGCTTCCAGGGTCATGGCGTCGATGCCGAAGCCTGCATCGAGTGAGTCGAGCTTGGGTCGGAGCAGGCGCAGGATGTGTTTGGCGTCATGGCTGGGGATCGAGAGGCCTGCGGGGATCTGGGCGCGACCGCCATCAACCTTGAAGAGCTTGAGGATGATGCGGATGGCGCCCTGGCCTTTGGCAGCAAGGTCGGTTGAGAGCGCGTGGACGAGGCCCGTCAGCACGGCGTCCAGGCCCTCATGGCTGATCACTGGTTCCATCAGGGCGCGGTGGGCGATGAAGGATGATGGCGGGTTGATGGCGTTCAGGGCTTCATGGCGGTGGCCTGTGAGTTCGTCGAGGCGCAGCAGGACGTTTTCGTGGATGGATTCACCGCGAAAGCGCCGGGCGAGGGATGCGCGGGGCAGGGCGAGCAGGGAGCCTATGGTTTTCAGGCCCAGACGGCGCAGCGTGCGGGTGGCATCGGCATCGATGCGGAGGGCTTCGATGGGGAGGGGGTGGAGATCGGTTTGATTGTCCTTTCCAAAGCGTGCCAAGGCCCACGCGGCACCGATGGTTTGGCCGAAGCTGATGCGGGTGGTGAAGCCGTAATCGGTCAGGCGTCTGGCGATATCGCCCTGCATGGCTGGTTCGCCGCCGAAGAGGTGGGGGATGCCTGTGGCGTCCAGCAATAATCCGTCCTTGCCGTCGGGGGCGACCCAGGGGCTGTAGCGCTCCATCCAGCGGGCGAGGCCGAGAAGGCTGCCCATGTCTTTTTCAGTGGCGTGTTGTTCTGTCAGGAGGTCCGGCACGGCGGCGCGGGCGTCCGCCAGCCTTTGCCCGCCTGTCAGGCCAAATTGGCGTGCCGTCATGTTGACAGCGTAAAGACGAAGGCCCTTCTGGCCCTTTTCAACCAGCGCGAAGGGCAGGCCCCGTGGTGGCAAGGGGGCCCTGAGCTTGCGGCGTTCCCTGAGGAAGCGCTCCACCGGGAAATCCGGGAACCAGACTGAAATGATGCGACGCATTTTGTACTTTGTGAGTTGTAGGTGTGTTGTGCCAGGAGAGGGTCCACTGACCGGGTTTGCCGCCCCGGATGCGGAGGAGGTCCACACCCCAGGCGGGAGGGCCGGGGGCGTTTCGTTCCAAGGGTGGGGCCGTGGAGGGGGTGGTGGAGATGTGCCAGCGGCTAAAACTGGCTGTTGCATCCCGGTGGTTTCGATTAAATACCAACAGCCCTGCTGACTTGCCGTCACCCGCTGAAAGGTTAAGGCGGCGAGTGATATTGAGATCAGTATGTTGCGATGCAGCATCAGAAATGACGCAGGCAAAGCAGCCGGATTTCAGGGCCTCTTCCATGGTCCAGAACAGGGGTTTTTGTTTTTTCAATATTAAAATCAATAGTTTGTTTCGCGGAAGCCCTAGTTGCTCTGCGCCATGGCCATAGAGTTTTCCGTGCTCTTGGCATTCAATAGCGGATCGACACCATAGAATTGGGCGATTCTGTTTGTCGCCCGCCAAACGCAAAATCGCCAGTCCCAGGGCAAAGCCCATGGTGGCGGCATTGTCGCCATAGCGGACCGGGGCGACGTCATGCAGACCATGTCTGTGCAGGCCTTGCTCGGGCAAATGGGCGTCAACTGTGGGCAGCCCGAAGTGCCAGGGTGTTGCGGGTTTGGCGCTCCGATCTTGCCAGCCGCGCTTCGGGTCGAGGCGGTTCTGGTTTTGTTCGATACGGGCGATATGGTCGCGCAGACGGCTGACAAGCGCGCGGGCTTCGCGCTGGTCTTCTGACGCCAGATGCAGGCTGGGAGCGGGTAAGCCGCTCCCTGCCGTCGCCACGGGGGCTAACGGATGGGTACGCATGACAATGGGCTTTCCGGATTTGACTGTTCGTGCTATGTTCTAGCTGGTGAGAACATAAGAGTCAAACGAGAAAACATGGATGGGGTGGCGCGAAGCGCCGGATGAGGGCCTTCTCCGCTCAATTCAACATGAAAATCGCCGCATTCAACACTGCCGCAAAGCTGACCCAGCACAGATAAGGGACCATCAGGGCCATGGCGATTTTCGATTTGAAGGAGAAAGCGAAGATTGTGGCGGCTATGGCGAGCCAGAAAATTGCGACTTCAATCAGGGCCAGTCCCGGTGACCTTGCGCCGAAAAACAGCAGGGACCAGGCGAAGTTGAGCGCGAGTTGAGCGGCCCAGAGCAGCAAAGCGCCACCAGCATTGCCGGCTTTCCACACCAGCCAGGCGGCAACAGCCATCATGAAATAGAGAATGGTCCAGACGGGGGCGAAAAGCCAGGTTGGAGGTTGCCAGGAGGGTTTGGCCAGACTTGGGTACCACTCGGCAACGGCTGGTGCCGTTACCATGCCGGCCACTGACCCCACAACCAGACACAGGGCGATAAAGCCCGCCAAGACCAACCACTGTTTCATTCACATCCCCATATTATGCGTGTTCAAAGACGCGAGAAACAGCAATGCCCCAAGTCCTGCAATTGTTGCACCGATTGCCATTTTTCCCCATTTTACTGCCAGTCTGGTCCAGGCGCTGTCGGTGCCCGCCAAACGCAAGGCAGTGGACTTGGCATAGACCGCAAGGGTAGCGATTGTCGATATGGTGATGAAAACGCCAAGCCCCATGGCGAGGGTTGACACTACGCCCGCCCAGAACAGTCCCAATGTGTAAGACGCGACGAGAACCAGAATAGCACCGGAACAGGGGCGGATACCCACGGCAAAGGCCATGGCCACGGCGCGGGTCCAGGACCAGTCGCCGCGCACGGCGCTGGCGGCTGGCACATGGGCGTGGCCGCAGCCGCAGTTGTCGTCGTGAAGGTGATGATCCGGGTTGGGACGGGAAAGCAGTTCGAAAGGGCCCGTTGCGGCGGCGGACAATGACGCTGGTTTTGGGCGGGTGCTGCTCCAGCCATTCCACAGTAAATAAAGACCCATGCCGGCGATCATCAGGTAGCTCACACTTTCCAGAAAGCCCGCCACGTTCTTGGCCATGGCGGTGGCCCCTTGCACGAAGAGGAAAATAGCCGATACGGCAACAATCGCCGTGAGGGCCTGAAACATGGCGGAGAGAAAAGCAATGGCGATGCCGCGTTTCAATTCATTTTCCGTGGCGAGCACCCAGCCTGTCACCACAATCTTGCCGTGGCCGGGGCCTGCGGCGTGAAAGATGCCGTAGAGAAAACTGATGGTGAGCAGGGTCCAACTCGCCTTTGCCGGGTTGGCGGATTTCATCTGGCGGATGGAATTGCTCATTGATGAATAGAAGTTCTGTTGCTTGACGCTCATCCATAAAATGGGGTCTTCGCGAAAGGCGGGAGATATCAGACTGCCGTCGGTGTTGCGGGGTTGGACGAGCAATTTGCGCTTGTCGATGATGACGGTTTTTTTCTGGGGTTCGGCGGGTTGTTGGGCGTGGGCGGGGAGGGGGAGGATTGAGAGGAGCAAAAAGATCATGCAGCTGAGCAGGAGGGCCCTCATCCGTCTCGCGCTGACGCGCGATCCACCTTCTCCCGCAAGCGGGAGAAGTGAAGTAAGTGAGCATTCTTCACTTCTCCCACTTGCGGGAGAAGGTGCCCGACAGGGCGGATGAGGGGCCACAGTCACGGATTGCAAACAATCACCAGCGGCTGCGCGAACATGGCGCCGAAATCTGTGGGGGCTTCGGGTTTCCAGTCTTGCGGCTTGTCGGCGAGCATGGTTCTGGTGTTCTCGATTTCCTCGTCGCTCATCAGCGGTTTCAAGTCCATAGAGCAGCCGGGGGGCAAGGTACCTTCCAGTTGCGGTGGATTTTCGGGTTTGTAGTCAAAGGCGATGAAGAAATCCGGATCATAGATGCGAGCTTCGAAGGGGCCGGCCTTGGGATCAATCGGGGCAGCGAAGGGCAGTTCGAACCAGAGGGTGAGAAGATCATTCTCCATGGCTTGACCGTAAACTGTTACGGGGACTTGCGGGATTTCGGTATCTGACTGTTTGGCGACGGTGAAGTATTTCGATTCCAGCAGGTTCTTGATGTTTTCGTCGGTGAGGGGCTGGATTTCCTCGGGCTCGTAGGTGCCGTTGCCATTTGTATCGAGGCCTTCCAGCGAAAAGGCTGTGTACATGGCATCAAAATTCCAGCGGATGCGCAGGCCCTTGATCTTGTTGTCGGGCGTCATCATGACCGTGGATTGCATGGTGGCGAAGAGATGCGGGTGGGCTACGGCGGTTCCGCAGGATAATCCAATGACGGCGGCGGCAAGCAGGGTTATTCTCAAGGTGCATCCTCAAATCAATTGCCTTCCATGATCGGCCAATGCGGCAGAAAAGTGAAGGTCACACAGGCGTGACAAAGCGTGGCTTGCGTGATGCGGGTTCCCCTGCCAGTGAAAGGTCATGGATTTGAATGTCACATTGGGTGCGGCCATGCTGGCGGGCGTGTTGAGCTTTCTCAGCCCGTGCGTGTTGCCCTTGGTGCCGCCCTACCTGGTTTACATGTCCGGCGTGTCATTGGAAGACATGACGACGGAGGCGGCGCCGACGCGGCATAAATCCCGGGTCATGCTGTCGAGCTTGCTGTTCGTGCTGGGATTTTCGACGGTGTTTGTGTTGTTGGGGGCGGGCGCTTCGGCGCTGGGAGGGGTGTTGCGCTCCAACTTGCCGTTGCTGTCACAAATCGCAGGTGCGGCCATCATCATCATGGGCTTGCACTTTATCGGGGTGTTCCGGTTTGGATTTTTGATGCGGGAAGCACGCTACCAGACCCAGCAGACGGCGGCGAGTTATGTGGGGGCTTATGTTATTGGCCTTGCTTTCGCTTTTGGCTGGACGCCCTGCATTGGCCCGGTATTGGCGGCTATTCTCTCTGTTGCGGGGTCCACGGAGAGTGTGGGACGTGGCATGGCGCTTTTGGCGTTTTATTCGCTTGGGCTGGGACTGCCGTTCATGCTGGCGGCTTTCAGCGTGGATTCGTTTCTTGGATTTTCCCGGCGTTTTCGCAAGCATATGCTGGTGCTGGAAAAGGCAATGGGCGTGCTTTTGATCCTTACGGGTGTGATGTTTCTCACGGGGTGGATGCAGAATGTGTCCTACTGGCTGCTCGAGCAATTTCCGGGACTCGCCAGCATCGGCTGAATTTGCTTAAAGATTTACATGGACACCGAGTCTCCACGCAAACTTGAGGGCATACAGGCCGTTGTCTTTGACGCTTACGGCACATTGTTTGACGTGCAGTCTCCTGTCATGAAACTGGCTTCGGAAATTGGCGACAAGGCGGTTTCACTGGGAGCGTTGTGGCGGCAGAAGCAGCTGGAATATACGTGGTTGCGCAGCCTGATGGGCACGCATGCGGATTTCTGGGTGGTCACGCGGGACGCGCTGGATTTTGCGCTGGCGGAACTGGAGATTTCAGAAAGTGATCTGGCTGATGAGTTGATGACGCTTTATCTCAAGCTTGATGTTTTTCCAGATGTGATGGAGGCGCTGATAGCGTTGCGGCAGCGGGGCAAACGGTTGGCGATCTTGTCGAATGGCAGCCCATCGATGCTGGATTCGATCGTGCGTCATGCGGGGCTTGAGAAGACGTTCGAGCATGTATTGTCGGTGGAGGAGATCGGCATCTACAAGCCATCGCGCCGGGTTTATCGTCTCGCCATGCAGAAGGTCCACATTCAGGATGCGCCTTCGATTTGCTTTGTGTCGGCCAATACCTGGGATGCGCAGGCAGCGGCGCAGTTTGGCTTTCAGGTGGTGCGGATTGCGAGGACACCGAGGCGCGATGACAGATTGCCGGGAAAGCCTGCGCGGATAATTGCGGGATTGGGGGAGTTGGCGGCGTTGGTGTGAGAAATCCAGACTTTTTAAACACCCCCTCCCCCTTCGGGTACTCCCCCGGCGAAGACACCGAGGGAGTACCCGAAGGGGGAGGGGGTGTTTCAG
>JANPCL010000167.1:0-13132 GCA_031430915.1 Hyphomicrobiales bacterium
GCATCGCACCAGAAGCGGCGGACCATGACACGAAGATCCACGTTTCGGCCTGAAATTGGTAAATCAGCGACGTGCCGCTGGTATCGGCTTTGGATGCGAACGGAGTGTGCCCCACAACAGGGACAGATGCCGAAGCAAGCGCTCGAGGCGATGACCAACGTCACACCAGCCTCTGAAGTCTCTGAGCTTAAAACCGAAAAGCCCGGTGGCAAAAGATGCCTGCGGTCAAACACCTTCGCCATCGCAATGATTCCTTCTCGAAATCACTCTTGGATCGCCATCACTTGCAGCAAATTTGGGTCAGAGCCAATACTGGATGCCGATACTGGGTCAATGTTCAATGCTTGTTGACACTCAAGGCGCTCCAAAAAGAACTGAAATGCAAGGTCGGCGAATGCAGCGCCGGTCGTGTCAGCCAGTGTCGCTTAATTGCGTTCTTGAGTGACCGCCGTCATTGCAGCGGGGATCCCTGATACGAAGTGACGGTATGCCTATGACGATGATGCAAATCCGGCCAATGGGCATGAGTATGCACAAGAGGTCCATGGTGATGACCATGGCTATGCGGTTCAGTCTTGGGATCGTCGGGACCGTGTTCATGGTTGTGATGCTCGTCATGCACATGGCGGTGGGCATGATCGAGCGTTGCATGATCATGCGTGTGGCTGTGCCGTTCTGACAAATGCAACCACGCACCTATGGCCATCAGCAAACCTGCTATAACAAGTGTCGGCGTCAAGCTTTCTCCAAGCAATACGGTGGCTGCCATTGCCCCGATGAAGGGTGCTGTGCCGTAATAGGCACCAGCTCTCGCCGTGCCCAAATACCGGAGAGCCAAGATGAATAGCACGAGTCCGAGCCCGTAACTCACAAAGCCAAGCGCCATGGCGCCCGCCAGTGGACCGAAACTTGGCATGCTGGCACCCATGGCATAAGCCAAGATAGCGTTCACGCTGCCCGCCACCACACCCTTGATGGAGGCAAGCACGAAGGGGTCAACAGCAGAAATCTTGCGCGTCAGATTGTTGTCGATGCCCCATGATAGACAGGCCAGCGCTATTATGACGAAATCCATGTTGATATTTCCTGCTTGCCCCTGCCACGACAACAGCAGTGCGCCGGCAACAATGGCAATGGCACCCATGAACAATCGCGTATCGACGTGCTCCTTGAATACCATCCATGCAACGAGCAGCGTGAACACTGCTTCAAGGTTGAGCAAGAGAGAAGCGCTTGCCGCATCTGTGGAGGTGAGGCCCAGCAACAACAGTATGGGGCCAGCAACCCCACCAAACATCACCGTGCCAATGAGCCACGGAATGTCATTGTGGCTGATTTGCGCTTCACTTGAACCATCTTTCTTCCTGAACAACGCGATGATACCCAGACCGATACCTGATCCCAGATAGAGTAAACTGGCCAAGGCCCAAGGACTGATGTTGCCCAGCAACAATTTGGCCAGTGGTGTGGATATACCAAAGGCCGCTGCTGCGAGTAGGGCCATGAGAGGCGCATTTTTGTTCACTGAAATCTCTTTGTTTGTTGATTTTGTCCGCGTGAAACGCTCCTCCATCGTCTCATTCAGAATTTAAACTGCCTTAGTCGCAACGCATTGCCAATCACGCTCACCGAACTCAAAGCCATGGCCGCTGCGGCAATCATCGGCGATAGCAGGATGCCAAACACCGGATAGAGAACTCCAGCCGCAATCGGCACACCAGCCGCATTATAAATGAAAGCAAAGAACAGATTCTGCCTGATGTTGCCCATCACAGCCTTCGACAAGGCCCGCGCCCGCACGATACCCATCAGGTCACCCTTGAGCAAAGTCACACCGGCACTTTCCATCGCCACGTCGGTTCCCGTACCCATGGCGATGCCCACATCAGCAGCAGCAAGGGCCGGTGCATCGTTCACGCCATCGCCAGCCATGGCGACAACGCGCCCCTGTGATTTGAGTTTGGCCACGACGTCAGCCTTCTTGTCCGGTAGAACATCTGCTTCCACTTCGGTGATGCCCAAGCGCTTGGCAATCGCGTCTGCGGTAATACGATTGTCTCCAGTCAGCATGACGATGCGAATGCCCGCCTCGCGCAATGCAGCAAGCGCCTGTGGTGTCGTTGCTTTTACGGTGTCGGCAATGCCGAACACACCTGCCAGCTTGCCATTGATCGCAGCGAAAACTGCGGTCGCACCGTCTGCTCGCAGCGCATCGGCCTTCGTCGAAAGGATGTCTGTGGCTATGTTAAGCTCAGCCATGAACTTGGCGTTGCCAATGGCCATGCGTTTGCGTTCCAACATGCCAACGGCACCTTTGCCCGAAGGTGAATCAAAACCCATCACCTTGGCAAGTTCGAGCTTCCGTTCTTTGGCTGCCCTGACAATTGCTGCTGCCAAAGGATGTTCGCTTGCTTGTTCAACAGAAGCCGTCAAACGTAACAGTTCAGTTTCGTCTTGTCCCTCTGCCGTGATGATTGCGGTGACTGAAGGCTTTCCTTCAGTCAAAGTGCCAGTTTTATCTATCACGATTGTGTCAACTTTTTCCATGCGCTCCAGTGCTTCGGCATCCCGAATGAGCACGCCTGCTTGTGCGCCACGCCCCACACCCACCATGATCGACATCGGTGTTGCAAGGCCCAGCGCGCAAGGACAGGCGATGATCAGAACAGCAACAGCAGCAACAAGTGCGTAGGCATAGCGCGGCTCTGGCCCCCATATCGACCACGCGGCAAAGGCCAATGCAGCAGCTACAATCACAGCTGGCACAAACCAGCCGGATACGCGGTCTGCCATGCGTTGAATGGGTGCCCGGCTGCGTTGCGCATTGGCCACCATTTGTACAATGCGCGCCAACATGGTTTCTCTGCCAATCTTTTCGGCGCGCATGACAAAGCCGCCGCTGGCGTTGAGTGTGCCGCCAATGACCTTGGCACCAGCCTCTTTGCTCACCGGCAAAGACTCGCCGGTCACCATGGATTCATCAAGTGTGGAGTGACCTTCTGTCATCATGCCATCAACAGGTACTTTTTCACCAGGCCTGACACGAAGAAGATCACCAATGACGATCTGGTCAATTGCCACCTCCTCGTCATTGCCCGCGGTGCCAACGCGCCGCGCTGTCTTTGGCGAAAGTCCAAGCAAGGCCTTGATCGCACCCGAAGTTTGGTCCCGCGCCCGAAGTTCAAGCACTTGCCCCAAAAGTACGAGCACAGTGATGACCGCTGCCGCTTCGAAATAGACCGAAACTGCGCCATCCATTTGGCGGAATGCAGCAGGGAAAATGTCCGGGGCAAATGTCGCAATGACGCTGTAGACCCATGCCACGCCCGTACCCATGGCGATGAGTGTGAACATGTTGAGGTTGCGTGTGACCAATGATTGCCAGCCCCGCACAAAGAAAGGCCACCCGGCCCAAAGAACAACTGGCGTTGCGAGCAGCAATTGAAACCAATTGGAAAGTTGCTGTCCCAACAGCATGGTGAGGCCCGTGACATGCCCACCCATTTCAAGGATGAACACCGGGACGGTAAGTGCAAGACCCACCCAGAAGCGGCGCGTCATATCGACGAGTTCGTTGTTGGGTCCGCTGTCAGCGGTCACAGTCATCGGCTCCAGTGCCATGCCACAGATCGGGCATGCACCCGGTCCGACCTGCTGGATCTCCGGATGCATTGGACAGGTATAGATCGCTCCCGCAATAACAGGTTCAGCAACCTTCGTGCTGGCATCAAGATATTTGGTTGGGTTGGCCTGAAACTTGGTTCTGCAACCCCCACTGCAAAAGTAGTAGGGGTGTCCATCATGCTGAAGCTGGTGCTTGGCGGTCGCGATGACAACTTTCATGCCGCAAACCGGATCAATGGCATTGCCTTCGGACAGTTTAAGTTCATGCTCGGCATGTTGATTTTGCATTTTTTTACCTATTCCCAAATACCAGCTACTAAACCCCACTGGGGTATATTTGTGGTTTGACAACTATACCCCCATTAGGTATGTGTCAATCATGCAAAAAGAAACCAAAACTGCCGTGCAGAAACGCTTCAATCGTATTGAAGGTCAGGTTCGTGGCTTGTCCCGCATGGTCGAAGAAGAGCGCTACTGTATTGACATCGTGACGCAGATTTCAGCGGTACGGGCAGCACTGCACCGGGCCGAAGAAGAAATTTTGAGAGATCATGTCAGCCATTGCGTTGAACACGCCATTAAGAGTGGGAACAAAAACGATCAACGAGAGAAGATCGCTGAAATTATCGAAGTCCTGGGACGCAGTAGCCGGTAGCCACCGCCTAAACCCATTCACATTTTAGAAAGAAAAACGCATGACCAATAGTTCAAAGCTGATTGTTGCGGTAGTCGCCATCGCAGCGTTAGGCACGATTGCTTACACACAATTGCCCATGGGCGGGTTTGGTTCCATGTCGGGCATGGACCATGCGACCATGGACGGCAGCAACCCGTCAGCTTCGACCAAGGCCTTCGACGGAGCCATGACAATCATGATGAAGGGCATGATGGCCGCTCCTACAGGCAAGCCTGATCTAGATTTCATGCAAGGCATGATCCCGCATCATCAAGGAGCCATCGAAATGTCCGAGGTGGTTTTGCAGTTTGGCAAAGATTCCGAAGTAAAAGCACTGGCAGAAAATATTATCAAGGCGCAGGAGGGTGAAATCGCACTCATGAAAGCATGGCTCGAGAAAACCGACAAATCAAAGCTTGTCGAATCTCCGGATGCCGCAAAAGGCAACACTGATGCCATGAACATCATGATGAAAAACATGGTGATGACCTATTCAGATGACGCTGATGTGGACTACATCAATGGCATGATACCTCATCACCAAGGTGCTATCGATATGGCAAAGGTCGCCCTGCAATTTGCCAAGGACCCGGCTGTGTTGAAACTTGCAGGCGAAGTCGTGAAGGCACAGGAAGGCGAGATCAGTTTTATGAACGACTGGCTGAAGCGCATGGGGAAATAATTTGCAACCAAGCACAGCGCAGAGCCAAACCTACACCAGAACCGCGCGTTTCCTGCACTGGGGCATGGCGCTCGCTCTCATTCCACTATTGCTGACAGGCGAACAGACCATGGGCGGGCATAACGCGCGCTTTCTGCCCACACTGCATGCCAGTGCCGGGTTTGTATTGCTGCTGATGGTCATTGTGCGATTGGGGTGGCGGTGGAAGCATAAGCCGCCAGCCGGCCTGTCACCATTACGGCTTGAACGGCTCAGCGCAAAGCTGGGCCATTTGGCCCTTTATGCTGGAATGGTGTTAATCCCCCTTACTGGATGGCTGGCCTATACTGAGCATGTCAGGCGGTCGCTCGGCATGCGTCCGGCAAGTCTCTTTGGATTGAGAATTCCATTGCTTCCTGATTTTGGCATCAATTGGCATCTCGTTCACAATTGGGGAGGCAAGCTGATGCTGGCGTTCATAGCTCTGCATGTCGCAGCAGCACTGAAGCATCATTTTTACGACAAAGACGAAACGCTAAAACGCATGCTGTGAATGTTGCGGGAGGCCGCCAGTAGTATTTTGCATTGTAGAACGTCACATATCTTGCAGCAAAATTCATGATCGTTCAAACAGTGAAAACAAACCCTTTCGTTTGCGAGGGCCAGACCGCCCTTCATTATCAAGTCGCGGCGCATTCTGCAGGACGATCACTCTCGTACCTGTTGGAACCCTATTGAAGAGATCGACGATATCAGCATTGATGAGGCGAATGCAGCCTGACGACACGGCCTTGCCGATTGACGATGGCACGAAGGTGCCATGGATCCTGTAGAGGTTGTCAACTTTTCCTTGATAGAGATAAAGAGCCCTCGCACCGAGTGGGTTTTTTGGACCACCCGGTATGCCGCCAGCCCATTCGGCTGCAAGCGGGTCGCGCTCTACCATTTCTGCAGGAGGTGTCCAAGTTGGCCACTTAGCCTTGCGTCTGATCACGGCACCACCTGACCACCCAAACCCTTGCTTGCCCACGCCAATCCCATAGCGGATCGCCTTGGCATTCGCTTGCACTAAGTAAAGATATTTTCTGTGGGTATCCACGACAATTGTGCCCGGCGCATGGTTACCGAGATAGTTGACGGTCTTTCGACGGAACTGCTTAGGCACAGCGTTGACGTCGTTAGAGTTGATAGGGAATTCTTCTGCGTGTGCGTGCTGAGACAAGCCAATCGGCAAGAAAGAAAAGATTGCGAGTTTCAGTATCAAACGTCGATTCATGATGAGTTACAAACAATCTATTACCGGTTAGAATGAACAGAGAAGGGCCACTTGCGTTGAAAATTCTTGCAAGTAGCCCTCATATCTTATTGTACTTCAGTAACGGTCAATCGACCGTTGACGCGATCAGCCGTAAACTTGATTTTGCTGCCAGCCTTTAGCTTGGCAAGCATCGCTGCATCAGCAATTGCAAACACCATGGTCATCGACGGCATTTCAAGGTTCTTGAGTTCCTCGTGCTTGATCGTGACCTTCATCAGTTTTTCGTCCACTTTTTTGACCATGCCAGCTGTCATTTCGGCAGCCCAAGCAGGGGTGGTGATTGTAAGAGCAAAAAGCATAGCAGCGGTGATCAGTTTCGTTTTCATGGTAGATCCTTTTGGTTGAATTTAGGGATGGTTGATGTTGCCTCGAATATCGTGACGACTATTTTGCGGTGACTTTCAAAGGTCCATGCATGCCGCTTTCATAGTGACCTGGAATCAAACAGGCGAAAGCAAAGTCACCGGACTTTGCAAAGGTCCAAATAATCTGGCCTTTTTCACCAGGTTCCAAGCTCAAAGAGTTGTCATCGGCGTGCTCCATGTCTGGATTTTTTTCCATGACAATTTTGTGTTCAAGAACTTTTTCTTGCGTGTCCATGACGAACTCATGCTTCGTCGCGCCCTTGTTGACGAAGTTCAGCGTGACTGTTTCGCCTTGGCGGAATTGCAACTTCTTCGGTTCGAAAATCATGTTGCCATCTTGGTCTTCACGCATGACGATATTGATGGTGCGCTTGGCTTTGGCTTTCTCAGCCTTCATGCCAATGGCATACTCATCATGTCCGCCGACATGCTCACCTGCGGCGAATGCGGCTTGTCCCAGCGCCAAAACAGTGGCCGTAGATGCAATCATCAGTAACTTCATCATTTTTTCCTTGGTTGATGAATTATTCAAAATGTATTTGTGTGGATGCTGAAACTAACCCGCCGTTTTCTTGGCGGGCGGCATCGTCTTAGCGTCGCCAGATTTGGCGGGTTCCGGCACGTCGCCTGTCCATTCATAGGCAACCGTGCCCTCGGGGTGTTTGTACCAACCCGGATCGGCGTAATCGGTGGATGACAAACCTTCGCGTACTTTGACAACCGAGAACATCCCGCCCATTTCGATGGCACCAAACTGTCCAAAGCCTGTCATCATCGGAAGGGTATTGTCCGGCAAAGGCATTTCCATCTCGCCCATGTCGGCCATGCCATTTTCACCCATGGGCATGTACTCTTCCTGCACTTTGCGGATTTTCTTGGCTATCTTCGATTTGTCGGTGCCAATGAATGTCGGGATGTCATGGCCCATAGCGTTCATGGTGTGATGCGACTTGTGGCAATGGATGGCCCAGTCGCCTGCATATTTTGCATCAAACTCATAAGCCCGCATGCCGCCAACGGGAATATCAATGGTCACTTCCGGCCACCTTGCTTCGGGCCTCACCCAGCCGCCATCGGTACAGGTCACTTCGAAATCATAGCCATGCATATGAATGGGGTGATTGGTCATGGTGAGATTGCCAACGCGCACGCGCACACGATCATTTTTGCCGACAACCAAATGGCTGATGCCGGGGAACGTGCGGCTGTTCCATGCCCATAAATTAAAATCGGTCATGGTCATGATCTTCGGCATGTAGGAGCCGGGATCAATGTCATAGGCATTGAGCAGGAAGACAAAGTCGCGGTCTACCCGCATGAACTTCGGGTCTTTGGGATGGATGACAAAGAACCCCATCATGCCCATGGCCATCTGGGTCATTTCGTCAGCGTGCGGGTGATACATGAATGTACCCGACTTCACGAGATCGAATTCGTACACAAAGGTCTTGCCCGGAGGGATTCCGGGTTGAGTCAAACCGGTCACGCCGTCCATGCCGCTTGGCAAAATCATGCCGTGCCAATGGATGGACGTATGTTCCTTCAGTTTGTTGGTGACGAAAATGCGAACGCGGTCACCTTCCACAGCCTCAATCGTTGGTCCGGGTGACTGGCCGTTGTAACCCCACAAATGCGCGTCCATGCCGGGTGCAAATTCGCGCTTTACTTGTTGCGCCACGAGATGAAACTCCTTCACGCCATTGTTCATACGGTGCGGCAGCGTCCAGCCATTGAGCGTGACGACAGGTTGATAATCAGGGCCACTGTTTGGAAACAGTGGTGGCTGCATGTCTGGTGACTTCATCAAGGCCGCTTCAGGCAAAGACTTCGCCAAGGTTTGGGTCCAGGCGGCGGCGCTTGCGAGAACCGCACCGGCACCAAGAATGCTACGACGATTGATCATGATTGCTTCTCCAAAATGTGAATGTGTTTCAATGGCCGCCTCCGCCGCCTTCGGCGAGTGACACGCCGCCGCCTCCGGTAGCGCCACCTCCGCCGTAACCGCCATGAATGGCAGAGCGCAGATCAATTTCCGCAAGCCAGAAATTTTGTTTGGCATTGACGGACATGAGCATGGCATTAGTCGCCGCACGCGTGTCAGCGAGCAGTTCAAAGGTGCTTGAGATCATGCCGTTGTATTCCAGCAGCACTTCCTGCTTGATGACCTCCCGCAAAGGAACAACCTTGTCGCGGTAATGCCGCGCAAGTTCATAGGTTGATTTGTACTTGTCGTAGGCACCCCGCGCTTCCGAGCGGATGTTGACGGCCTTTTCAGCCAGCCTGTTGGCAGCCTGCATATACATGATCTCTGCTTTGCGCAGCCGCGCGTCACCTGAATCAAAAATCGGAATGGCAAATTCAAGCTCAATCCGCTTTTCCAATTCTGCAGGATCGCCATCCTTTGGCTTCTCGCGTTCTAAGCCTGCCATTACTTCAAGATCAGTCAGATATCGTGTGGCGTTGGTGAGCTTGTGACTGCGGGCAACCGCTTCCAGTTCATATTTGGCGATGAGCAGATCAACCCGCTTTTGTAGCGCTTCGCGCTCTACCGCCGTCTTGACCAAAGTTTTTGCAGGGAGCTTTGGCAGCACAGAGGGAAGCTTGTAGTTGATGTCATTTCCCCAAACACCCATTAACCGGTTGAGTTCCTCACGCGACCCGCGCTCAGCAATGCGGGCCTCTGCAAGCTGTCCTGTAATTTCGGCGTAACTTGCATGCTCGCGAGCCTGAGCTGCCTTGTTGAAGGCACCAGTACGACCCAACTCCTTGGCGAGGTCTGAACTTGCATCGGCAGCCGTTTGTGCTTGGACAAGGTAGTTAAACGTTTCCTTGGCAGCGACGGTCTTGATCCATGCCTTCTCAGTTTCAAACGCAAGTCGCAACAAGGATTCGGCGGCGCGGTGTTGAGCGGCACGGAATTGTGCTTCCGCAATGTTCACGCGCTTCTCACGGGTGATCAATGCCAGAATATTGCCAACGATGACAGACTCGATCAATCTGGCACCGGGGTTTGTGGCATAGCCGATTGAAACCACAGGGTTCACCAGTTTGGTTTGCTGCCACATGTCAGCCGACGAAATGCCAATTTCCGCCAGATCGGCTTGCAGACCTTTGTTGTTCAGAATGGCGGCGCGCACGGCCATGTCTTTGGACACAACTTTGCTTGTGAGAATGGCACGCGTCTGTGCTGCTGCTTGTTGCGCTTCCTCTTGCGACTGAACCCAGACAGGACGCTTGCCAATCGCTGCTACAGTATGGGCGGAAGCCCCCTGCAATCCGTACCTGGAATCTTCCAGCAGCTTCCAGTCGGGATTGGAGGCACAGCCAGCCAGCAGCGCCGACGCAAGAATCGCCAAAACGGGTTTATTGAGCAGGGCAATCATCGCTTGCTCCTTCCAGCTTTTTACAATCTTCTTTTTTCATTGCTGCATCCGGTGCTGCTTCGGGCACTGCCTCAGGTGCCGCAGGTTCATCCTCTTTTACCCAAGCTTCAGGTGCTGTTGGTTCACGGTGCGTGTAGCCCGTGAGTGTGGTGTGATGATGCGTCTTTGGCACTTTGGCGCCAGCAGATACCGGCGACCTATAGGCCGTGACCTCGGGCAGAGGACTTTGCGTTGTGCACCCAGCAAGCAGCAAGGGTACAACAACGGCAAACAGCGTTGTTCTCATGATTATTCCGATTGTGTGAAGACTGTTAAAGTCGAGTCAGGACAAACCTAGCTCAAGGCGGATTCCGGGCGTGGAATCAGACGCGAGGCGGGCGCATAAGCCCAGAAGTGATGCGAGAAGTCAGTTGCTCCGCATCAATTTCGAAATGATCAGCAGTTTGCAATTGAACAGCAAGCACATCAGTTGCTTCGAACGCAACAAAGTTTGAGCAGTTCATGTCGCAGCAATCCATCTGCATGTCGGAAGACTGTGTATCGGATTTTTCCGCACACGATCCAGAAGCGTGCTCTTGGCTGTCAGCTGTCGCTGCGAGATTGATCGCATCTTTGACGTGATGGCCAGCTATGGCTTGCTGTGAAAGCATAGGCAAGAAGGCAAGCGAAAGCGTGACAAAAATTGCCACCACGAATCTTCCCCACTTGATTTGTTTCACTCGCACCGCGGTTTAGTCGCAGAGAATTGTGTCGAGGTCAAGACCCGGACGGTCACATTACGGTTATGGATTCGCTGCATATTTGGCAAAAATGCTACGACCGCCATCTGTTGCAAAGGCTACAACCTCATAGGCATCGCGGCTTTCTCCCATTTCCATGCCCGGTGAACCTGTTGGCATGCCGGGAACAGCAATACCAAGAATGTTTGGCTTCTCAGCGAGAACACGCCGAATATCCGCCAACGGCACGTGACCTTCTATGACGTAATCCCCCATGAAGGCTGTATGGCACCCTGCCAAATCATCTGGAACACCCGCCTTTTGACGTCTCGACGTCAGATCGTCATCGTCGTTCATGTCAACATCGAAACCAACGCCACGCAACATTTCAGCCCACTTTTCACAACAACCACAACCGGGGTTGCGATAGGCTGTAATTTTTGGCATCGGAGCGGCCAAAACCGACTGATTGAAAACAACAATAGCTGCAGCAGACAGTGCGCCTGTCACAAAACGACGGCGGGAGAAAAACGATGAATGATTCATTTGTTTCTCGTGTTCAAATTTGGTCAAGACCTTCTCGGCACAAGTTTGTGGCGAAACTGTAGCCGCACCTATTCGTGCTCACCAACACCCGTCGCAATCGCCAAGTGGTGTTGTTGGTGATGCATGCCGCGAGACATGATCCCAATAAACCCCAACGCTTTCAGCCTCAGCATGGCCACTTGATCCGGTGGGGTCACAGTCATAGTAGCTCCTCTGTCAATTCTGGTCGAAGTGAACGTCCAGCCCTCAACACCATTCATCGTCATTACGTGCCCCGCGACCATGCGCTGAATCGAGGACACGACGTCGCCTTCTCCCGTAACAGTAAACAGCAAGCTGTTTCCCGTTTGTGTGGCGGCAAAGGCTGTTCTCAGGGTCACATTGTCCATGTCAATCAGGTGCTGGCGCAGTGATTCAATATTGACCTTTGACCAGTCGGTTTCCGGATTTGCTTCCAGAAGCAAGACAATTTCCTGTATCGCGGCAAAAGCGGACTGACCACCTTCAGTCGGTGGTGTAGCCCCGACTGGCGCAAGCCCATGATTCATATCGGGCTGATGTGGGTGAGCTGGTTCTTCAGCACCCGCCGCACCCACCATGAGCATGGCGCACAAAAACAACGTCCTGAATTTCAACATTTCATATCCCTTCAATGAGAAATCTTGCTTGCCACATGAGTGCAAGTTCGCACATGATAATGATCATGTTAAGCTATCTCCAGCTTTTGCCGCATTCCATTCGGGTTTTTCGAAAAGGACATTACCTTTTTCATCAAGGTGACATCATCACCTCAATGTTCTTGATCGAAACTGGCGAAGCCCAGCTTCTGAGACGACATCGAAACGGAAATGCCATCGTTTTGCAGAGGGCGACGATGGGATCATGCTTGGCAGAGGCGTCTCTTTTTGCGGTCACCTATCATTGCGATGCAGTCGCCGGCAAACGTTTGCAAGTTCGGATAATTGCGCGGGATGTCATAAAGAGCCTTTTTGAGAGTGATGTTTCATTTGCAAGGTCATGGGCGAACCACCTTGCCGATGAAGTCCGCAGAGCGCGACTGAGGGCAGAACTGCTCTCACTCAAAACTGTATCTGAGCGCCTCGATGCGTGGATCGCCAACAACGGCAGTTTGCCTGCCAAAGGAAGCTGGAAAATCATTGCCGCAGAGATTGGCACGAGCGCTGAGGCACTATACCGGGAAATTGCCATCAGAAGCCATCGTTAAGGGCAATGGAACTACATCGGCGGCGGCGCGTTGTTGTAAAGGTGCAATAGGCCTCGCGACGCCAACTGTTGCTGCCTGAACAAGGCATATAAGGAACAATATCCATGCAGACGCTGACATTTACATGCCACCCAATATTTGTGGCGCGATCATGACCACCAGCAATCTTGAAATAGGCGACCTGTTCTCCGTCCTCGGGGCACAGGGAATTGAAAAACAGCTAGGGCGCATTGTTGGCGTGGGTCGTGTGTCAGTGAATCCGGTATCTGGATCGACGACTGTTGCGTATGATCCTGCACAGACCAGCCTCACCAAGATCAAGGCCGCGATCAAGGAGTGTGGTTTTCATTGCGCAGGTGAGGCGTTGCCCAAGCATGTTTGCGAAGTCCACACGGATGCGCATGAAACTAACGTTGCGACCACAAAACCGACCGATGCCAAGGCAGAACATAAAGCGCATGGTGGTGTGAAGAGCGACGCCATGGCGCAGGAAATGGGTCACGGCGCTGGCATGGATATGCAGGCGATGGCGCGAGACATGCGCAATCGCTTCTGGGTTGCCCTTGGTTTCAGTTTGCCGATCTTCTTCCTGTCACCAATGGGCATGGACTTCAT
>JANPCL010000168.1:0-3399 GCA_031430915.1 Hyphomicrobiales bacterium
CGACACCTATCAGGTAACAGAAGCCCGTGCATGGGGGGGCGATTGCATTCTCATCATTATGGCGATGGTGGATGATAACTGTGCTGCTGATCTTGAACAGGCGGCCTTCGACTATGGCATGGATGTGCTTATCGAAGTGCATGATGCGGCGGAACTTGAACGTGCCCTCAAACTGAAGTCACCGCTGATTGGCATTAACAACCGCAATCTTCATACCTTTGAAGTAACGCTCGCCACCACCGAGGCACTTGCGGCATCGATCCCCGCAGATCGCAACATTGTGGCCGAGAGTGGTTTGTTCATGCCTGCCGATCTGGCGCGTCTTGAAAAAGTTGGTGCCCGCACCTTCCTCATCGGTGAAAGCCTGATGCGACAGCAGGATGTGGCAGCAGCGACCCAAGCGATATTGAGCAAGCCATGAACAAGCTCAGCCACCTCAATGATAGCGGCGAAGCCCATATGGTGGATATTTCTGCAAAAGATGTGACGACGCGCGTAGCTACGGCCAAGGCGCGGGTCAATGCAGACCCCGCCACTCTGGCCATCATCACATCGGGTACTGCACAAAAAGGCGATGTGCTGGCGACAGCCCGCATTGCAGGCATCATGGCGGCCAAGAAAACCTCTGATCTCATCCCGCTCTGCCACCCGCTGATGATGTCCAAGGTGACCGTGGATTTTGACCTGCACACGGATCATATCGACGTATCTGCCACGGTGAAAGTTGAAGGCAAGACGGGTGTGGAAATGGAAGCCCTTATGGCGTGCTCCGTCGCCTGCCTCACTGTCTATGACATGCTGAAAGCGGTGGATCGCGGCATGATCATCACAGATTTGCGGCTGGTGGAAAAAACCGGTGGCAAGTCTGGTCACTTCAAGGCGGACTGAGACATGGCGTTGCTGGAGGTTGATGCTGCACTCGAGCGCATTTTGCGCGGGGTCAAACCACTCGCCACGGAACTGGTCGATCTGCATAAGGCGAGCGGACGCGTTCTAGCAATTGATGTAGTGGCAAAGCGCAACCAGCCACCCTTCAACAGTTCGGCCATGGATGGTTATGCTGTGCGTCATAGTGATATCCAGTCGCTGCCAGCCATCCTGACACTGGCAGGAACAAGTGCTGCCGGCCATGCTTTCAAAGGGTCGGTGCGCGTTGGGACCACCATTCGCATTCTTACAGGTGCACCTGTGCCGAAAGGTACAGATACCGTGATCATTCAGGAAAACGTGAAAGTTGATGGGGCGCTTATCCATATTCTCCAAAGTGCCGCCTTGGGCAAGAACGTCCGCCTGGCTGGACTGGATTTTGCCAAGGGGCAAGTGTTGGTTCCCGCCCGCACAAGGCTCACCCCACGCGATATCGGTGTACTGGCAGCGGGCAATGTGGCCAAGGTTAAAGTGTTTCGCAAACCTCGCGTCGTGTTGTTTACGACGGGAGATGAACTCGTGTTGCCGGGACAAAAACCGCAGGCAGACCAGATTGTCTCGTCCAACAGCCACGCCCTTGCTTCCATGGGGCAGCATTTTGGGGCTGAGGTCATTAACTTGGGTATCGTGCGCGACAGCCTGAAAGCGACCATCGCCGCCATCAAAAAAGGTCTTGCTGCTAATATTCTGCTGTCTACAGGAGGTGCTTCGGTTGGCGACCATGACTATGTGCAGGAAGCGTTCAAGGCCTGCGGCATTGATATCGCATTCTGGAAAATCGCGCTGCGCCCCGGCAAGCCGTTTATGTACGGGCGGAAGGCCCGTACCCATGTCATGGGCCTGCCGGGAAATCCGGTGTCAGCACTTGTCACCGCGCGGATTTTTCTCAAACCCTTGTTGATGGCGCTGCAAGGCTTGCCAGCGGCTGAAGCTGTGACAACAGCGATCCTCGATGGCAGTCTTCCCGCCAATGACCAGCGCCGGGACTACATGCGCGCGACCATGGCAGTGGCGTCTGACGGTCAACGCCGTGTCTCGCCATTTTCGACGCAAGACTCGTCGATGCAGCACATGTTCCGCTCGTCGCAGGCCCTTATTATCCGTGAACCACATGAGAAATCGGCCCAGTCCGGCGACCGGGTGAGTATCCTGCCTCTCGATTTCTAGATAGTTTTGCAAAACACTTGCGGAACAATGACGGAACATGTTAACGGTGTTTCGCATACGTTCCGATTCTGTTTCTCAAAGAGGTGAAGCAACATGCTGACACGCAAACAACTTGAACTGCTCCTGTTCATCAATAGCCGGATGAAAGAGGAAGGCGTTCCACCTTCTTTCGAGGAAATGAAGGAAGCACTCAACCTGCAATCCAAATCCGGGGTGCACAGGCTTATCGTTGCCCTTGAAGAGCGCGGTTTCATCAAACGCATGGCCAACCGGGCCAGGGCACTTGAAGTGTTGAAGCTGCCCGATGCCCATAACCCCAGCTTGTCCACGAACAAGAAGGGCACGTTCAAACCCAGTGTGGTTGAAGGCAATCTCGGGCGTAACGCCAAGGTGCCGCCTGCGAGTTCTGCCAATGATGCAGGCCCGCGCAGCACCTTTGTGCCGCTCATGGGCCGCATCGCTGCTGGTGTGCCAATCTCGGCCATTCAGGACCACACTGCCAATATCAATGTTCCCCCTGAAATGCTGGGGAGTGGTGAGCATTACGCCCTTGAAGTCAAAGGCGACTCGATGATTGAAGCCGGCATTTTTGACGGTGACACTGTGGTGATCCGCAAAGGTGACGCGGCCATCAACGGAGATATCGTTGTGGCACTGGT
Organism: Hyphomicrobiales bacterium; assembly: GCA_031430915.1. GTDB lineage: Bacteria > Pseudomonadota > Alphaproteobacteria > Rhizobiales > Aestuariivirgaceae > Aestuariivirga. The sequence continues at coordinate 2,754 of JANPCL010000168.1, forward strand.
CGATGAAGAAGAGGCCACCTTGAAGCGACTGCGCAAGAAGGGTGAGTCCATCGCCCTCGAAGCCGCCAACCCGGCCTATGAAACCCGCATCTTCGGTCCGGACCGGGTGCGTGTGCAGGGCAAGTTGATCGGCTTGCTGCGGAAGTATTGAGCCAGCGAGTTTCGCTGCAGACGTCCGGAGAATCACCTACGATGAGGCGCATGAATTTTCTGCGCCTCATTTTTTTTGCCGTCATGTCCTTCATCGCTTGTCCTGTCATTGCGCAAGACGTAGTCGAGCCTATCCCGGTCTTTCATCCCATGGATGCCCTCACGAAAGAGGAAGTAGGAATCGCAGCAGACCTGCTGCGCAAGGCAGGACAGGCCGATGCGCTGTATTCTGCCTTCACATTGCTCGAGCCGACAAAGGCTGTTGTACGGGCGTGGCGTGAGGGACAACCATTGCCGCCCCGGCAGGCTTTTGTGGTGCTGCGCCGCGACAAGAAAACCTTTGAAGCAGTGGTTGATATCACTGCAAAGAAAATCGTGTTGACTGTTGAACGCCAAGGCGTTCATCCCATCGTACTGGACAAAAATTGGACCCGTGCAAGAGATGCCTTCTTGAATGACCCGCGCTTCAAGGCCGCTCTCGCCAAGCGCGGCCTGA
>JANPCL010000169.1:0-10624 GCA_031430915.1 Hyphomicrobiales bacterium
CGCAAAAACGAAATCAGGCAGAAGAACAATACGGCCGTATTGGAAAGTTTGCAGCTACCGGATACTGTAGAACCAGCACCTTCCGCCAAGCAGGGCATCAAACTTGAGGCTTTAAAAAATCTGAAAAAGCCGCTGATCAAAGTTGCTCCCAAAGCAGAAGCCCAGCGCTCGACCCGCTGGTCAATGGACTCGTTCTTTGATCTTGGCAAGGCCGGCAATGATGGCCAGACGATTTATGCGCTGCTCGGTCCATCAACCATCGATCTTACACCACCCGTCAAAAATCCTGGGCCCAAAAGCCGCAACATGGCACTGTCACAGGTCACTTCGGCGGCCAGCCTGGATGGTTTGATTGCGGCCATCCCGGAGCTTGGTTTTGCTACCGAGCAAGTGACCTCTTGCCGCCTCGACTGGATCGACCGTTGCGCCTTCCTGCCAGAAACCATGGTGCAGGGATTGGCCGCCGCCATGCAGGCCAAGGGCATGGACATGCTGGACCATGGTGGCAACTATTATATGTTGAGCCGCATTGCCAACAGCGATGACTATCTTCTCAGCAATGCACCGAACTTCCGCGATGGCACTGTCGCAGTCATCACCGCAATTGTCTCAACTGACCTTGAGATCAAGGAAATCTACGGCTTCGATCTGGCCAAATCGAAACTTGGCCTTGAAGCCGGCGCCGCAGAAGCTGGCGTTGAAGTCACCGGGGCCGCCGTTGATGGCGAGGACCTCTACATCTCTTTCGATGGCAGCCAGCGTTGTACCGACAAGAAGCGCAGCTACGGCTTCATCGCCAAATTCAGCCAGGCCGACCGCAGCCTGAAATGGGTGAGCCCGCTCAATGTCTCAGATGCCAATCTGCTGCTCAGCAATGGTCGCTTGCTCAGTGCCAACGGCGGAAGCTGTGTTGAGGATTTTCTCTATGACATCAACACTGAAACCGGGGCCATCAATGCGCGCGCCAAGCTGCCCTCCGCCGTGGAGCGCATGGACCTGCGTGACGGTCGCTTGGTGCTTGAACTTTATGACAGTGCGGGTGTCTATCAATTGCCGCAATAATGGCGTGATGAACAGCGCATGACTGCATTCATTCTGGCCCATCTCACTGGACTAATCGTCCTTATACTGACGGTTTTGGCACTTCTGGCCCTGTTTCGCTTTATCTATCGTCCGCCGTCTCTTGCCGGACGCAGCAGAACTTCAGCGCTCGCCCCTGATCCTGACTGTGCCCTGCTGGCCAAACTCGGCGACACCCGTCAACATGCCGCAAACCTCAGCGGAATACACATTCTGGACAACGGAGCAGAAGCCTTTGCCGCCCGTCGCGGTATGTTGCGTCTGGCCGAACACAGCATAGACGCGCAATACTACATGTGGCATGCGGATTTGACTGGCAACCTGCTAATGGGGGAACTGCTTGCCGCAGCTGGCCGTGGTGTGCGGGTGCGCTTGCTGCTGGATGACAATACAACTGCTGGCACGGATCATATGTTGCTGGCCGCTGCCAGCCACCCCAATGTGGAAGTACGTTTGTTCAATCCCTTTATCCTGCGAAAGCCAAGGGCACCTGCCTACGTGTTTGATCTGCGCCGCCTGAACCGTCGCATGCACAACAAGTCCCTGATTGTGGATGGTGTGGCCAGCATTGTCGGTGGCCGCAATATTGGCGACGAATATTTCAACGCTCACCTCGACCTTGATTTCGCCGATATGGATGTGCTCACCGTTGGCGCCGTGGTGCCCGCCATTGCGGCTTCGTTTGACGCCTATTGGAACAGCAAATCCGCCTATCCGCTGGAGCGCATCGTCAAGACGCCAACAGACGGATTGCTCGACAGTTTCAAGACCAGTCTGACGGACTTGGGCGAGTCAGATGCCGCTGTTGCCTATCGCAAACACATCTCCGTCACGCCATTGGTCTCATCGGGAGGGCAAGTTGATTTTGATTGGGTGCCCGTCGAACTGGTGGCCGATGATCCGGCAAAAGGGCAGGGCGATATCCCGCGCCGCAAATTGCTGTTCACCAGTCTGTCGAAACGGCTGGGGGCAGTGGAGAGCAGTATCGATGTGGTCACCGCCTATTTTGTGCCCGGCCGTCAAGGTTCAACCTATCTCGGTAAAACCGCAAAACAGGGCAAGACAGTCCGTGTGCTGACAAATTCATTGGCATCGAATGACGTGGTTCCCGTGCATGCAGGTTATGCGCGCTACCGGAAACGCCTGTTGCGTCACGGCGTGGCCTTGCATGAATTGCGCAACATCCGCGACGTTCAACCCGTGCGGCGCGGCGGCAAAAGAAAGCTGCCTCGCTTCGGCGCTTCCAGTTCCAGTCTTCACGCCAAAGTTTTTGTGCTCGACAAGCGCCGCGTCTTTATTGGTTCATTGAATTTTGATCCGCGTTCAATCTATTTGAACTGTGAAATGGGTCTTCTCATTGACAGTGAAAAACTCGGCCATAAACTGTCGCGGCAAATGGACCACCTGATTTCCTCCCAGTCCTATCTGCCGTTTCTTGAATCGGGCAACCGCTTGAGTTGGCGCGACATCGATAACACCATCTATCGTGTTGAGCCAGGCTCCACCACACGCCAGCGCGTTGTTGCCTGGGTCATGAGCTGGTTGCCCGTGGAGTGGCTGCTGTGACCATTCGTCTGGCCTCTTACAACATCCACAAATGCGTCGGAACCGACAGGAAGCGTGACCCGCAACGCATTCTCGATGTGCTCGCTGAAATCAACGCCGATATCGTGGCCCTGCAGGAAGCCGATCTCCGTTTTGGCGAACGTGACGGCCTGCTCGACCTGCAACAGTTGCATGATCGTCTCGGCCTAGTGCCAGTGCCCGTAGCGGGTGCGGTGAAAAATCACGGCTGGCACGGCAATGTGGTGCTGGTGCGCGAGGCGGTTGTTCATGGCCAGCACCAACTTGTGTTGCCGGGGGTGGAACCACGCGGCGCACTTGTCGTCGATGCGGAATTGCGAAACCTGCCGCTGCGCATCATCGCCACGCATTTCGGTCTGCTGAAAAATTCCCGTGCCAAACAGGTGGAAGCCGTGCTTCACGCCGCCCAGGATGCAGGCGAACGCACCGTGCTCTTGATGGGAGATCTGAACGAGTGGCGCATCGGCCGCCGCTCTGGCCTGTCAGGCCTCACACCGATCTTCGGCAATGCGGATTTTTTTATGCCAAGCTATCCCTCACGTTACCCGCTGCTGGCGCTGGACCGCATCCTGTGCAGCCCGCGCCACATGCTGAAAAACATCACCGTGCATTCAACGCCGTTGTCACGCAAGGCGTCAGATCATTTACCAATCATGGCTGAACTGGCAACAGCCGCTGCAACAACAAGATAGCGCGCCAATTTCCCGGCACCCACAATCACAACAAATATCCAGAGCCGCTCTTTCAAAACACCCGCAATCACCGTGAAAGCATCTCCCACAATCGGCGCCCACGACAGCAACAAACACCAGCGGCCATAACGGACATAATAGTATTTTGCCTTTTCAAGTTGTGCGGGCGTTGCCGGAAAGCAGCGCCGGTTTTGAAACCGCTCAATGTATAGTCCCAGCGCCCAGTTGACGACGGCACCCAGCGTATTCCCGAGCGTAGCAACAGCAATCAAAGCCCACCAAGGCTCTTGAGAGAGAGCAAGTAAACCGGCAAGCACCGCTTCCGACTGCAAGGGCAACAACGTCGCCGCAAGAAACGCAATGCCGAAAAGGCTGAAATAGGTGACGAGGGCGGTCACGCCACTTTCTCCCTCGGCGTCTTCGCCGGGGGAGTACCCCGAAGGGGGGAGGGGGTGTTTCCACGAGTCCGATTGAAAGTCATCCCAGCCCAACCACCCCATCCCGGCTTCGCCGTACTTCCCCATCGATGCGAAGGGCATCGACAGGGAAGAAAAGCCATCAGCCCTCAATCTTCGAAAAATCCGCAACCTCAGCCACGGCTTGCCGAATGCGGTTCAGCAATCGCAAACGGTTCTCACGATAATCCCGGTTCGGATCATTGACAGTCACATTGTCAAGAAACGCATCCACAGGCCCACGCAATTTCGCAATCGCCCGCATGGTGGCCTCGAAGTCCTCCTCCGCCAGCGCCTTGTGGGCGAGGGCAGACGCCGCTTCCACAGCCCGGTGCAAATCCTTTTCCTCGCCTTTAACAAGAATGCTCTGGTCCACCTTGCCCGAAATCGCCTTGCCGTCTTTTTTCTCTTCAGCCTTCACAATATTGGTGGCACGTTTCACGCCAGCGAGAAGGTTTTTGCCATCATCGGTCTCAAGGAATTTCGAAAGCGCCTCGACACGGCGGACGATCATCAGGAGATCATCCTGCCCACCAAGTGCGAACACTGCGTCCATGAGATCGTGACGTGCGCCCTTTTCTTTCAGGTAACCCTTGAGGCGATCTGCAAAAAAGTCGAGCAGATCTCCACCGCCACGATTCATCGGTACACGGAGCTGTTTTTCCAGAATGATGCGGATCACACCCAAAGCCGCACGTCGCAACGCAAACGGATCCTTCGATCCCGTTGGCTTTTCGTCAATCGCCCAGAAGCCAACCAGCGTATCCAGCTTCTCCGCCAACGCTACAGCTTGCCCAACCTTCGACACTGGTATCGAATCCGATGGACCCTTTGGCTTGTAGTGATCGCGGATGGCATCGGCCACTTCTGCATCACGGCCCTGATCCAGCGCGTAATAGCGCCCCATCAAGCCCTCAAGCTCGGGGAATTCTCCGACCATGCCGGAGACGAGATCGGCTTTGGCCAAGCGTGCGGCGAGTTTCGCCTTCTCGACATCGGCACCGATGGTCTTGGCAATCTCGCCCGCCAGTGCTTCGATGCGTTTGACGCGTTCGCCTTGCGAGCCGAGCTTGGCATGGAAGGTAATCGCGTCCAGCTTCGGCAGCATGTCCTCAAGCCGGGTCTTGCGGTCCTGATCCCAAAAGAACTTGGCATCGCTCAACCGTGCCGCAATCACCTTGTTGTTGCCGCGAATGATTTCGGTGCCGCCGTCCCGCGGAATGATATTGGCGACGATGATATATTTATTGGAGAGAGCGCCCTCGTGCTTCGAGGCCCGCGAAGGCGCGGGCACCTCAGCATGAGGGCTTTCCCTGTGCCGCCCGCTACCAGTAACTCCCTCATCCTGAGGTGCCCGCTCTATCGCGGGCCTCGAAGGATGCGCCACCGTACGGAGGCAAAAACATTTCTGGTTGTTCTTGATCGTGGTGATGATCACCTCAGGCGGCACGCTCAGATACGCCGCATCAAATTCGCCCATCAATACCATAGGCCATTCCACCAAGCCCGCCACTTCGCGCAGTAGCGCCTCGTCTTCGATCATCTCCAGGCCTTGCGCAAAAGCCAAAGCCTTCGCATCCGCACGGATATGTTCGGCGCGGGCTGATGCATCAACAATGACCTTCGCCTTGTGGAGCGCCAGTGCGTAGTCTTCAAACCGCGACACAGTGATAACGCCGGGAGCAAGAAACCGATGCCCCTTGGTCGTATTGCCCGACACAATTCCATCCACTTCAAACGGCACCACTTCGCCATCAAAGGTGCAGAGGATGCTCTGCAATGGCCGCACCCATTTCAGCTGGCCTGATCCCCAGCGCATGGGCTTGCCCCACGGGAACTTGCGGATCACCTCAGGCACCAGTTGCGCAATCACATCGGTGGCGTTGCGGCCAGCCTTCTTGATCACCGCAACATAGAACGAACCCTTTTTGTCCTCCTGCACCGTCAACTGGTCCAGCGACAATCCGGTGGAGCGCAGAAACCCATCAATGGCCGCCTGCGGCGCATCCACTTTCGGACCCTTGCGTTCCTCCCGCGTATCAGCGGCCTTGGCATTCAAGCCCTCAACCGACAGCACCAAACGCCGGGGCGTGGCATGCACCTGCGCACCTTCATACAACAGCCCCGCCTCCACCAGACCATTGGTCATGAGAGACCTCAAATCCTCCGCCGCCTTGCCTTGCAAACGCGCCGGGATTTCTTCGGAGAACAGTTCGAGCAGGAGTTCAGACATTCGCAACAACTCCACCACCCGCAGTGCGGCTCCATGCTTCACAACAGGCTTTCGCCAGATCGCGCACCGCCAGAATATATTTCTGCCGCTCCGTCACCGAAATCACACCGCGCGCATCCAGCAGGTTAAAGGCATGCGATGCCTTGATGCATTGGTCATATGCCGGAAGCGCAAGGCGGTGATAGCCTCCACTCTCGCCAGCTTTTAGCAGCGCCGCACATTCTTTTTCTGCATCCTTGAAGTGCTGCAACAGGATTTCCGTGTCCGCATGTTCAAAATTGAAGCGCGAATATTCCTGTTCGGCTTGCAAGAACACATCACCATAGGTGATGCGGCCTTTGCCTTCTTCGCGACCATTGAAATTCAGGTCGTACACATTGTCGACATTCTGCACATACATGGCGAGGCGTTCGAGGCCATAGGTCAATTCGCCTGACACCGGTGAACAATCAAGCCCGCCGACTTGCTGGAAGTACGTGAACTGCGACACTTCCATGCCGTCGCACCAGACTTCCCAGCCCAGCCCCCAGGCACCCAGCGTCGGGCTTTCCCAATCGTCCTCGACAAAACGGAGATCATGCAACGTGGGGTCAATGCCGATGGCGGCGAGCGAGCCCAGATACAGCTCCTGCAAATCCGGTGGGCTAGGCTTGATGATGACCTGATACTGATAATAATGCTGCAAGCGATTTGGGTTTTCGCCATAGCGCCCGTCCTTGGGGCGGCGCGACGGCTGCACATAGGCCGCAGCCCACGGCAATGTGCCAACGGAGCGCAGCGTGGTCGCGGGGTGGAAGGTGCCGGCACCCACCTCCATGTCGTAAGGCTGCAAGATGACACAACCCTTGTCCGCCCAGTAATTATGCAGCGTCAGGATCAGGTCTTGAAATGAAGTCGTGGGAGATAAAGCCATGGTGGGCGCGGTCTAAAGCCCGTGGGGGCAGGGGTCAAGCCACCTTCCGGTAGACATAGGCCCGCGTGGTCACATGGGACTCGGCCGGAGAGAACGGCATGGGTTGATAGGGCTGTGTCACCTCCGCCAGCTTCAAAACACCAGATGATACAAACCCTTCAAGCTTGGCTTTGAAACCCTTTTCGTCCCACACCATTCCCGCCATGGTGAAAATGATCACTCCACCGCTTTCCAGCAACCGCACCAATTCATCAAAGGCGGAAGCAGGCGCATGGCCCTCTGTGAAGGTTCCTGTTGAGACGATGGCGTCGAAACTGCGGTCCACATAGTCGAGCTTTTCACCCAACACGCCAAGCCGCAAATCCGAATAGCATTTCCGTTCCGCCGCCTTAGCCAACATGCCCTCGGACATGTCAACGCCGGAGAGATTGTTATAGCCCAACAAATTCATCAACGCGCCCAAACCGCCAGTGCCAACCCCGGCATCGAGAATGGTCGCATCTTTGCGAACCACGTGCCTGCATACCAAACCGCCGAGCACGGCGTAATGCATGTAACCGGTGTTCACCATGTCCGCGTCATAGCTCGCTGCCCACTGGTCATAGGTGGCCTTCAACGCCTCGCGACTGGGCGAACGATAAACAGCATCAATCCATTCGTCAGTCTGCTTGTGCGAAGTCATCGCCTTAGTCCTCAGCGTAATATTCGCCCGTCTTCGGATCCTGCTTCAACTGCTTGAATTCTTTCGGGTCGCGCTGATCTTCCGCCTGTGTTCGCATGGCGTCAGCCTGCGCCTCAACCTTCGTCATCAGCTTTTTGACAGCATAGCCCAAAAGCAGCGTTGCGCCCGCCGTCATCATGCGCCTGAAAAATGCCATAGCTCTAACTCCTCAAACGTCAGCCTATCACAAGCCGAAACGCTGCCACAAGGCGCGGGTCTCCAGCGCGTCCAGCGCTTGCCCACCCATATCAGACGTATTCGCCAGCCCAATCCGTCGCAAAATTCCTCCAGAAGAGATGGGTATCAACTTCAAGATAGCCTTATCACCGAATTTGCCCCTCATTATGGCCTCCATATGGCCAATGCCATCGATCAGGCCGAGGGTCAGCGCAGTCTTTCCTGTCCAGTATGCTCCGGTGAAAAGCTCCTTGTCCTTGCCCTTCAGCTTGTCGCCGCGCCGTGTGCGTACCATGGCCTTGAAGCTTTCATGCATCTCCAGAAGTATGGATTTCAGCTTTGCCACATCTTCAGGTTTCTCAGGCTTGAACGGATTGTTGGTACTTTTGCTTTCACCTGCCGTGTGTACGCGCGACTCGACACCGAGTTTTTGCATCAGTTTCGGAAAGCCAAAACCCATTGAAATCACGCCGATTGAGCCGATAATCGAGTTTTCATCTGCGTAAATTTCTTCTCCCGCACAGGCAAGCCAATAACCGCCCGAGGCCGCAACGTCCTCACAGAACACATAAACCGGAACCTTGAATTCTTTTGATAGCGACTGAATACGATCAGCGATCAACGCCGATTGCACAGGTGAGCCACCTGGTGAATTGATCTCCAATGCCACTGCCGCCACGCCTTTTCGAAAGGCCTTCTGCAAAGCAGGCTCCACAGCCCGCAAATTGAGGTTTCCACCTCGCATCGATTTTCCCGCCGCCAATGTGCCTTCTAGGCGCACGACATGGATTAGAGCAGGGGATTTTCGGAAGGTGAGGCGACGGAGAAGGGATTTGAGCATGGGCGGAGATATGGGGGTTGCGTCGCTGCAACGCAAGCCACCCCTGTTGCAATGCAAGCCCCCTTTGTTGCAGCGCACACCGCCGCCATTGCCAATGCCCGGTTTCCGTGCTTTCAAAGCGCTATGGAAATACTTGGAGATCAACAGCTGTTTGATATTCGCTGGCGGCGCAGCGAGCGGGATTTGCTGTCGTCGTTCCGCAGGCTATACGGCGAACATCCAACTATTGAGGCCCAATTGAAAGCGCTTTTGGAACGTCGCTGGCTGGAGCGTTCGGCCCCACTCAAAGCCCTCGACTTGGCGCGTGACATCACGCCAGACTGGTTCCTTTCCGAAAATATGGTTGGGTATGTCTTCTATGTCGACCGTTTCGCGGGCAACCTGAAAGGCGTCCTTGATCACATCGGCTATCTGGAATCCCTTGGCGTCAGCTACGTCCACTTCATGCCCTGCCTGAAACCGCGCCCCGGACCCAATGACGGCGGCTATTCGGTGATGGACTATGCCACCATCGATCCGCGTCTTGGCACCATGACGGATTTCGAGGCGGTGTCGGCGGCATTGCGCGCACGGGGTATCAGCGTCTGCATAGATCTCGTGCTCAACCATACAGCCAAGGAACATCAGTGGGCCGAGAAGGCCAAGCAGGGCAACAAGGAATTCCAGAATTACTACTGGATGTTTGCTACGGACGAGGTGCCCAAGCAATACGAGCGCACCCTTGTCGAAATTTTCCCCGATGATGCGCCGGGCAGCTTCACACATTATCCCGCTTTCAAGAAATGGGTCTGGACCACCTTCAACGAACACCAGTGGGACCTGAACTGGTCAAACCCTGAAGTCTTCCTCGCCGTCACCGACATCATCTTGAACCTCGCCAATAAAGGCGCTGAAATCATGCGGCTGGACGCTGTGGCTTTTATGTGGAAGCGCATGGGCACCAATTGCCAGAACCAGCCCGAGGTGCATGACATTCTCCAGGGCTTGCGCGCCGCCACTCGCATTGCAGCGCCAGCCGTCATCCACAAGGCCGAAGCCATCGTGGCACCTCGTGATCTCGTTCCCTATCTCGGCCAAGGCCGACATGCCGGCCGCGAAGCCAATCTCGCCTATCACAACAATCTCATGGTGCAATATTGGTCATCCCTGGCGACCAAGGACACGCGCCTGATGACGCATACATTGCGTACCCATTTTCCCGAACACTTCCGCAATGCCTGTTGGGGAACCTATATCCGCTGCCACGACGATATCGGCTGGGCCATCACCGAAGAAGACGCAGCCGCCATTCCCGGTACCTCCGGCCCCGGCCACCGCCGTTTCCTGTCGGATTTCTATTCCGGCGAGTTTGCAGGCTCATATGCGCGGGGCGGCATCTTTCAGGAAAATGAACAGACAGGCGATCGCCGCAACAGCGGCAGCTTCGCCTCCCTCTCCGGGCTGGAATCCGCGCTCGAAGCAGGCGACGAGACAGCCGCCAGTCTCGCCGTCCAACGCATGTTGATGGGCGTCGCGCTAATCTGCTCCTTCGGCGGCATACCGCTCCTCTATATGGGTGACGAAGTCGGCCTCCTCAACGACTACGGTTTCGCCGATGTCAAAGAACACGCCCACGACAACCGCTGGCTCCACCGCCCGAAGATGGATTGGAAGCGGGCAAAACAAGCTGAGAGCGGCAAAGGTCCGGTCGCCGAACTTTTGGCAGGCGTCAAACATATCGTGGCAAGACGCAAAGCCACAGCCCATCTCACTGCACACGCAGCAACTCGCATCATTGATGTCGGCAATGCGAAAGTTTTTGCATTTGTGCGTCTGGCTGATGAAGGCCCACTGGTGGGCTTGTTCAACTTCACAGAACAGTGGACGAGTGTTTCTGCCAATCGCCTGGGCAGCGAAGGCATCGTCGACTTTAACGACGAACTCGGCGG
>JANPCL010000170.1:0-31150 GCA_031430915.1 Hyphomicrobiales bacterium
AAGTGTCAGCACCCACCCCGCCACGCAAAAAGTCATTGCCGCCACTACCGTTCATAATATCAGCGCCGCCATTGCCAAGAATTGTTTCAGAAGCACCACCGCCTGTGATGGTATCTGCTCCCGTGTTTGAACCAAAAATGAGTTCGAAATTCAGGAGCGTATCGCCAAGCGCTGAACCGGCATTCTGGCTCTGGTCGGCAAGGTTGATGATGGCTCCGATTTTTTCGGATGAGTAATAAGCCGTGTCACTGCCAGCACCACCATCCATCAGGTCAGAGCCAGCGCCACTATAGATGAGGTCAGAGCCAATTTCGCCATATTGCTCGTCGTCACCAAGGTCGCCATAGATGCGATCACCGTCATTGCCGCCAAAACTCGTGTCATCACCCCGTCCACCAAAGATGTTGTCAGCCCCAGCGCCGCCATTGATCGTATCGGCTCCCGCGAGGCCATACATCGTGTCTGCACCGTCGAAACCGGAAATGTCGTCGCCGACAGAGTCGTGTCCGTAAAGCAAGTCTGCTGTATTGCTGCCGTTTACGATGCCGTCGCGGGGGTCGATGATTTGCATGCGAACATCGGCGTTTCCAGAGCTATAGTCTGTCCAGCTCACCACAACGCGGCCATCAGCCAGTGCTGCAACGGACGGCAATTCTTGCAAGAGAGCTGTGGTGGAATTGACCAGAATTTCACCGCCGACTTTGCTGCCTGAGCCAGCAAAAGCCTGTAACTTTATGGAAGCAGAGGCGTCACCACCAAAACCACTAAAGTCGGTCCAGCAGACAACAAATCCACCGTCAGGTAAAACTGTAATCTCAGGTTGGCGTTGGCCTAAATAAGTCGTCGCGTTGACCAAAATGTTGTCAGTGACCTCGATCACGGTGTTTCCGCCAATCACACGCAACAGTTTCACATATATCTCGCTCCCTCCAGTCCCGCTATCAATACTGACCCAAGATATTGCCGCATCGCTGTTGTTTAACCAGGTAACTGTCGGTTGGATGTTGCGCGCACCAACGACGTTGTTGACAATAAACTGATCTGTAAGCGCCGTACCAAACTGAGTGAAGAACCGGCAAAGGACCCTCCCATTGCTCGTCTCTTCCCAAGCCACAGCAAAAACCACGCCCGAAGGTGTTGCCGCTATTGATGGTGCATCTGAGTCGGTGATCAGTCCAAAATTCGCATAGACAACGCTGCCTGCATTGCCTGCAGTGTCAAATATCTTGAAGTTAACATGGTTTTGCTGGGACCTTATTGGTTCGATCCACGCGACAACAGATCCACTGCCAAGTCTTGCGACGTCGGAATTGTCGTTGAGTAAGGCACCCAATTCCACTTGCTGTGAACGCACAACCGTGCCGTCTGCCCCCCAGATGGAGCCGACAATGTAGTTCTCTGATCCGGCAATTTGCGTGGCGGTAACGTAGAACGTGCCATCTGCCAGAGCAGCAATGTCCGGGTTGATGAAATCGATTCCCACAGAAGTGGCAATTGCCAGCTCGCCGCCAAGTCGATTGCCCGCTGCATCGTAACGTTGGGCAAGTATTGCAGTGTCGCTCGTGCTGTTATCCTGCCAGACCGCGACAAAACTACCGTCGGTCAAAGCAGCAATTTTTGAAGATGACTGATTGGCGGTCGATGTGGTGTTGACGAGTTTTTCAGTGCCCCATCTACGTGTTGGCATGGCATCGTACTCCGCTAACAGCGTGACAACGTCACGACTGGATTGTTAGCCCCTCGCTATCCAATCGTTGCATCAAACCCGGACCAAAGCAAGCACCGTACGCGATTGATCCAACTGCAACAATCATTTTGACTGACTAAAACAACAGCAAATCCAGATTGGTGATGTTGATATTGTTGCTGAGGTCCGCCACCATGACGGCTGCAATTGTTGCTGTGGAGCCGTCGGCGTCGTACCAGAGTTGGTCCAGTGCCTGATCGAATATGAACAGCTGGTTCACAGTGACTGCCGCGTGACCAGATGCGACAGAGAGAAAATTCACAGCGGCAACATTCGCCCCAGCCAGATTGCCAAAGGCAGCGCGGGTGAACTGGAAATCATCCACCGCTTCATAGTTGGTGATGACGTCGCCCACTTCATTCAACGCCGTGTATTGGAACTTGTCTGCCCCGGTGCCGCCATTCAGCATATCAACACCAACCCCACCACGCAGGGTGTCAGCGCCGCCACCGCCGTTAAAAATGTCAGCCCCGCCATTGCCAAGAATTGTTTCAGTAGCACCACTGCCTGTAATGGTGTCGGCTCCTGTGTTGGACCCGAAGATCAACTCGAAATTCAGGAGCGTATCGCCAAGCGCCGAACCCGCATTCTGGCTTTGGTCGGCAAGGTTGATGATGGCACCGATTTTTTCGGATGAATAATAGGCCGTGTCACTGCCCGCACCACCGTCCATCAGGTCAGAGCCAGCGCCACTATAGATGATGTCAGAGCCAATTTCGCCATATTGTTCATCGTCGCCCAGATCACCATATATGCGGTCATTGTTGTTGCCGCCGTAGACCGTGTCGTCGCCGCGGCCACCATAAATCTGGTCGTCGCCATCCGCGCCATAAATCGCGTCGGCACCCGCAAGGCCATAGATTGTGTCGTTTCCCCCAAAGCCAAGCATTTCGTCATTTACAATGTCATTTCCGTACAACAGGTCAGGCGTGGCCGCGTTGTCGGTACCGAGTATGCGGCCGTCACGCACATCAATGATCTGGGATCTTATCGACTCGCCGGAAGTGTCTCCTCCTGTCGAACTGGAGTCTGTCCATGTCACCACGACACGTCCGTCACTTAAAGTCGTCAAGGCAATGTCCAGCTGATTGCCTTGCGTCGCTGTGTTGACAAGTGTCTCCCGGCCAAGTTTCTGTCCAAATGTATCAAAGGCCTGAGCATAAATGCTTGTGCCGCTGTTGTCAGGCCCTGTGAAACTGGCATCCACCCAAGCCACGACGAATGAGCCATCCCTGAAGGCAGTGACGACCGCATTTGACTGATCGCCACTGGTTGTTGTGTTGACTAGTGTCTCTGGAGTAATCACAACACCCCTGTAGTCAAGGATATTAAAACTTATACTGCTACCGCTCCCATCCCTAAAAGAATTGTCAGTCCAGACTGTGACTATTCGAGTATTGTCCAGCCATGCGTGCGACGGATCTAGTTCGGCTGACGTTTCTTCGTCGGTTTGAAATGAGTAAAGCAGTGTTCCGACGTCGTTAAACGTTTTTGTCACGACTTGATGAATACGTTCTTCATAGGTAACTGCAAAAATTGTTCCCGAGAAATTTGCGACAACTTGCGGCTTCGGCGTGAACGGAAAAAACAACTCGCTGTCGAGATTTATAATGGTTGTTGCCAGGGATTGTGTGCCGGTTCCGTCGAAAGCCCTGATGACGACATCCAGATCCGCGACAGCGCCATTGACATCATATTCCGTTCGAGTGAACGCTATGGCGGAGCCTTGATTGCCCAACGCTGCGACAGACGACAACCCATAGCCTACGCCAGCGGCAGCGCCATATGCCCCGTCACGATACTCAACACTCGCGCCGGTTGGCGTGAAGACTTCACCAATGACACTGTGGAAGAGGCCAGTTTCTGAGTCGAAATCCGATTGTGCAATCCAGATATTTCCATTCGCCAAGGATGTGATCGAAGGCTCAGACTGGTTGCCACCACCAAATGTTCCCGTGGTATTCTCAACACCCAGTTTGACACCCCTGGCATCAAACCGTTGCCATCTCACCAGATTTTCCGTTGGACCAGCATCGCGCCACGCTATTGCAAACCCGCCGTCTGCAAGTGCAGTGACGGATGATTGATTTTGTGATCCGGTCACAGTCGTATTGACAAGCGTTTCAGTGCCCCATTTGCGCGTTGCCATTGTTGCTCTCCCGGTTCAAAACCATACTCAAATGATAAAGGCTATCAGTTGTCCCTCTTGTCAACATCATTCATTTGAATGACGTTTGTCCAATGTTTCTTGATTAGGTCCGCTTGGACGACCTGTCGAAATCCAAGCGCTAGATCAGCAACAAATCCAGATTGGTGATGTTTATGTTGTTGCTGAGGTCCGCCACCATGACGGCGGCGATTGTGGCTGTGGAGCCGTCCGCGTCATACCAAAGCTGGTCAAGTGCCTGGTCGAAGATGAACAGATGGTTCACTGTTGTTGCGGCATGGCCTGAGGCGACAGAGAGGAAATTCAGCGCCGCCACATTGGCACCGGCCAGATTTCCAAACGCCGTGCGGGTGAACTGGAAGTCATCGACGGCTTCAGATGTGATGATGACGTCGCCCACTTCATTCAGAGCCGTATACTGGAACTTGTCTGCCCCGGTGCCGCCGTTCAGTGTGTCAGCGCCAACGCCACCGCGCAACGTGTCATTGCCGGCACCACCGTTCAAGATATCAGCCCCGCCATTGCCAAGAATGGTTTCCGAAGCACCACTTCCCGTTATATTGTCGGCCCCTGTGATGGACCCGAAGATCAACTCGAAGTTCAGGAGCACATCGCCAAGTGCTGAACCCGCATTCTGGCCTTGATCTGCAAGGTTGATGATGGCTCCGATTTTTTCGGAAGAATAATAGGCGGTGTCCGACCCCACACCAATGCCACCGTCCATCAGGTCAGACCCGGCACCGCTATAAACAACGTCGGACCCGGCTTCACCATATTGTTCGTCGTCACCCAGATCACCATAAATCCGGTCACCGTCACTGCCGCCATAACTGGTATCATCACCACGACCACCATAAATCAAGTCAGCGCCGTCACCGCCATAGATGGTGTCAGCTCCTGCCAGTCCATACATGGTGTCGGCGCCGGCAAAGCCTCGCATTTGGTCACTGGTGGAATCATTGCCCATGAGGGTCTCAGCAACGGCTGCGTTGTTGTGACCATCGACGATGCCATCCCGGGGGTCGATGATTTGCTGATTGATGCCAGAGCCGCTGCCATCGCTGTAAGCCGTTGTGTCCATCCATGTCACGATGAAACGTCCATCAGCCAATTGCGCGATAGATGGGCTTTGGGCATTTTCAGGGTCGTTGCTGTTGATGGTGATGTCCAGCCCAAGTTGCTGGCCGTTTTTGTCAATATGGCGGATTTTGATATCTCCGGCAGCACCGAAAGCGGTTTGATAGACCAGGTAAAATGATTGATCGGGCCGGACAAGAATTTCGCTGAGGGTACCGGAAATCTGGTCCAGACTTGCCAAGACTGTTCCGTTACCGCGAACCAACTGTATGCCAATATTGCTGTAGCCATTGGCTGGATCAAAAGTGTTGGAAGCGACCACATACAAGCTGGTAAATCCGCCACCGTCCGGCCTTGCACCAAGATAGCCAATATGGGCTTCGCGGATTGTTGTTGCCGAAAGTCCGCCAAAGTCGCTCAACACGATTGGCACTGATGCGAATCCCGGGCCGTCCGCACCGACCCTCATCATGATTTGTATGGCGCTGGTCCCCTCGTTTCTGGTGTAAACCGCCACCAAGCCGTCGATTGGCGTCGATATAACATCCGACCGACCTTCAATGGTCGTGGCAAAATCGACGCCGTTATTGGTTTGGAGGATACCGTTCACGTCATAGCGAGCTGTGTAAACATCAGAGTCAGTGGAACTGAGATATACGCTGACCGACAGTCTGAACCCGGCTCCATCAGGGTGGACCTAGGGTTGGGAGCTATTTGTTGCTACGTGGATTGTCTGTCCAAGGAATGTCCCATCCGCCGCGAAGCGTGTCAACGCAGTACTGCTTGCCATAGGGCTTATCGTCGGATCCGCGTCTTGGTGGGCAATCACAAATGTGCCGTTGGACAAGGTGCAGATCGATACCTGATCCTGATTGCCTTCACCATCGGATAGTACAACGGTTTCCGCCCCGACTTTGTTGCCCGCCGCATCAAACCGCTGGAATTTCACAGCACTTGCACCAGCCCCCATGTCATCCGCCCAGGCAATGACATAGCCGCCATTCTGCAACGCTGTCACCACAGGTGCGGTCTGTCCATTTCCAGTTGTGGTGTTGACGGGCTTTTCGGTACCCCAAAGACGAATTGACATTTGCGCTCTCCCAGACAAATGCCCCCGCGACCACTACACGAGGCTTTCAGGTGTAAGTCAACATTACCCGCTTTGGTGATGTCGCAGCAGCAACCCGCGCCAAGCTCATCATTCTAACCATTGAAGTTGCGTTTTGGGTGTGGTGGGGCAGGGAAGGTTCCGAGGATGGCGTGCAAGTAACTCCAAGAGCGTGGATCGATTATGCCAGGTGGTGCTGTGCCAAGGGCGGATCACAAATCACGACGGGCAGCGTCTGGCTGTTCGAACCAGACGACCCGCTTCGCCAAGGCACACAATTTGCCGTCAAGGCCAAATCGATTTTTCCATCAAATTCTTGCCTAACGCCCTTCATTGCAGCATATACTTTGATGCGTTTCACCCATTGAGTTTGTGGCGCAAGTTTGGCATAGCTGCTGTATTACTGAGCCCTTTGGCAGGGAAGCGCGATTCCGTGATCTTGAGTTCACGACGCGGCCAACAGCGGGGTTTGGGCCAACTGTAAACTCAAGGATCAAGACATGTACTCCACACTCTGGCTTATCGTTATCGCGGGCTTGCTAGCCTGCGCTTACGGTGCCGTTACCACGATGAATTTGCTGAAAGCAGATGCTGGTTCTGCCCGCATGCAAGAAATTTCCGGCCTCGTGCGCGAAGGCGCATCGGCTTATCTGAAGCGTCAATACACAACAATCGGCTATGTCGGCGTTGCGATTTTCATCATCACGTGGTTGCTGCTCGGCAAATTTGCCGCCATCGGTTTTGCCATCGGTGCAATTCTCTCCGGGCTTGCTGGCTTTATCGGCATGCACGTCTCAGTCCGTGCCAACGTACGCGTTGCTCAGGCTGCAACCAAGTCTCTCGCAGGCGGTTTGGACCTTGCGTTCAAGGCAGGCGCTGTGACGGGGTTGCTGGTTGCGGGTCTCGGCCTGTTGGGCGTCGTCTTGTACTTCGGCTTCCTCACAGGGTCGCTTGGACTTGCCGCAACATCACGCACCGTGATTGACGCACTCGTCGCTCTCTCATTCGGTGCTTCGCTGATTTCGATTTTCGCCCGTCTCGGCGGCGGCATCTTCACCAAGGGTGCAGACGTTGGCGGCGACATGGTGGGCAAGGTCGAAGCTGGCATTCCCGAAGATGATCCACGCAACCCCGCCACCATTGCCGACAACGTGGGCGACAACGTCGGTGACTGCGCTGGCATGGCCGCTGACTTGTTTGAAACCTATGTGGTGACGACTGTTGCCACCATGGTTCTCGCCGCCATCGCCTTGCCGGAAGCTTACAAGCTGCCAGGCATGGTGTTGCCACTCGCCATTGGCGGTGCCTGTGTGATCACTTCGATCATCGGCACTTACTTTGTGAAGCTTGGCGCATCGAACAACATTATGGGTGCACTTTACAAGGGCGTGTTTGTGACCGGTGCTTTGTCGCTGGTAGCGCTGTGGCCTGTGATGTCATACGTCTTTGGTGACATGAACGTAGCGCTCGGAACTGCCGAAGCTCCATTCACACCAAAGTCATTGTTTTTCTGTGGCATCGCAGGTTTGCTGATCACGGCTGCCATCATCTGGATCACCGAATACTACACCGGCACAGGCAAGCGCCCTGTGAACTCCATCGCCGAAGCCTCAATTACGGGCCACGGCACCAACGTTATCCAGGGCCTCGCCGTATCGATGGAAGCCACCGCTGTTCCAGCGCTGATTATCATCACCGGTATCCTCGTGACGTTTAACCTCGCTGGCCTCTTCGGCATCGCCGTAGCTGTGACGACAATGCTTGCGCTCGCTGGCATGATCGTAGCACTTGATGCGTTTGGTCCAGTGACCGACAACGCAGGCGGCATCGCTGAAATGGCGGGGCTTCCAAAGGAAGTGCGCCACAACACCGACGCGCTTGACGCTGTGGGCAACACCACCAAGGCCGTGACCAAGGGCTATGCCATTGCGTCAGCAGGCTTGGGCGCACTTGTGCTGTTTGCCGCCTATACACAAGACTTGGCCACCTTCTTCCCGACGCTGAAAGTGTCCTTCGACCTGTCGAACCCCTATGTGGTTGTCGGCCTGTTGTTCGGCGGTTTGCTGCCATATCTCTTCGGCGGCATGTCAATGATGGCTGTCGGTCGTGCCGCACAAGCAATTGTCGTGGAAGTGCGCAGGCAGTTCAAGGAAAACCCCGGCATCATGAAAGGCACCACCAAGCCTGACTATGCACGGGCCGTGGACTTGCTCACCAAGGCCGCAATCAAGGAAATGATTTTACCATCCTTGCTGCCAGCCTTGTCGCCAATCGTGGTCTACTTCGTTATCAACGCCATTGCAGGGCAGGCGCAAGCCTTCTCCGCCGTTGGTGCAATGTTGATGGGCGTGATCGTCAACGGTCTGTTCGTGGCAATCTCCATGACAGCTGGCGGCGGCGCTTGGGACAATGCGAAGAAGTCATTCGAGGACGGCTTTGTTGATTCAAAAGGCGTCAAGCACCTGAAAGGCTCAGAAGCCCACAAGGCGAGCGTAACAGGTGACACCGTAGGCGACCCCTACAAAGACACCGCAGGACCTGCTGTGAACCCAATGATCAAGATCACGAACATTGTGGCGTTGCTGCTGCTGGCGGTGCTGGCGGGGCATTAAGTTTAAGCAGTTACGAATTTTGAAGGGCCGGAGCAGGTGACTGCTCCGGCTTTTTCATTGAAATCCACTTAGATATGAGCTACATTGTAGCCCAAGGAGAGTTCCATGCCCGCCAACGCCGTCGTCCGAGCCAGAATAGACGCAAAAACCAAAGCCGAAGCCGCCGCCGTTCTGGCGACGATTGGCTTGACCGTGTCCGATGCTTTTCGTTTGCTATTGGTGAAAGTGGCACAGGACAAGGCGTTGCCGTTTGAGCCGCTTATTCCGAACGCCGAAACGATTGCAGCGATGGAGGAAGCGCGGAGTGGAAACATGAAGTCCTTCACCACCATAGAAGCGTTGATGGCAGACTTGAATGCGGACGATTAATACCACCAGTCGTTTTCGCAAGGATTACAAACGCGAATTGAAAAGTCGCCATCGCCAAACCGTCGAAGATGAATTGCCAAGGCTGATTTCAGCTTTAGCGCATGATGAGAAACTTCAGGAACGCTATCAAGATCACGCACTCACAGGTGTCTGGATCGATCATCGCGACAGCCATGTGAAACCGGACTTGGTTTTGATCTATCGAAAGCCTAATGAGAAGAATTTGGATTTGGTGCGATTGGGGTCGCATAGTGAGTTGGGGCTTTGAATGCGTGGGGCAGGGAACTGCTCGGGCATATTGTTTCTGGCTCACCACTTGAGAATATCCATAATATCAATAAATTTCGATCATGCAAAAATTTTCAACAATCGACCTCGACCAACAACTGGGTAACGTGAAAGCCGCTGCCTCCCGTGAGCCTGTGGTCATCACCGAACATCGCAAGGATCGTTTTGTTTTAATGCATATCGATGAGTACAAATCTCTGAAAGCCAAGGCCAACCCACTCAAGGTCTATGGACCGGGCGAAACACCCAAAAAATTAGCTGAATTGTTCACGAATGAAATTGACCGCACACTCAAGACAATGAAATAGAGATGGCTCTGAAAGCCGGAGACGTCATCGAAGGCTATCCCTATCTCTGGCTGCGCCAATCCCGTGCAGGAGAAACCGCAGGCCGAAAGCCGCGATTCGTTTGTGTTGCTATTGCTGTAATAGGCGACGACAATAAAACTCATCTGGCCCTACTGCCCATCTCAAGCCAGCCGCCAACGACCAACCAAACGGCCATCCCCATTCCTGAGCGTGAACGTCAACACATCGTTCTGAATGCCGACTAGGAGGCTTGGATTTATGTGAGCGAATACAATTATGATGTTCTCGGCGAGTCTTACTATTTGCCCGCCAAACTAGAATCTGCAAAGTCAGTTTCGGCTCTTATCCTAAAAGAGTTGCTGTCCGCTTTTTGAATGACCTTTCAGAAAAAGGCAGGGCGGGTTTCACGCCTTTAGGGTAAGCGGGGCGTGGTACTGCTCCGGCATTTTTGCATTTGATCTGATCGCGACTCTTGGTACACTTGTGGGATGACGGAAGTAGAAGTCATAGAAGCCTTGGACCATCACGACTTTGGACTTGATGGAAAGTGGTCGTCGCAAACAAAGTTACTGGTGGCTCAACTTGGTGCGCAGAAGCTCGAACTGAACAAGTGGTGGGCATTTACTCCTCAGAACTGGAAGTGCCCAAGTTGCAATAAACCGAAGCGGGAATTGGTAAGGCTGAGCGGTTCCAAGTGTCTGGTTGCAAAGCTTGTATCCCATCACGACCACACAAACGAATTGGTAGAGTCTCATGCACCTGTAGTGTGGCTGCCGGATGGTTCCAGAGAACCAACAGCGTACGCATTGCGTGAACACCTAAAAGGGCTGGCTAAGGGTTTCTTGACTCGATTTCCACCAACTATTGTCTGCGAGCAGTGTAACAATCTAGAACTCGTTTTAAAGAAGAAACTGGGCATTCCCGAAACAGTTACATTGTCACCATCCGAAATTGGAAAGTTGAGGAATTACGATAGCAAGACCCATGATCAAATTTTGGATGATCTGATTTCACAACTATTGGAGTGGGCAGATCTTTCGGCAAAACATATTGAATTGGCTAAGCTACATTTCCGTCCTGAAATTCATCCTATCCACGTGGGAAATGCAGGTTGGCATAATGCGGCAGATCAAGTGAAACGAAGCGCAGTTTCCATTATCGAGAACAAATGCCATGCGCTTGCTGTGCAGGGTATCGATAATGTGGACCAATTCTTAAACTTGTCGCTCGCAAATCCGTCAAGTCTCAATTCAAATCGACCAAAATTGCCTAGCCCCACAGAAATTGACTACTTGAGTTTCAAACATCCGGACCCGCTTCGCCAAAGTGTCATAAACGAAATTGCACTTGATTGGTCATGCCCAATATGTTGGCGGAGCGCGTTCCAGTGTTTCGCGTCCTCCCGCAAAACTCCTCGAAAGTTTATGCTGAACTTGTTGAAGAGAACAATCTCTATTGAATTCGGTCAGGTCGAGGAGACCACAATTGTTTGCAAAGATTGCAGCGATTTCCACAATGGATTGGTCAGATACTGTCAAGATAAGGGGTTGGACGAGCTTCAGTATCTGGCAGAACCGAGGAAGATTGAAGTTGAGGCAGTTCGCCAAGGTATCAAGACGGCACCTCATCAGCGGCATTTAACTGATTATGATGCTGCAATTGACTTCCTGCTGGGCCCCTTTAGTCAAGATGCAGATTTAGATATTGAACCTGATTTTTAACTCTTTTAGTTTTGATTGTGAATTTCAAACTACCCTCAACAATGCCACCGCGCCTGCGCAATCTCCAACTGCTGCGCATTCCCCGCACCACTAACTCTATGCACCAGCCGATCCTCCAGCGTCACCCGTCGTGACCACCAGCCTTTGAGGTCACCGCGTAGTGGCTCTGGTTTGCCAGTGCCTGTGAACGGCGTGCGCAGGCATTCTTTGATCAGGTCGTTCATGCGTGAGAACACTTGCGGGTTGGTGGTTTGCCAATGTTGATAGTCTTTTCCCAAGCGCGGGTGGAGAAGACGAGGCGCATGGGGTCAGGTTTCGACCAACAGGCGTTCGGTGCCGCCGCCTGCGCTCAATTCATCGATGGAGGATTTCAGGCGTTCAGCGTTTGCTGGAGAAGATAGAAGATGCAGGGTTTCCTCAATCGAATGTCAGTCCGCCAGCGACACCATGACGACAGACTCGGACTTCTGCCTCGAAATCACCACGGGTTGATGATCGGCCACAACTTGGTCCATTACCTCTTTGAGGCGTTCACGTGTCGCGGAATAGCAAACCCTTTTCGCGATCCTCTCATAGACGGCGCAAATCAGCGTTTCCCAGCACCCACCAACCCTGGTGCCTTCGGCGCAAACTTTGCCCCACTGCGCAACAATTCTTTCAGCAATGAGAATTCCTTTCCGGGGGAGGGTGTTTCACGGGTATTGAGATCGATCACGCGACCGTCTTCCAGGCCATATTGGGCAACACTCGTCACCTGATCCAGCTGGTTGAAGCGCACAGCGATGACTTCGCGGCTGGTTTCGACGGGGGTCAGGAAAGAACGGTCCTGCGAAATTGAGGTGATGTAATAATAGCTGTCACCAGAAAAATTGACCGAGGCCGTGGTGGAGGGGGACCCCAGAATGCCTTCAACGTCGCTTTTCGACATGCCTTCGGCTACTTGTGCAAGTGCTCCCTTTTTTGGGTAATAGCCACGATGGTTGATCTCGGGCGAACAGGCTGTCAGAAGCACGGCAGCGGCAACCCAGATCAGGCGGCGGCGCGTAATAGTGGAATCAGAACGAGAGATGGAAAATGACATGGGCACCTTTTGCCTGTTTGACCCTGCCGGAGCAAGACTGTGATCCTCAAGGCCCTTTTTGGACGAAAGCCCTCTGACCCAAGCGAACCGCTTTATGCAGCAATTGTGGCTGCTGCGCGGCAAGAGAAATTCTATGCTGCGTGGGGTGTTCCTGACACGATGGACGGTCGCTTCGACATGCAGGTGCTCCACATGTATCTGGTGCTAGAGCGCCTGGGCGAATTTGGGGCGGAAGTCGAACCGTTACGCCAGGCTTTGACGGATCGGTTCTTTGCCGCCATGGATGCGGCGTTGCGGGAAGTCGGCGTCGGTGATTTGGCTGTGGGCAAAAAGGTGCGCAAGATGGCGGAGGCGTTTTTTGGCCGTATCAAGGTCTATTCCGCAGCACAGACCCAGAATGATTTGCGTGTAGCACTTGAGCGCAATATCTATGCAGGCTCAGATGCCGCCCATGCTGGCAATCTCGCAACATGGATCATGCAGGCGCAACAGGTTCTCAAGGCGCAAGACTTGGACGCCATGGCACAGGGCAACGTGAGGTTCGAATGACGAAGTTACCACCGGCAGTACAATTCGAATTTTCCCGCCCGCTGGAAGTGGCGCGCGTTTCGAAACTCGGGTCCCATGAGAAGCCTGTGGCCACAGATGCGGAATGCTCTGCACTGGCCAAACGTCTGCAGGTCCCGAAAATCCATTCCCTTAGGGCGGAGTTGAAGGCTCAGCCCTGGCGCGGCGGCGGCATGAAGATTGGAGGTCAAGCCACGGTTGATCTGGATCAAGAGTCCGTTGTCAGCCTGGAACTCTTTCGCAGCACGCAGGTCGTTCCCGTTGAACGCTATTTTCTCAACGTCAAAGGCGATTCCGACGTCGACTCGGAACTTGAAATTGACCCCATAGAGAATGGCATCATAGACCTCGGCGAACTTGTGGCCGAGTCGATTGCGCTTGAACTCGATCCCTATCCGCGTATGCCCGGCGAAAGCTTTACTTCCATCATCGAGTCTGATCCAACACAGGACGAAAAGCCCCCCAGCCCCTTTACCGTGCTGCAGTTTCCCAAGGGCAAGTCCTGAGCTTGGCATTTAGGTGTTGTTTCACGCTTCGAAGCCTCTATTTTGCACTTGGTCGCGCAAAGCGATTGGGCAAGACTGATTCCGGACCTCAATGACTGACAAGCTGACAATAGCACTGGACGCCATGGGCGGGGACCATGGACCTGAAACCGTTGTACCAGGTGCGGCGCTCGCTGCAGAACGTCACCCCGGTTTCACCTTCCTGTTTTATGGTGATGAAGCCCGGATTGCTCCTTTGCTGGACGCCCATCCTAAACTGAAACCCGTGTCAATTATCAGCCACACGGACGTTGCAGTGGCGATGGACGACAAGCCCAGCCAGGCCTTGCGCCGCGGTCGTGGCAAAAGCAGCATGTGGCAGGCGATTGAAGCCGTGCGGGACGGCAAGGCCAGCGCGGCTGTTTCCGCCGGAAACACTGGCGCCCAGATGGCCATGGCGCGATTTGTTCTGAAAACATTGCCGGGCATTGAAAGACCAGCCATCGCTGTACTGTGGCCTACTGAGAAGGGTGAATCAGTGGTGTTGGACGTTGGTGCTACAGTGGGCGCTGATGCCCGTCAGCTGTTGGAATTTGCCGTGATGGGCGAGGCCATGGCCCGCTGCCTGTTCGGGCTGGAGCAGCCCCGTGTTGGTTTGCTCAATGTCGGTGTTGAGGAAATCAAGGGCAATGAAGCCGTGAAGGAAGCTGGTCGCCTGCTGCGTGAGATGCCATTGCCTATTCACTTCCACGGCAATGTGGAAGGCGACGATATCTCCAAGGGCACCGTCGATGTAGTGGTCACTGAAGGTTTCACTGGCAATGTAGCGCTAAAAACCGCCGAGGGCACCGCCAAACAGATCAGCTCCTTTTTGAAAGCGTCGTTGTCCAGCACGCTCATGTCGAAGCTCGGCGCTTTTCTTGCGCAGGGTGCTTTCCGTGCCTTCAAAGAGCGGCTTGACCCGCGCAAACACAATGGCGGCGTATTTGTGGGGCTAACTGGCGTCGTAGTCAAAAGCCATGGCGGAACCGATGCGCTTGGCTTTGCAACCGCAATCGACATGGCGATTGAAATGGTGAAAAACGGTTTGGTGAAGAAAATCGCAGAAGACGTGGCCCAGGTGCATTCCCTTCTCGCACCCGTGGCGAAGGCGGCGGAATAGCAACCATGATCACGAGTTGTGTAACCGGTGTGGGGTCGGCGCTGCCAAAGCGCATCATGACCAATGCGGACATGAGCAAGATTGTCGACACCACCCATGAATGGATTGTCGAGCGTACGGGCATACACGCCCGCCACATCGCTGGCGAAGGCGAAACCACGCGCACCTTGGCGACGGAGGCCGCGAGGAACGCCATGGCGGCTGCTGGCTTGGCTGCTGCGGACATTGACCTCATCGTTCTCGCCACATCTACTCCAGACAACACCTTTCCCGCCACTGCCACGCTGGTGCAGAATGATCTCGGCATTCGCCATGGTGCCGCCTTTGACGTGCAAGCTGTATGCTCCGGCTTTGTTTATGCGCTGGTAACTGCGGACGCGTTGATCAAGACAGGACAAGCCCGGAACGCCTTGGTTATCGGTTCAGAAACCTTCTCCCGTATTCTCGATTGGACGGACCGCGGCACTTGCGTGTTGTTTGGCGATGGGGCAGGGGCTTTTGTGCTGTCTGCCCATGAAGGTGATGGCAGTAAGGGCATTCTGGCGGCAAAACTGCGGGCCGATGGCAAATTCAATGACAAGCTCTATGTCGATGGCGGCCCGTCCACCACGCAAACTGTTGGCCACCTGCGCATGGAAGGCCGCGAGGTCTTCAAGCACGCAGTCGTAAACATCGCCGCTGTCAGGGATGAGGTGCTGCAAACGGCTGGGGTCAAGGCCGCAGATATCGATTGGTTCGTGCCGCATCAGGCCAACCGCCGTATTCTTGAGGGAACGGCCCGCAAACTTGGCATCGCCGAAGATCGCATTGTGCTGACCCTCGACAAGCACGGAAATACCTCAGCCGCTTCGATTCCTCTGGCCTTTGACGTCGCGGTGAAAGACGGGCGCATCAAGCCCGGTCAGCTGGTTTTGCTGGAAGCCATGGGCGGCGGTTTCACCTGGGGCGCCGCTTTGGTACGGTTGTAATTTTACCGGGTTTAACATTCTGCGATAAGTCTTTGAGATTGATCAACCTTCCTGTTGACCGCAAGTGAGTCTCGCCATACAGTCGCGCACGTCGGTTCTGCAGGAGAGGTCCGGGACATGAACAAGAAAACACTGACACGCGCAGATCTAAGCGAATCTTTGCACCGCAGCATCGGGCTGTCGCGTACGGAATCAGCAGATATGGTCAATGCCGTTCTGGATTTGGTGTCTGACGCTCTGGTTGAAGGTCAGTCCGTCAAACTTTCGTCTTTTGGTACTTTCATGCTGCGATCCAAGCGTGAGCGCATGGGACGTAACCCGAAGACGGGTGAAGAAGTGCCCATCACGCCGCGCCGCGTTCTCGTGTTCCGTCCCAGCCAAGTGATGAAGAATATCGTCAACGGGCTGGAAGGCGGCGACGAAGACTGAAGCAAAGGACCGCATCCTTGGAAAAATCACCAGACGCCTTCCGCACCATCAGCGAAGTGGCCGAGGAACTGAATGTTCCCCAGCATGTGCTGCGCTTTTGGGAAACCAAGTTTACCCAGATCAAACCGATGAAACGCGCCGGTGGCCGCCGTTATTATCGGCCAGCCGATGTTGACCTTGTGCGCGGCATTCGCACGCTGCTTTATGGTGAAGGCTATACCATTCGCGGCGTGCAGCGCATCTTCAAGGAAGAAAATGCAGGCTATGTCGTTGGCGTTGGCCGGGGCGACATCAAGCCACGTCAGGGCGATGCAATTCGCGAAGGCGCACCGCTGCCCGGTCGCGCCACACTGGCACCACGGGTTGGAAAGGGCGCAACTGTTGCACCTGCAGCACCAAAAACAACCCTGCGCGATGAAGCGCCCAAGATCATTCATCGGCTGTCTTCCGCCCAGTCTGATTCGCTGAAGGCAGCCTTGAAAGACCTGGTTGACGCCCGCAAGCTGTTGGATCCCACAGCGACGTGAACCTGTCTTCACTCGTCGGCAAAATGGCAAGTCTCGTCGGCGCCAGGCTGATTGGCGCAGCCGTGGGTTTTGCCAGTCAACTGGTGCTGGCACGCGTGCTGTCGGTAGACGATGTGGGCGTGGTGTTTCTTGGAATGAGTGCAGCTGCTTTTATTGCTCTTGTGGCGAATGGCGGTTATGCGCTGCTGGCCACGACCGAACTGCCCAAGCTCACAGCCCATGGTCGCACGAAGCTGGCAGATAGTTTCAACCGTGCAGCCGTGGTCGATAGCTTGATTGCTTTTGCAGCCGTAGTCGCTGTGATTGCGCTGGCGGAGTTCACATTGCAACTCACCCCCGGCCAGCGCACAGCGCTGCTGTTCGGCTGCCTTTGCGCACCAGCCTCGATGTTCATCCGTTACAATGCGTCGATGGCCATGGCAGCCCGTTTTTTCAAAACCGCCTACATGCCCGATTTCTTGTTTCGCCCGTCAGCCTTTCTGGTGGGGTTGTTGGCGGGGGCATACGTGGGCTGGGTGCATAATGCTTTTACAGCGCTGATTGTATTTGTCAGCGTCACATATCTGACAGGCGTTGGCCAATCCTTGGCATTGCAGGGGCGCGGGTTGTCGTTGCGCCATCTGGCCCCACCGCGCCCGGCCTTCGTCAAAAAACTGCGGGCCAAGGCGTTTTCACTCACACTTGTATCTGCCACCATGCTAGCCTTCGCCGATATCGTTATTCTGGTCAGCGGCTGGATCTTGCCGGAAAAAGAAGTGGCGGTCGTTGGCATCGCCATGCGACTGGCCGCCATTGCAGGCTTTGTTTTGCAAGCCGGACAAATGCTGGTGGTGACGGACTTTACTCAAGCCTTGGTGAAACGTGATTTTGACATGGTCAACGGGCTTTTGAAGCGTATCAACTTCACGACCATGGGCATTGTACTGGCAGCTTTATTGGGGACTTTGGTGCTGGGAGATTTTGCGCTCAGCCTGTTTGGTGAGGCTTATCGTCAGGGCAAATGGCTGCTTGTGTTGTTCATGCTGGGCCAGTCGTTGCGTGCACTGGGTGGCATGAACCAGCAAATACTCTCAATCAATGGCTTTCAATTGCGAACGGCCGGAAGCTGCGTGGTAACACTGCTGATGCTTGTCGGTCTGTCAGTGATCTTCTGCCACGCCTTTGGCTTCATCGGCATTGGCTATGCTGTTGTTGGCGCTGAATTGGTGTGGTTGCTGGCATTGGCGGTGCAGGCGCAAAACCTGTGTGGACGCCGCGGGGACCTGTTTTGGGTGCTGCAACACCGCTGATTTGGCATTTGCCTTTCGCGACTCTTCAAGCTACACGCTGACCCCAAGTCGGAGCGTAGCGCAGCCCGGTAGCGCACTAATCTGGGGGGTTAGGGGTCGCAGGTTCGAATCCTGTCGCTCCGACCATCTTTCTCCCCACTCATTTTCCAATCATGAATTTGAGGGCATGTACCGCTCCAGCGGGCAAGGCCCAGGTCACGATACTTTTGATTAGCCCCAGCCAGCAGCGGAGTTGCAACAGGTTGCGGTTGTCCCACTGGATGCGCAAGCGGCTCATGATCTGTCTGCGGCGACGTTGCTGCGATATCGACCCCGGTGTTTCTTCCTTCGTCAACAAGGTCTCCGGCAGATTGATCAATTGAAATCCCGCCCTGTGGGCGCGCCACAACAAATCAAAGTCTTCAGCTGCAGGATAGTTTTCGGAATAGGCCTTGAGCGATACAAACACATTGCGCCGGATCAGCATGGCGGGGTGAATGATGGGCGAATTCAATGGCAGGCGTTTGACGCAGTCTTCGTGTGACAGCGGAAATGTCATGGTCTTTTCGCCCACAAGTTTGCCGCTGCCGTCAAACAGTCGAAACTCAACGGCGGACCCGACGATCCCAATATGCGGGTTGGCGTCCATATAGGCGAGTTGTGTGGCAAAGCGCTCGGGCTTGCAGAAATCACCTGTGTCGATGCGCGCCACATAGTCGAATGCCCCGACCATGATCGCTTCAAGGCCGGCATTCATGGCTCCTGTGATGCCGAGGTTTTGTGGCAGGCGCAGAATACGAACGTCCATGCCCTGTGTCAGTGTTTCGTAGTCGCCGGGCCGTTTGCTGCCATCATCCACCAGAAACAGACGAAACGGCACAGTTTGTGTGCGCAGGCTGTCAAGTGTGGCTGCCAGTTCTGGTCCGGGATTATAGGATGGCAGCAGGACGGCAATACGAGGGTCGGAATGTCGGGTCATGCGCTTTTAGGTGGCAGAAAAAAACTGAGAATTGATGAATCAACACCGATGGAGCGCCGTAATTGTGTGATTGCAATGATGTTCCACAAAGCTACCCCCAGTGCAGTGGCACAGGCCGCAGCGACAGCTCCATAAAGCGGAACGAACACAATTTGCAGCGCCAGTACAAAACCATAAACGACGGCCATGATGCGGAGATAGGCACCTTCCAGCGACGTCATCTGCATGAGATAGGCCGTGGGTCCAGCCAATGCGTCGATGGCATAACCCAGACCGAGGATCAGCAACAATGGATAAGCTGATTGGTATGCCGGATCAAAAATCATGAGCAGAGGCTTGCCGATTAAGACCAGCACCACAAAGCCGATTGCCGTGGAAACAGCGATGGCGAGGGCCAGCATTTTGCACAGGCGTTGCAGTTCCGCTTTGCGCCCCGATTGCCACGCGGCAGACATCAGCGGCGCTGCCACAAGTCCACCGGCAATCATTACAAGGCCGAGCAGGCTCGCGGTTTTCTGGGCCGCGAAATAGGCCCCCGCCTCCTGAGCGCCAAGAAAGGCGCTGACAATGACGACGTCAAGCTGCTGCACCATGGCAAACAGGATGCTGGCACCGGCAAGCGGCAAAAGCGGACCCCGCCACTGTGACCAATCGGAACGAGCGGGAACATGGCCGACTGCTGTCGTCATTGCTTTGTGGGAGGTAAAACCTTGCGCCAATGTGAGCGCTGCCAACACGCCAATGCAGCAGCCAATCGCCATTCCCGCCGTCAGCACGCCCATCGACCAGAACACGACAAATGCTACTATGGGTGAGCCGATGCGCCAAACCACATCGCGCGGTGCCATGGACCAAACAATCCTGTTCTGTGCACGCAGTATGTTTGCGAAGTAATCCGCGAAGGCCAGCACAACGGCGAAAATTGCAACCAGCAATGCGCCGTTACGCAGTCCGAAATACTCCGAACCCCAGCCTAGCAAAGAAGCCAGCACGCCAACACCACATAAAACAATGGCAACAATCAGCAGGAGTTTCTGCGCGCCAATATGAAAGCCCTTGGCCAAATCCATGTCACCCTTGGCCTGATGCCCGGCCCAGAACCGCATGGCCGCTGTTGGCAGGCCGAGTGCGGCCAGCGCTGACAAGACAATCGAAATGTTGAGCATGACACCAAAATGACCATAGGCCACCGGGTCCAGCATACGGGCGAAGGCCACCAGCATCAGGTAGCTGAAAGCGGCACTGGCAATCTTGATGATGAGTGCGGCAAGGCCCGGTCCAAGCAGGCGCCCGGCAAGCTGGTCGCCCAGAAGGTGTTTAGACAGGAAAGACTTTAACCCATTTGCCATCAGTGTTGCACTGGTCCATTGGACATTTTCAAATTCCAGCCTTGGTAGAATTCGCTGATCGCGGCAGGCACGCGGGTATAGTGAAGGCTCGCAGCATAGAATCCCCAGATCATGCCAACCATCCAGTAAAGATGCCGCCAATGCTCCGTATCAATCTGGATGCCTTGCAGCGCCATTGGCAGATAACAACTGAAAACAACGATGGCATAGGGCTGAAGCGGAGAGCGAATGAAAAGTGATTTCACCCCAACGATGATGGTCGAAACCACAAACAGGATATAAGACAGACCACCCACCCAACCAGCCGAGGCAAATGAATTCAGGAACGTATTGTGTGGGGCAATTCCAAACAGTTCTTCGAATTGGTAGGGTCCAAAGCCGAAGGGCCTTTGCAACAGCAAAGGAATGGCATTGAGCTGATTGCCAAAACGCCCGGTCTCTCCAGCATCATAGCTTTTGACGAGGGTGAAACGATCCAGAAACACATCCCGTGTTTCTGGAATGGACAACAACACCGTCAACACAATGGCGAGAAACAGAATGCCGCCGATCCCGGCAAGAACGATGCGCACGCGCGCCT
The DNA here is from genome assembly GCA_031430915.1 of Hyphomicrobiales bacterium. Taxonomy (GTDB): domain Bacteria; phylum Pseudomonadota; class Alphaproteobacteria; order Rhizobiales; family Aestuariivirgaceae; genus Aestuariivirga. The sequence goes on from JANPCL010000170.1 coordinate 20,793, forward strand.
GCTTGGAAGGCGACAGCACGTAGGTCAGACCAATCATCAATATGCAGCCCATCAATGTATCAATCCACGCGCCTCTGGAAAAAGCCAGGAACAGGGCGGCAAAGATAAGGAGAAAACTGCACACGCTTAACAGGCGCAAGCGCAGTGTTCCCATGATGAAGCCCTGCAACATCGTCACAAATGGCAAAACCAGCCAGGTCGAATAGACGTTAGGGTCCTTGTAGGCGCCGACCGTACGCGAATTGTAACCCGGCAAAAACACGTTGGTGGGAATGATTTCAAAATAAACGAGCAATCCAAGAATTGCGCCAATTGTGGCTGCAATCCAGTAGCTTTTCATGATCTGCCTGAAACGCCGCGCTGGATCGTCGGCAATATAGGCCGCGAAATAAAATCCTGAAAAACTGGTGTAGGCGAGGCCAATTAAATAAATGTGGCTGTCCAGCCTGTCGAAGGGGATGAACAGATAGCTCACCAGTCCTGAAAGGTTGTAGATCATCAACAGCATCAATAACGGCATCAACACAACAGAAAGCCGAAGCCCGCCCTGCAGTGAAAACAGGAAAGCCAAAACGAAAAATATATCACAAGGCGCAGGCTGGAACGTCGATACAAATGAGGTCAGGAACACCAGTGCCACGGTCCATGTGCGGAAACTGTCCAGCACATTTGTGCGGATTACCATGGCAGGCGTCAGGGTGGCGGTGGACATTGTCAGGCGACATCTTTGGTTTGCAGCAAGGCTGCCAAATTTATTGCCAAAATCTAAAGATTAAAGGTTAACGACATGTTGGTGTGTGCTGAAAATGTGGACGGCAAAAAGCCCCGGTATCGCCTAGCGATTTTCTGCCGTCTGGGTCCAGGGCTGAAATGCCCGTGCCGATGCTGCCGCATTGAATCGGTATTGTGCAGTTGCTGCATAAAAACCCCACTGCATGCCAAGGATCCAATAAAAGTGACGCCAGTGTTCCGTATCGATTTGCACGCCCTGAAAAATTGTTGAAACGAGTGGCGCAAAGACCGCAATCGCCATGGGTTGCCAGGGCGTGCGGCTGAATACGGTTTTCAGCCCAACAACCAGCGTCGATACAATCAGCAGAAAATAGGTAATTCCGCCAAACCATCCATAGGACGCAAAGGCATTGAGGAAGGTGTTGTGGGGATCCTGCCCATATATGTTGCGGAACACCAGCGGCCCATAGCCAAATGGCCGCGTCATGAGGTCGGGCAGGGAACGCAACTGGTTGCCAAAGCGACCCGTTTCACCCGCGTCGTAATATTTCACCAGGGTGAAGCGATCGAGGAACATGGTCCGTATGTCGGGAATGCTCATCAGCACCATGAACAGCAGCGTGGCCGCAATCAAACCGCCAAATGAAAGCAAGACGAGCCGTGTTCTCAGCCGCTGGTCCCCGGACAAAATAAATGTAAGCACAAGCATGACAGTGCTGGCGACGACAAAACTCATCCACGCTCCGCGCGAAAACGACAGGAACAGTGCAAGAATGCAGATCAGCAACGACAAGGTGAGCGCAACAGGATGTCGCGACTGACGCAGCATCAAGGTTTGCATCATCACCATGATCGGGCAGATCAGATAGGTGGAAAAGACATTGGGATCTTTGAACAAGCCCGTGGCGCGCCCTTCCAACACCTGTAACTGAAACGGTGTTGGCAGTTGAAAGTAATCAATCAAGCCCCAGATCGACGCCAGCACAGCGCCAACGACCCATCCCTTCATGATGACAGGAAAATGCCGTTGCGGATTGCTGGAGAGATATAACGAAAAGACCACCGCCGTTACCGCCATGTAGGATGACGTGATGACAAAGGTCATGGCTTTGGGCTGCTGTGGTGCCTGGAGGAAGCTGGTGAAACCACCGACGTTGTAAATGAGCAGCAGGAGTAACATCGGCATGACGCCGATCGAGCCGCTGATGCGGCTGCGTGCAAAAAAAATCAGTACAAATGCAAATACCAGATCAACAGGTGCCGGCTCTACAAACACCACAAACGACACAGCCAGCATCAGCCAGATACTGCAATTCAGAAAATACTCTGAAATCGAATTGCTGTTCCCGTGGATGGGTGCCACGTGTGTCGTTGACATTTGGTAAGCCTAGTAGGCCTGCTTGGTATCCAGCAGGGCGAATGGAGTCTTTGCCAAAATGTAAAGATCGAAGGTTAACGACCAGTTCTCGATGTAATAAAGATCATGTTCGACACGGCGCTCGATTTTCTCGGCTGTATCGGTTTCACCGCGCCAGCCGTTGATCTGCGCCCAGCCTGTCATGCCGGGTTTCACCTTGTGGCGGGCAAAATAGCCCTCCACCACGGTTTCATAAAGACTGCCAGCTGCACTGGCCATGGTCGCATGGGGACGTGGTCCCACCAGCGATAGCTCACCTTTCAGCACATTGATCAGTTGCGGCAATTCATCAAGGCTGGTCTTGCGTATGATGTGACCAACGCGTGTCACCCGTGGGTCATCCTTGGTCACAAGCTTGCGCGCATCAACGTCGGCAAGGTCGGTGTACATGGAGCGGAATTTATAGACCTCAGTCATCTCGTTGTTGAAGCCATAGCGTTTCTGGCGAAAAAACACGGGGCCCTTGCTTTCACATTTTACAGCTATGGCAACACCCAGAAACACCGGGGCTAGCAGCACAAGCGCAAGGGCTGCAATCACCTTGTCTTCCACAGCTTTCACAAACGGACCCCAGTCGCCCAGTGGCCTGTCAAACAAGTCGAGCAGGGCGAGATTGCCGATGTATGAGTAAGCGCGTGGCCGAAAGCGCATGCGCTGGTCTTGGGCTGAAAGACGGATATCAACTGGCAACACCCAAAGCCGTTCAAGAATTTGCAACAAACGGCTTTCCGCCGTGACGGGGAGCGTCAGGATCAAGGTGTCGACACGCGTCGAGCGCACAAAGTCGATAAGGTCTTCAACAGTTCCAAGCTTTTGCAGTCCCTGCGAAGTAAGAGGGGCTCGCTCTTCGCTCCGGTCGTCAAACACACCAAGCACGCTGAGGCCCGTATCGCGCGATGCCGCAAGTGTGGCGATCACATGATCAGCTGAAGCACCACCACCCACAAGAACGGCTCGGCGATTAAGCTGGCCGAAGCGGTTCATACGGCGCACGAAATGCGACAACAGGAGCCGCGTCGCAATGGCAAGGAAGAAGCCGGAAACCGCCCAACTCAACAACCAGCCGCGTGACAAGTCAGCACCCACCTTGCCGACAAAGGCAAACAGCGCAATGCCGCCAAACAAAATCAACCAGGCCATTGCAAGGCTAGGTATCCGGGGCAGGGGTGTGAGCAGGGTATTGAGTTTGTAACAACCCATCAGTTGCAGCAGCAGCGGGAAGGCAAGGCCACCGACAACGACGACGGAAAAGTAAAGAAAAGGATCATTCAGACTGTCAAGCCCGGGATATCGTACCAAGTTGCCCATTGCGACCAGAGCCACGAGAAACCCCTCCGTCATGCGGACCATCGCTGCCACAACGCGAGGTGCAACAAAGGGCTTGTCCGGCAATTCGTTCAAAATATGTGCGCGCGATTCCTGCCAACGCGAAATGGTAGCCTTGTCGAGCACTGTTTCAAGCGCCGAAGACATGGAGATATTTTTCAGGTTCTGGTTGTCGGGTTTCATGGTCTGCTTCATTTCGAAACACAGCACTGTTTCGAACTTACCCAAGCAAGCGCCTTGCCCTGTGCGCGCACGCTAACCAATCCCGTTAAACATGGTTATTGGAGTGTTAACAGACTGAGCGAAATCAAGCCGAAACGTAAAAATCCGTGATTTTGCGTGTCATGTCCGGCGCTGTACAGGTCTTGCGGATGAGAGCTGCATAGTCATCGCCGTCCCGTTTCATCCGCTCAGGGTTGGATAGAAGTTTCCCCATATGATCCGCTAGGTTTTCGGCGGTCAAGGGCGCGCAAAGCAAAGACCGTGGCACAACCTCGGGAATGCCACCAACTGCTGTGGTGATGAGCGGTAAGCTGGCTGCTGCTGTTTCGAGCACAACATAGGGGAACGATTCAAACCGCGACGGCAGCACCATGATACGGCCGAGGCTGACCGCTTCCTGCATGGGCATGCGACCCATGAAGCGAACCAGTTTGGAGATTCCAAGGGAGGCCGCAAGAGACTTGTATTCATCCATGGCAGGACCGTCGCCCACCAATGTGAGGGTAGCGCCTTTGAGTTTGGCCAGAGCTTCGAGAAGAATATCCACACCCTTGTAGTCGCGCATTTCTCCTACGAAGAGAAAGTCTGTGGCATCGGGGGAAGGTACGGCGGGAATGAATTCATCCTCCCACAAGCCGTTATGTGCGACGATGTGGGCCGCCTTGCCCAAACCGATCATGTGATCAAACCGGTCGCGCTCATAGTCGCAGACAAAGCACAGTCCCGTGCCCAGCTGCCGCAGTATTTTTTCAGTACCATCAATAACCAGCTGCATGGGTTTGGAAGCAGGGTGATGCAGGCTTCCGCCGTGCGGCGTGTAGAACGAGCGAATGCCCAGCCGATATCCGGCAAGACGGGCGTAAACGCCGCCTTTGGCCCCGTGGCCATGCAACACATCGGGGGACCACTGCTTTGCGATGTCGATAACGGTTTTTGTCCCTGAGATATCGCCCAAACCCGGCATGCGTGAAATCGGTCGCCGTGCAACTCCCAGACTGCAATATTCTTTGAGTTCTTCAAGCAACCTCGACGCATACTCGCCGCCAGTGGTGGAATCGCAGATTATGCCAACCTGATGACCGATTGCTTTCTGGCCCCGCGCCAGATCCCTGACATGGCGAAACAAGCCGCCAATTGGTGCCCGGAAGACATGAACGATTTTCATGCTGAAGTCCCGATCAGAACCAGCGTTCACGGATATAGACAATGTCTCCGGGATAGACCTGCGTTGTCACTGGCACCTTGAACGTATTGGTGCCATTCGCCGTTCGCCTGGTCAAAAGCACAACGCCCTTGTCAGCCCGTGTGCCGTAGCCACCTGCAATGGCGATGGCATTTTGCACAGTGATGCCGGGTTGATAAGGGAAACTGCCACCCGTGGTAACCTCACCCATGATATAAAATGGACGCAGATTGATGGCTTGCACTGAAACTTTCGGATCACGCAAATAACCCGCCCGCAGCTTCTGGACGATGAGGCGTTCAATCTGGCCGGTATTGAGACCAGCGACTGGGACTGACTGTACATAGGGCAGGCTCAGCACGCCGGTGGCATCCACCAGGTATTCTCCCGTGATGTCCTGTTCACCAACCACGCGGATTGACAAACGATCACCTGCTCCCACGCGGTAGCCCGCACCATATTCATATGCGGCGGCTTGTCCCTGTGTTGCGAAAGGCGGAATGGCACCGATTTCATTGGTGCTTGGCAATTGCGAAATGGACGACACAGCGTCTGGTCCCGAAGCAATGGTATCATCAGCCATAATGCCGGTGCCACCGGGGGGAGCCGAGGGCGCGTTGGCTTCCCATTGATCGACGCAGGCCGAAAGCAAAAGGGCAGTCGCTAACAGAACAGGAAAACGCATGACAAAAATTCTACTCAAAAAACCAACACTCGCCCGAACAGGGCCTTGAACCGAAAGCTACTGCCTTATGGTTAGCAATCACTTAAAGCCCCGCAACGTCAGGCTGTTAAGAGAATGGTTACCATAAAACGCGAAGGTGGGCTTTGACGCGTCAATCGAGTGAGTCCGGAATATGAGCCAAGTCTACGGGGAAGCCCCCTCGTTCAGCATTATGGATGTCTTGAGTGGCATGGGCAAACGCAAGGTGCTCATGCTCTCCTGCCTGTTGATGGGTGCTGCCTTGGGGCTTGGCACGGTCACGATTGTGAAACCGAAATATCAGTCCGAAGCGCGTGTGCTGATCGATAATCTGTCGACACCATACGATAGCGCCAGCGTGTCGCAGGCGAGCAATGCTGAAAAGACCATTGATGAGCGAATTGTACAAAGCCAAGTCGCGGTCATGCAGTCAGAAGATCTGGGCAAGCGCGTGGTCACGGCGTTGGCGCTTAATGAAAAGCCCGAATTCGACCCGATGAAAAATGGCATTGGTCTGATGGGTCAATTGATGATTGCCACTGGCTTTGCCGATGACCCTCGGTTGATGTCTGTAGAACAACGTGCCTACAATCACTTCAATGGCGCACTCACAGTCTATCCATTGCCCGAATCCAACGTCATCGCCGTTAAATATACATCGCGAGATCCCAAAGTAGCCGCCGACGTGGCCAACAGTGTCGCAGAAACCTACGCTCTGGGCACGCGTGAGAATCGCACGGGCGACACGGAGCGGGCCACCCAGTGGTTGGCGTCGCAAATCGACGGCCTGCGCCAGAAGGTGTCCCAAGCCGACGCAGCTGTTGAGACGTACCGGGCCGAAGCCGGTTTGCTGAAAGGCCAGACGGCAACCCTGGGCCTTCAGGAGTTGTCCGAACTCAATACACAGATATCATCAGCTGAATCTGCAAGCAGCGAAGCAAAGGCCAAGGCCGACGAGATCCGCAATATGCTGGAGACACGCGGAAGTGTGGAAGGCTCCAGCGATGTGATCGCCTCTCCCATCATCCAGCGTTTGCAAGAACAGCAAGTGACAGCCGAACGCAAATACACAGAATTGTCAGCCACCTATTTATCCAATCATCCAAAGATGCTCGCCACACAGAAAGAAATTTCTGATATTGAGCGCCGCATTCGCCGGGAAGCCCTGAAGGTCGTTGATGGCTTGCAGGGCCAAGCCAAGATCGCTGCTGCCCGTGCGGCTTCATTGCGCAAGAGCCTGGAAGGCCTGAAGGATCGCGAAGGTGGTGCAGCACAGGATGAAGTGAAACTCAAGGAACTGGAACGCGAAGCCAAAGCCAGCCGCGACCAGTTGGAACTGATGTTGGGTCGTTTTGCCGACAGCAACACGCGCCAGAATCTGGCGTTACAACCGGGTTTTGCCCGCGTCATACAAACAGCATCTGTCCCGGCAGCACCTTTCTTTCCCAAGATTGGCCCCATCGTATTGCTGGCCACCTTGGCGGGCTTGGGCCTCGGTGTTGGCCTGGCTTTTCTTTTTGAAATCATGTCACAGGCAACACGCATGAGTGAAGCCCTGGCGTCGGGTGAAGAGCCCGTGCAGCGCAGCAGGCACCCGGCCCGTGGCGTTGTTGACCAGCACCTCAACATTCCACAACTTGATTTGACGCAACAAGCTGCACCGCAGCAACGCGTTTCGCTTGCCCCGGTACAATCCAGCGTAAATGTAGTGGCACCAATGACCCTCGCCAGCCTTCCAGCTGCCCGCACCGCCTTGGAGACACGCGCGCTGCTCAGCGCACTGTCGGCAGAAGGCAGCTTGAACGCGACGACAACGGAACTCGCCCAACATCTTTTGTCCATGCGCAACAAGGCAGTCTTGAAAGCCTGCGCTCTGGCAGGAATTGGTGGCGGCAATGAAACTGCGGCCTTGGGGCTGGCGCTGGCCCGCAACTTTGCAAGTACTGGCGTAAAGACATTGCTGATTGATTTGGAAGCCCACCGCAGCCCCTTGCCCGATCTGCTGGAACTGCCACACGCGCCAGGTATCGGAGAGCTGTTGTCGGGTGCGTCAGATTTCTCCAAGGCCATTCAGCGTGACACAGAGTCCAGTCTGCAATTCCTGCGCTACGGCAATGTTGAAATGATCGCAGACGCGGCACTCGCCTCTCGCATGGAAGCAATCACGAAAACGCTGACGGGCATCTATGATATGGTTCTTGTCCACGTTGGCCAAGCCTCGCCTGCCACTCTTCATCTTGCCAAAGGCTGCAACACGGTTCTGATCCATGCACCGGAACATCGCAAACGCGACGCAGTTGCAGCTGCAAGCACTTTGAAAGATCGTGGCTTCGCGAATGTTTATTTGATCCACGTGGAAGCTGCACAACAGGTAGCGGCCTGACTAGGCGCTGCGACCCTTCAGGCGGCGTCGAAGCGAAAACAGCGCTGAATTCAGGACTGGGGTGCTCTTGGCAAACCGTTTCAGTTTCTCGCGCACGAGAAACACAAGTGCGAGCGGCAGACCTTTGACACCGTTGCACCTGATGATCAGGTGCAAAGGCACTTGTACGTCAGACCAGTGGAATTTGTAGGCGGTATCTCCTGCTGAAAAGTCGATCTCGGTGGTGCCGTCCCGGCAAAGATCGGCGATCATGGCCCGCAACGCATAGTCACCCGGCGAGAGTTTTCTCAAGTCACCCGGGGCCAAAGACGACACCAAGGCCCAATATGTATTGTTGTAATAGGCCCCCAACATCACGGCCAGTGTCTGACCATCAAGAGTGAGACGATAGGGGCGAAGCAGCGGACCTTCTGGGGTGTTGATTGTTGCGAGATCCCTGATGAACTGCTGTTCAAGGTCATCATAAACATTGAAAACACCAAATTCCTGCAGCCTTTGCTTTTGATGCTCGAACATGACCCGAAGTGTCGTGTCGCGGGCTGATTGGTCTATTGGCAGATCAAATTCCAGCTTCCCGGACGCTTCCAGTTTCTGGTCACGTTTGCGTAATGTGCGTCGTGTCTCTGAAGATCGTTTGGCTTGCAGCAAAGCATTATAATCAAGTTGCAAAGCCATGATATGACTCTGGTTTGCGGCCCGGAATGATCTGGCTTGCAACAATGGATTTTCAATGCTGTGAATGATTTTTGCAACATTTTCCAATCTGAAAACGTCATGCTTGGGTAAAGCTTCGATGACATGCTCGAAGTATTGCCCAAACCAGTGTGCCGCGTTTTTCTGTGCGAAGTCCCTGTTCATGACCAAACCCGCATAGGCACCTTGGGGTGCCGACAACCCCTCTATTATTGTGAAACCTCGGCGTTTGCGGATTTGCAGTGGCAGAACAAAGAGTACTTGCCCCAACGCATTTTCCCCAGTGACAATACAAGGCATGATTCCACGTGTCGTTCCAACGCGAGATAACCATGCGGCACACCAGTCAAAGCTCTGGTAGACGGATGCAAAACCGTGCTGCTGCAACGCCCGCCACCTCGTCTCCACCATGCTTAAATTGTCGTAAACGTGAATGAGCATGCCCCCGGCCAATTCATGGGCCGAAGGTTCGAATGTCTCACTTATGGCCAGTGGCGCGTTCATGGGATGCGTTGGTTCTTAACTTTATTGCTTCATTTTGCACCAAAACCCGTGCCTCAGCAGAGACCAGCAAAGACCATACCATGTCACGAACCAGCTTGCTGCAATCCGGATTTGACGCCATTTACTATTCGGGCGCCGCCAAATTCATGGAAAGCCACTGGGGCGGCTTGGGTGTTATTTTCTGCCTACACCATGTGAGACCGGGCGGCGGCCAGCAAACCGGATTTTTCCCCAACAGCAACCTTGAGATTACGCCAGAATTTCTCGCAGACATCATCGCGTTCGTGAAGAGAAGGGGCTACGCACTCCTGTCCCTGTCCGATGCCGTGGAGCAGATCAGGCAAGGTCAGTCACGCAACAGGTTTGCCGTTTTCACTTTGGATGATGGTTACAAGGACAATCTTGTTCACGCTATGCCGGTGTTCAAAGCTGCGGGTTGTCCGTTCACTGTTTACGTTGCGCCTAAAATTGCTGACGGGACTTGTGAATTGTGGTGGCGGGGACTTGAAGCGGTTGTCGCCAGGGCCGATCATCTTACATGCAAGATCGGCGAATTCTCATTCGATGCTGCAACGGCGAGCGAGACTGCCAAAGTTGCGGCTTGGCGGTCCCTTGCGCCAAAGCTGCAATCCCTTCCGGAACATGAACAGCGCAAAACCCTGCGCGCCATTGCTGATCGTTACAGCGTTGATGTCGATGCCCAATGCCGCAGCGCGGCCATGACCTGGGATGAAATCCGCACAATGACGGCGGAGCCTCTGGCTACGATCGGTGCCCACACCCTCAACCACTACAATCTTCTGAAATTGCCAGAGGCGGACGCCCGCAGAGAAATCCAGGAATCGGGTGAACGTGTGGCTGCCGAGATCGGCAAATCCGTTCAACATTTCGCCTATCCTTACGGCAACAAGGACGCGGCCGGTCCCCGCGAATTCAGACTCTGTGCCGAGGCAGGCTACACGTCTTCTGTTGTCACGCGTTTGGGAACCGTTACTCCTGACCATGCCAACCACTTGCAAGCCTTGCCGCGCATCATGGTGTCTGGCCGTTTCCAGAATCTGCAGAGCATCGAAACACTCATCTCAGGCGTGCCCGGTCGTTTGGCCAATGGAGGGCGGGCTTTGAATGTGGGGTAGGGTGAGGCGGTTCTGTTGGCTCTCCGTTCAGTTGGGAAGAGACCTCATCACCCCTTCGG
>JANPCL010000171.1:0-3491 GCA_031430915.1 Hyphomicrobiales bacterium
AATGACAACGGCTCCCAGCAGGATTTGCGGTGTAACGGCCTCGTTCAAAATCAGCCAGCCTGCACCGACTGCCACCACAGGCATGACATAGAGGCTAGCTCCCAGTACACTGGGTTTCAGGTGGGGTGCGGCGTAGTTCCAGCCAATCGCACTCAGGCTTCCAACCGTCGTCAACACTGCAAAACCGAACAGCGCGTTAAACGGCAGATTCAGGATCTTTGCCGGCATATCGGCGCGGGCGAAGGGCAGCAGGGGCACGGCCATCAGGATATTTGTAAGACCCGCGATTTTGACGGCTCCATGTTTTTGTGCCAGCGGGCGCGAGAACACCACGAAAAAGGCCCAGCCCAGGCTAGCCAGAAAAATCAGCCCGCAGCCCAGCAGCACATCGCTTTTGGCTACGTCTGCAACACCCACATCATCGCCCCAGACCAGCAGCACCGACCCTGCAAAGGACACCAACAGGCCCAGTAGAGTCATGGCAGTGATACGTTCGACCCCGATGGACCAGGCGATCAATCCGATTAGGATGGGTTGCGACGACATGATCAACGTGCCGATTCCGGCGGGTGCATAGGCAAAGCCAAAAACCGAAAACAGGAAATACATGAAGAAGCCAAGGAAGGTGACAAGCAGCAGGCGTGGCACGTCCTCGCGCGGCAAGCGAAAGCCGGTGGTCACAGCCAGCAGGATCGTATAAATCAGCGCGCCTGCAATCAGCCTGACGATCAACGCGTCATAGGGGCCAAGCGCCAAGGATACCGTGCGCGCAAACACCGGTGTAACGCCCCAGACGATGACCGTTGCGATGAGCGCCAGCAGGGCTTTGGCTTGGGTGGACAGCATGCAGCCGTGGTGCCTGTTTATGCGGCAAGCGTCAATCATGTGAAGGCGCTTGTCTGGCATGTTTGCGACAGATAGGGTGGGGCACATGCGATACATTCTCACCCTGCTTGCCCTGCTCACCGTAACCCCCGCCCATGCCGGCCCTGTTGATGACCTTGTGACCGAAGGCCAGGCGGCGCTGGTGCGGATGGACGTGCCCGCTGCCATGAGCTTTTTCGACGAAGCATTGAAACTCGATCCAACGCAAGCGATGGCGGCCTATGGGCGCGGGCGCATATTGCTGAAAATGGGCGAAACCAAAAAAGCCATGGCGGATTTTACCACCGCCATCATCGCCGATCCGAAATTTGGCCTGGCTTATGTGCGACGCGGCGAGGCGTTCATGATTCTCAAAAACCCGGACGGGGCCTTCAAGGATTTTGACGCGGCGATTGCAGCGTCGCCCTTGGACGCGGAAGTTCATGTTGTGAGAGCGACCTATCGCTTCCAGATCGGCAATCTCGCGGGAGCGAAAGCCGATGTTGAGGCGGCGTTGCTGGTGGCGAATGAACAGCAGAAGCCAGTGTTGGAGAAGATGCTGGCGCGGATGAAGTGAGGAAGGCCCTCCCCTACACCGGCAAATCCAGCACCATATGCTTCGGAAAACCCATCGTGGCATATGCGGCCAAGGTCCCTGACTCGCTGCCCCTCGCGGAGGTGAGAATCACCGTGCCGTGGTCAGGTACGATGTCGCTGGCACCTTGCAGGCGGGTTTCCTCAACAATGTCGGCGGTGCGGCGGGCGATGGCGGGCGCGGGATCGATGTAGGTCACGGGCCAGGGGGCGACCTTGGCGATGTCTTCCGTCAACAGCGGATAGTGGGTGCAGCCCAGAACGACAACATCTGTCGGCTTGCCGTCGCGCTTGCGAAAAACGGGGGCCACTTCGTCGCGCAATTCATCAAGGTTCACAGGCTGGCCACGCAGTTTCTGCTCGGCTATTTCGGCAAGGCGAGGTGCGCCATGCAACAGTACTTTGCAGTGATAGGCATGGGTGTGGATCAGGGCGTGGGTGTATTCGCGGCTTACCGTTCCTGGTGTAGCCAGCACGCCGATGACGCCGGTTTTGGTTTGGGCAGCGGCGGGTTTGATGGCGGGGACAGTTCCGACAAAGGGCACATCATAGGCGGCGCGCAATTCCGTCAGGGCTATGGTTGAGGCGGTGTTGCAGGCGATGACCACAACGTCGGGTTTGACCGTATCAATCAAACGACCGACGACCATGACAATACGCTGCACCAGCGCTTGCTCTTTCCAGGCGCCATAGGGGAAGGCTGCATTGTCAGCGGAGTAGACGAGATGGGCATGCGGCAATTGTTTCGCTACCGCGCGTGCCACTGTTAGGCCGCCCATGCCACTATCGAACAACAGGATGCGAGGCTTGTCAGCCATCGGATTTTTCCCCTCGCCCACGCAAATGTTTACGTGTCAGCGACGATATCACGCCGCGCAAACTGCGTATTTCTTGTTCCGAAGGGTTGGCGCGGGCGAAGAGGTTGCGCAGGTTGCGCAGCATCGCGGGTTTCAGCTTGTCGGTTTTGAAGAAGCCGGATGTATCCAGTTCGGCTTCGAGATGATCATAGAAACCGTAGAGTTCTTCGCGCGTCGCGGGGCGTGTGTCAGTCATGTGCAGGCCGGGACCCGCAAGGGCTGCATGTTGCGCCGTGGCCTGCCCCAAGGAAGTGGCTTCATGCTTGAACCATTCATAGGTCACCAACAGAACGGCCTGCGCAATGTTGAGCGAGGCATAGGCCGGGTTGACGGGAGCAGTAATGATCATGTCGGCGAATGACACTTCCTCGTTGTTGAGGCCATAACGTTCGCGGCCAAACAGGATGGCGACTTTCTCGCCACGCCCGATGCGGGCCCGCATGTCGAGGCCCGCCTGCTCCGGCGTCATCACATCCTTGGTCATGTCACGCGGCCTCGCCGTGGTGGCATAGACATAATGTTGCTGTTTAAGGCAATCCTGCAAGTTGTTGTGCATGCTTGCATTTTTTACAGTTTCGATGGCACCGGACGCAGCTGCCTCGGCCCGCACCGGATCCCAGCCTTCGCGCGGGTCCACGAGGTGCAGGTCAAACAAGCCAAAATTGGCCATGGCCCGCGCCGCCATGCCGATGTTCTCACCAAGTTGCGGGTTGACGAGCACGATTGTGGGTGCGGGGCCGAAGGGGACGGTGCGAGTGGAGTCGGTGCCTGCCATGGGGGGTGGAATAGCGGCAACTGGTTCGATTGAGAAGCAGGAATCACCAAACCAGCCCACTGTCATTTCGCATCGCTTTGATGATGTCATTTCAAGCACGCTGGAAATTTCCGTAAAATATGTTATATTCGAAACATGGAACAGCGTTGGCGCAGCCGTATTACGTCCGATCCTGGAATATTTGGTGGCAAACCAATTATTCGGGGAATGCGAATTCGTGTCGTCGACATTCTGGACCTGCTTGCAGCAGGCGAGACGCGGGAAGTCATTCTCGAAGACTACCCCTACCTCGAGGACGAAGATATCACAGCAGCACTCGAGTACAGCTCGCAGGCACTTCCCAGTCAGATGATCGCGGCAGAATGATACTCAGTTTTGTAGTCGACGCAAATTTGCCGGAG
>JANPCL010000172.1:0-1989 GCA_031430915.1 Hyphomicrobiales bacterium
AATAGTCTTGCCAGCCGCAGTAACTCAGAACCAGATCGCCCACCTCAAAACCAGCGACATTTGAAATTTCCACCCGCGAAACCGTGCCGCCTTCCATCACCTCGCCAACTGCTACGGGTGCAGCATAGGACGGCCCGTCACTCATACGGCCGCGCATGTAGGGATCAAGCGAAAGAAAGAGCGTCCGCAAGAGTATCTGCTCCTTTGCAGCAACTGGTACCGCGACGTCTTCCAGACGAAAATTGTCCGCTGAAGGTGCGCCGACTGGGCGAGAGGCTAAAACGATCCGTCGATTGGTGGATTTATTCTGGGTCATGCTCTTCAACGTTGTTTGGCCAAAAAAGTTGCCCGCCAGCCCAAGAAGTGGCGCTGGCGAGCAGGTTTGACGTCAGTTGACCATAATGTTGTTTTCAACCGCAGTAGCGCCAGGGGCCGCCCAAGCTGTTGATTCCGCGACTTCGCGGTCATACCAAGTGTCTACAGTGCCCGTGAGGCGCACCTTGCCACCGTCGGCAGATACCGACACATTGTCGGGCTCATAGAACCACGAACGATTCAAAGCGCTGCCGATGGCGTCGCTTAAATTCTCGGTGTTCACCCGTGTTTTGATCGTGGCATTGTTGGATACGCCAGTGACACCGTGCAACGCACGAAGGTCGAGCTCAGCGGCCTGTTTCTGGTAATGCCAGTCAACTTGGCCCGTCAGCGTAACCCAACCTTTTTCAACTTTGACCTTGATCGCGTCCTTAGGCACTGACACATCCCAAGACAGGCGGCTGATGGCCGCTGCTGCAATATCTTCGTCGCTGCGTTTGATGCTGAAGGGCAGTTTCACTTCAATTTCTTCGGCAACAGCTTTGACACCCTTGACACGGCCTGCCGCCATTTCAGCAGCACGCTTCTCAAAATAGCTATCAACGTGACCCATCAGGGTCACAACACCTTCTCGTGCTGTGACACCAATATGTGCAGCATCAATGCTGGGTTCCCATTTCAATTCATCGAGTACGGATTGTTTCAACTGGCTATCATGTGACATTGTAAATTCCTTCAGTTGGGGCGTGGCGAATCCATCAGTCGAGCATTCGAGTTGATGTCCACACTCTCAACGTCCGTTTACTGCAGGCGTTGCATTGCGGGCAGCTTCGGAATCTACCTAGGGCATCGCGGATATTGGAAGCGGGTGAGGGTTTTTGGTTGCCAGAGAAGGGTTACTAATGTGGCTACAAACGCCAACAACACAAAAGTGACGAGTGGGTCGTAGTGCGAACCATAGTTGGGGAACAGGAACTCACTGAGATTCATCATAGTATGAAACAATACAGCGATCAAAATACAGCGCCCTGTATTGTTGCTGAGCCATACGATGATGATCCGCGCTGGCAGCATGGTCAGGCATTGCCACCAAATCCATGAAGGCGGGCGGCCTGCCTGCAAGAATGGTACGATATGCCAAATCGCCCAAACCAGTCCCAAGATGAAACTGGTCACCAACGCGCTATGCTTGCTTTGGAGCAACGGCGCAGCATAGCCTTGCCAACCCGCTTCTTCGCCAATGGCAGCAATAATAAACACACCGAACAGCAATACCGCGCTGCTAACAGAAAAATCAGGACGGGGAACAAGTTCGCCGGACATTCGCAGAAATTCGTATTCCAAGCCCATCACAATAGGCATCAGAAAAATCGCAATGGCTAGCCATTTAGCGGTGATGTAGCGCGGATCGACTGACTGCCGCAGCAGAGTGGTCAATCCAATTTTTCCATCGTGCCGATATACCAGCAATGCTGCCGCAATGAGTGGATTGAAACTCATCAATGCGCCAAAGGGCAGGCCCAGCGGCAGCAACAATCCAGTGACCGCACCAATGATCCACAATGGAACCGAAAGTGCAAAGACGAGGGCGAAGAAAATCCATGGGGATTGGCCATCGCGCGCACTCTGTTTCATGAGAATGTCACACAGCTCAGGGCTTTTCGAACTCATAAG
>JANPCL010000173.1:0-4192 GCA_031430915.1 Hyphomicrobiales bacterium
GGAAAAACACTTCGAAGAAAGCTGGTCCAAACATGATCTGCTCGCCCACGTCCACCGCGTCAAACCTGGCCTCATCCGTGTCGATGCCGACGAAGTCACCTACCCCATGCACGTCATCCTGCGCTTCGAACTGGAACAGGACCTCGTCAGCGGCGCACTGAAACCCGCAGATATTCCAGAGGCTTGGGACCAGAAGATGAAAGAGTACCTGGGCCTATCCACCGCCGACAACATGAAAGACGGCCCCATGCAGGACGTGCATTGGCCCTCAGGTGCCTTCGGCTATTTCCCAAGCTACACTCTGGGTGCCATGATGGCCGCACAACAATGGGCGGCGATTGTACGTGAGCATCCAAATGCCAATCAAGACATCGCAAAAGGTAACTTCGATTTCACAACCGAATGGCGGCGTAAAAACATCTGGGAAAAAGCCTCCACAGCTTCAACACCGGAACTTATGCAGCAGGCCACGGGCGAACCGCTGAATGCCAAATATTTTATTGCGCATGTTAAGCAGCGCTACGGTTAATCCGTCCACGGATTAATGATGCGCAGACCTTCGTGTTGAAAGTCTTTCACATTTCGTGTCGCAACTGCAAAGCCATGGTGCTTTGCAATTGCTGCGATTTGATAGTCAGGCACTTTTGCAAAAGGTGTTCCGGATTTCCCTTTGACCATCAGATCAGCACAAATGCGCGACGACTCGAAATCAAAACCCAGAATGCGATCAAGAAAATATGCGGAACACTGGAGGTCTATTTTACGCTCAAGTTCCGCTCGCTTTTTACCCGTCGGCAAACTCCATGCACCACGGTAAATTTCCATGATGGAAATCGCTGTCAAAAATACATCTTTCTGGTCGCGGCCTGCCAACCAATCGACAACCACAGGGTTGGGAAGTTTGCGCGCGAATTCTGAAACAACGTTGGTATCAAGTATGATCATGGATCAAATTCAGGCCCGCTGAAATCGACTGGTTCGCCCATGGGTTCTCCCGGCGGCGTCTCAAACTCAGCGTCACCAATGGCCCGCATGCGGGCCACCATGTCTTCAACCCAGTTTTGCCCGTCTTTGGATTTGGAAACCGGAGCCAAACCCCGCTCAATCAACCCCCGCGCCTCCTCCTCCATGGAATGCCCCCGCTCCGCCGCGCGAATGCGCAGACGTTGCTTGGTGACTTCGGGAAGATTGCGGATCAAAATACTGGCCATGAGGTGGATGATATCAATGATATATATGATGTCAATGATATCTTTGTTAAGATATCTCTGAGGGTTGACGGCGGAAGATTATCTGGGAGAAGGGATCGACGGTATCAAGCTCCGAACTGATTGATGTGATAGGCTACGGGCTCACCACTGAACGCCAAGTATTTCATATAACATTTGAAGCAACGGTATGGGTGATTTAGGTGACAGATTCTGAACTTCTGAAAGCACTCAGTTACCTTCAAGCAACGATGATTTCTGTTGCAACAGGCGGTGCACAGATACAATCAGTGCAGACCGAATATGTGGAATGTTTTGACTTGGTGGCATTTGAGCTAACGAGTCGGGGAATTGAAAACCCGCTTGGATATAGGGATCTGTGGGTTTGGTATGGAAGGTGGAAGCAACCTGATCTGCCAAGCTATCAATTGCGGCGAACTTTTGTAGGGGAGCACTTTGGCGGCTTGGTTAAACGCATCCAACAAACGCATGCCCCGACCTTGGAACCAACAGGATGGCAATGAGTCGACCGGGCTTTGCGTGAAGCAAAATCAAGGCTCACCGCAGCCAATACTGAAGAACAATTTCAAGCTATTGGCTTGCTTTGCAGGGAAATATTAATTTCTACTGGACAATCCGTGTTTGACCCAATCAGTCATCCAACACTTGATGGTACTAAAGCGAGTTCAACCGATGCCAAGCGAATGCTTGAAGCTTACATTGCAAAAGAATTGGATCACACAGCAAACGAATATGTGCGTAAACGTGCCAAAGCTGCTTTAGACCTTGCTTTGAGCATGCAACATAAACGCACTGCAACATTGCGCGACACAGGTATTTGCTTAGAGGCGACATCGTCAGTAGTGAACGTTATTGCAGTACTTGCAGGTCGTCGATACTCGAAATACATTGATTAGATCGAATGCCGTGCAGCAGCAATCGAGCCACCCCTTTGACTCGTCATTCCGGCGAAAGTCGCGGCTGGGCTTTTTTACTTGGATTACGCCCCGCGCCCAGTCTTTGCAGAGAGCGACTGAGTTCAAATGGTTCGCATTCAGATGTATGTATAGATATATATCATTCACTCCGCCCACGGATCGATCACCTGCAATCCCTCGTAGTCAAAATCTTCCACATTGCGCGTGGCAACGGCTGCGTTGTAGCGGGACGCAATCGCTGCGATTTGCAGGTCGGCTGTGGAGTTTCTGCGTCCGCGTTTCTCTGCACGTGCCGCAAAATGGGCAAATGGCCTCGTACACTGATCGTCAAACGGCAGCACCCTTCGAAACAGCAGCGTTGTGAACAGTCGCTGGTACTTTATCTCAAGTTCCAATTGTCGTTTGCCTGCTGGCATGATTTCAAGTCCGAATTTCACTTCGGCTTTGGAAATGGCCGTGACATAGACCTCAGACTCTTCAAGCCGGTCAACCCAAGCTACAACTTTCGGCAAGGGATTGATGCGCGTCAGCTCGGACAAAACATTGGTATCAAGGATCACCATTCACCAAAATCCGGCGGCGGTCGGTTCGCAGATCGCTTCATGACGGGAAGGTGATCAGACCCGCCCACGTCTTTGAACAAGTCATGGATCGCTGTTCCAAGTCCCCGGCGTTGTTCACCGGGATTCACGGTTTTCGTCAGTATGACGCGCACTTCCTCTTCCATCGAGCGGCCGTTTTGAATGGCCCGCGTGCGAAGCAAGACTTTCGTGTTCTCATCCAAATTTCGGACTGTGATGTTTGCCAAGCTTGCGATGATAGCATTGACTGCACTGTTCTCAAAGCCATCACCCTTTTACACCGTGCCAAGCAACAAATGGATGCAGGCGTCCCTGCACCATCTGCGCTCGGCAGCTGGTGTTTTGGAGATTTTAAGCCTCTCCAGGGCTGGTTTACGATGTCAATCAGCAGGTTGAAGGGTCTTACCTCCAACTGGAACATAAATAGAACAGATAGGATTGAATGTCAAGCGCTATTTTCTCTGAATTGCAAATAACCCGGCCCCTTGCATTCCCCGCCTCCATCCTTCATAAGCCCGACATCCAAAAGCACATGGCTAGTGGCTGAACGGAAGATCCGTACCAACGGATAGAGGTAAAACCCTCGGCTTCCCGTGTCTCTGCTCATTCGTGATCGGTCTTTCGAGCCTTACTCCTGGTTCGTTTGAGGCTCTGCGCCGGTGCTGTTGGGACGTAAACGAGAAAGGAAAACACCCATATGGGTATGTATGAACACACATTCCTGGTCCGCCAGGATGCGACGTCGGCGCAGGTTGATGCGTTGATTGAGCAATACAAGGGCGTGCTGGAAGCCGGTGGTGCCAAGATCGAGAAGGTCGAAAGCTGGGGCATCAAGTCCCTGACCTATCGCATCAAGAAGAACCGCAAAGCCCACATGACGCTTCTGAACATCTCAGGCAACTATAAGGCAATCGCCGAAATGGAACGCCAGATGCTGATTTCGGAAGACGTGATCCGCTTCATGACCATCGCCGTCGACGAACTCGAAGCAGGCCCATCCGCCATGATGCGCCGCGCCGAACGCCGCCGCGATGATGACGATGTACCGACAGAGGAGTTCAACTGATGGCTGAACAACAAGCCCGCCGGCCGTTCTTCCGCCGCAAGAAGACCTGCCCGTTTACAGGCCCCAACGCGCCGAAGATCGACTACAAGGATGTTCGCATGTTGCAGCGCTATATTTCCGAGCGCGGCAAGATTGTGCCCGCCCGCATTTCCGCCGTCTGCACGAAGAAGCAGCGTCTGTTGGCGCAAGCCATCAAGCGCGCCCGCTTCCTGGGCCTGTTGCCCTTCGTGATCGGCTAAGGGGAGAATACACATGCATATCATTCTTCTCGAACGCGTCGCCAAGCTTGGCCATATGGGTGAAACCGTCAAGGTCAAGGACGGTTACGCCCGTAACTTCCTGCTGCCACGCGGCAAGGCGCTTCGCGCCAATGCAGCCAACAAGGCCAAGTTCGAAGTA
>JANPCL010000174.1:0-11218 GCA_031430915.1 Hyphomicrobiales bacterium
CCCCCGCTAACCCCGCCCCAATCCCCTCCCCCTTGGGGGGTGGTACCGGGTGGGGGCCGCCCGTCCGCTCCAACACCCCCAAATTAACCTCCCCCCCCCCCCCCCCCCCCCCCCGCCCCCCCCCAAACGGGGGAGGGGGTAAGGTCGCAGGAGACTGCCATGGTTATCCGCACCGAAATCGCCTCTGACGCCGCCTCCCGCGAAGCCCTGTTGGACAAGGCCTTCGGGCGTGCCCGCGTCCGCAAAACCTCAGAGCGCCTGCGTGTAGGCCGTTTGCCAGCGGACGGTTTGGCCTTCACGGCACTTTCGGAAAAAGGCCGCGTCATCGGCACGCTGCGACTGTGGAGCATCATCGCAGGCTCCGCCGGACCATCGCTGTTGCTTGGCCCCTTGGCTGTGGACTGCCGCCACCAGAAAAAAGGCATTGGCCGAAAGTTGATGGACCACGCCTTGGCAACCGCAAAAGTGCTCGGCCATGACTCAGTTCTGCTGGTGGGCGATGCGCCCTACTACAACCGCTTCGGCTTTGATGTGGCACTGACCCGCAGCCTGCACCTGCCAGGTCCGGTTGATCGTGCACGTTTTCTTGGATTGGAATTGACCCCGGGGGCTTTGGACGGCGCCGAGGGTCTGGTGGGAGCAGCTGGTGCGATGATCGTCGGGACGGCCATCAGCGCGGCAGCGTGATCAAAAAGAAAGGGCGGCTGTGGAGAGCCGCCCTTTCTGCATATAGTTGAAAACTTACTTCGCGCCCAAGGCCTTTTCAGCAGCCGCAATGGCAGATTGACGTTTGGCAATTTCAGCGCCCATTGGCGGGCCCTTGAAACGTTTGTTTTCACTGACCAGCCAGAGCACGGCCAGCACAATCAAAAAGCCAAGTGAATAATACCAAAGACCCGGAACAAAACTTGTTCCTGCTGCCGCATCTCCTGGAATGGAAATCACGAAGGCATGGCCCGCAATTGTGATCAAGATGGCACCAATGCCGACAATGACGGCAAACAGTTTGGACAATCCACCAAGGCGGAAACTTCCGTATTCTTTCCAGGTTTTTCCTTCTGCCAGAAGACCAGCAACCACCGGCATGGCGTAGGAAATATAGAGATACATGGCGCAGCCTGTTGACAGGGCAGCGAATGCACCAAGTGGTGTAGTGACCATTACCAAGATTGAGGTCAGCACAAACACAAACCAAATCGCAGCATTTGGCGTGCGGTGGGTTTTGCTGACTGATCCAAGAACATTGGAGAAAGGCAAACCACCATCACGGGCAAAGGCATAAACCATGCGCGATGTGGACGTGACTGCCGCAAGCGCACAAAGGAAGTTTGCAATCAGAACACCTATCAGCATGAGCTTGCCAATGATGGAACCCATGATGACGCGGGTGAACAGATTGTTGAACGAACCCCAACCTTCAGCCGCAGCTGTCTTTGCATCTGGGATACAGAGCAGCATAACGACGATCAACACGAAGCCGAATATCAATGACCACAACACCGACTGGATCATACCTTTGTGCACGGTGTTGCGAGCGTCGATTGTTTCTTCTGATGTATGCGCAGAAGCGTCAAAGCCCGTGATCGTGAACAGTGGGTAAAGCAGACCGATGATGAAGGCCATCAATGCGCTTGATTCAGGAACCACACCACCACCGGCAGCACCGGTGTTGTTGGAGAAGGCGAAGGTGCGTCCAATATTGTAGTCAACAGCGCCCATGGCAAACATGATGATCAAAATCGCTGTCACGGCGAGGATGAGGTAGCCTGCAAGGTCAGTCAGCTTGGTTGTAAGGCCAATGCCGAAATGGTTGAGGGCGCATTGTGCAGCCGTCAAGGCGACCACGAACCAGATTTGCGTCCATGTTCCCCAGGTTGACACATCCCAGCCCAGAAGCCCGGCACAGAACAGATCCTTTGTGATGAAATACAAGAACACATTCACTGCTGGAATAACAAACAGGAGACCCAGCAAGTTGACATAGGCCGTCGCCCAACCCCAGAATCGACCGCCCAGAATGGAAGACCAGTGATAAAGCGAACCAGCCGTTGGATAGGCCGAAGCAATTTGGCCAAGCGAGGCAGCAACTATCAGCGCGTAAACGCCACCGATCAACCAGCCTACGGTGAGAGAGAATGGACCACCTGCTGAAAGCGCAATCGGAAATGACCCAAAGCCTCCCGAGATGATGCAGATAATTGCGAACGAAATAGCAAAACTCTGGAATGGACCCATGCGCCGCGATAGTTCCTGCGCATAACCCATACTGTGGAGGACTTTTTCGTCCTCACTCATATGTTTGTTGTCAGCCATAATAGTGTCCCTGCCGCTCCGGGGAGAAGCGTGTTTTTTTAAATTGATTGAATGTCCTGCACCAAGGACCCTGGTGTTACCCCACGTAACAGCCAGAGATGCGGACGACCCCCTACGACCATAGTGTGTGAAAGCGGGCGCGGCGTCAACATGTTGTAGGGGTTGCGCGGGTAACGGTTTTTGTGACGTTTTTGTTGCTGCAAGTGCCGCAGTCTGCATGCAGTATGACACGACAAGCCGGAGAGCCCGCCAATGTCAGATATCGCATTACCTGTGACGCACAAGAGGGCGGGTGGACGCGACGGCAGACGTGCACTGCGCGGTGCCCCCATGCTGTCCTTCCCGACGCTGGTGCGCGAGATTCCAACTTATGAATTGCTGCCCGCCGAAGCCGTCGACCTCATCCACGATGAGTCGATGAAAATTCTTGAAGACGTCGGCTGCGAGTTCCGCGATGACCAAGCTCCCGCCATGTGGAAGGCGGCAGGTGCCGATGTGCGAGGCACACGCGTACGCATAGATCGAGCATTGCTGATGCAATTGATTTCGACAGTGCCGCCCGAATTCACACTGCATGCGAGGAACCCCGAACGCACAGTGCGCATCGGCGGCAAGAACCAGATTTTTGTGCCGATGTACGGCGCACCCTTTGTGCGTGATCTTGACAACGTCAGGCGCTATGGCTCACTTGACGACCTCAACAACTTTCACAAGCTGGCGCAAATGCTGCCGGCACTCCATTCCTCATCATCGATTTGCTGTGAGCCGATGGAAGTGGCCGTGCCCAAGCGTCACCTCCACATCATCAACTCCGCACTCACTTATTCCGACAAGCCATTCATGGGCATCGTTACTTCCAAAGAACGTGCTGAAGATGTGATGAAAATGGCGGGCATTGTGTTCGGTGATGCGTTTGTCAAAGACAACACCGTCGTGGTGTCGATCACCAATTGCAATTCACCCCTGGTCTGGGACCAGACCATGCTGGACGCCATGCGCGTTTACGCCTCGCACAACCAGCCGATCATCGCAGCACCCTTCGCGCTCTGTGGCGCATCAACATCTGCATCTGCAATTGGTGCCGTGGCGCAAGTCAATGCCGAAGCGCTGGCAGGTGTGGCCTTCACCCAATTGATCCGCAAAGGTGCGCCCTGCCTCTATGGTCAGTTCATGGTCACGGTGGACATGAAAACCGGAGCCCCCATGGGCGGCACACCAGAAGCGGCGCAAATGATGTTTGTGATGGGACAACTGGCGCGGAAATATAATCTGCCATGGCGCACCAGCGGTTTCCATGTAGGCTCAAAAATCAACGACGCGCAGGCGGGTTACGAGTCAAACATGCTCATGCACGCTGCTATTCTCTCTGGAGCCAATTATATCTGGCATGTCGCAGGCTGGCTTGAAGCTGGCCTCGCCTGCGGCTATTCAAAATTCGTGACCGACGCCGAACAACTCGTGGGCTGGTACAAATACGCAGGCGGCCTGAAATTTGACGACTTCAAGGATGCCATGGCAGCGGTGCGTGAAGTTGGCCCGCAAGGCCATTTCCTCGGCACGGCCCACACACTGGAACATTTCGAAAAAGCCTTCTTCATGCCCAGCTTGATGGATTTCAACTCATACGAACAGTGGAACGCCGAAGGTGCGAAAGATCATGATACAAGAGGCCGCGACAAAGCCCGCGCCATGCTTGCCGCCTACGAACCACCGAAAATGGATGAGGGCATCGCCGAAGGCCTCCGCGATTTCATCGCCAAGCGCGAAAGCGAACTGCCGAATACGGTGAATTGATCCCGATCGGGAATATTTTAGAGATTTTCGCGACGCAAACGTCCAATTGCTCCCGTTCGGGAACAACTAAAATTTTCTGTTCCTGATCGGGAATTTATGATAATGGCGCACATGAAAACTGCAAAAATGATCCCAATCGGGACGAAAAAATGAATGCTAAGCTACCAAAAACAAATACCGAGAGGTCGCTGGCCGACCTAGTCAACAAAAAGCTGGCACCTCAAGCCCCGCCTAGTTTGGATGATTTATGGACTAAACCAGACGGCAGATTGACAGGACTGGCTGCACTTGTACCTCGGGTAAATCCGACCAAAAGACTTGATACACCTTCATTATTGGATCTACTCGCAACCCCAAAAATTGCAAAAACAGCAGAACGTGTAAAAATCAACGTACCCAGCCAACTAGGCCAACTGATAAAGTTGTCGCGAAACTCAAAAAACTTCACCCAACAACAACTCGCTGATCTAGCTGGCGTTGGGCGCCGTTTTATTGTTGAATGTGAAGCGGGCAAGCCGCGACTTGAGTTTGCAAAAGTTTTACAAGTCGCTTCTGCGGTCGGTATTGATATTTTTGCAATTAAGCGATGAGCGACCTTACTCTCGACGTTCGACTTGACGGTTTTACTGCTCCGATCGCCAAACTGACGCGCAAGATTTCTGGTGGCGTGGAATTCACTTACACCAGCGAGCATCTGGGGCTGCCCAACCCATTTCCGCTGTCGCTTTCGTTGCCACTTCAAGAAGCTGCCTATGGCGATGTGGCGACCAGATCTTTCTTCAGCAATCTGCTGCAGGAACGCAACCAACCGCTCAAAGAGGCGATGGAGCGACATGGCATAGATGCTACTGATCTCGTCGGCCTCCTTTTTCATCTCGGTGCTGATTGTGCTGGCGCGGCTTCGATTCTTCCCGAGGGCAGTGCGCCAACAAAGGTGCCGGGCAACTTGCAGACCGACTACAACGTGCTGTCGACTGAAGATCTTGTAGCCCTGGTACGCGCACTCTATTTGCGAACCGCTCTGCCAAATGAATTACGAGATCCATCACCACTCACTGGCATGCAGAGCAAGATATCTATCCTGATGCTGGGTGCTGACAGCTTTGCACTTCCAAAAGCTGGAACTGGTGCGCCGACAACACATGTCATGAAAGTTCCTGATCGCGACCACCTTGATGATCCGAAACAAGAGTCGCTTTCACTTCAACTTTCCAGCCAATGCGGTATCCTCACGGTACCTTCGATCAAATTGGAATTTTCGGGAATACCCGCCCTCATAACGTATCGATTTGACCGCGGATTTAATGACCAAGGGCAAATTATCCGCTTGCATCAAGAGGATTTTGCACAAGCACTTTCACTTCCACCAAGTCTCAAATATCAAAGAGATGGTGTTGAAGGGCGACGCTTTGATGCGCAAGCGATTGGGGTCCTTTTGAACGAAACGGCCAACCCTGATATTGCCCGTCTCTTCATGCTGAAACTCACTCTGTTTGATCTGTTGATTGGCAATGTTGATGGCCACGCAAAAAACCATGCATTGCTCTATTCGGGCAGCATACGACCTGATTTAGCCCCGCGATATGACGTCTTGCCAACACGTCTTGACGGCGAACTGACAGAAAAACTGTCTTATGATATTGGCAGCGCTCAAACCTTGCAGGAAATAGACAAAGTACAGTTCTCAGCGTTTTTGTCAGCAATCGGAATTAGCCGCAAATCCGCGCAGGATCGCTTGGTCACCGCAGCACTAAATGACATGGTGCCTGTTCTCACGGGGCACTTCCGGGATCTCACTCAACTGGACCAGAAACCCTTCGCAGATCTCATCGCCGCGAACATGCGCGAACTTTTGCCAAAACTTGATTTTCCTGTGCCCCAACAGGCGCTTCAGCGGGATGGGCCCGTCATACGGCGCAACAAATGGTAGATAAGTTGATGCTGGTCACAAATTCAGTCACACTGTCATCATGCAAGACTACATCACATCCGCACTCGCCACATTGCTTGTCATCGCTGACCCGATTTTTCTGAGCGCACTTTTTCTTGGCCTTACCAATGACCTGAATCGTGAGCAGCGCCGCGAAGTTGCGATACGGGGATCATTCATTGCGTTTTGCATTTTGCTGGGGGCTGGGCTGGGCGGTGCGAAACTACTCTCCCTTCTTGGCATATCACTCTCTGCATTCCGTATCGCTGGCGGCTTGCTCTTGCTGTCGGCAGCAGCCGAAATGGTGTTTGATCGTCGCAGCCAGCGCCAGCAAGACACGGTGCAAAAGGCCATCAGTGTTGACCATGTGAAAAACATTGCGGCATTCCCGCTGGCCATCCCTTTGATGGCAGGCCCGGGTGCGATTACCGCCATGATCCTGCTGGCAGGGCGGGCCGAGGGTGACTATCTGCGGCTGGGCGCGCTTTATGCGGTAACAGCAATCGTCATGCTGGCCTGCTGTCTGTGCTTTCTGGCGGCAGAGCGCATTTCCAAAACCATGGGCATCACCGGGCGCGCCGTCATCTCGCGCCTGCTCGGCATAATTCTCGCCGCACTTGCTGTGCAGTTCATGATTGACGGCGTGAAGACGTTGATATGAAAAAAAGGGGGATGAGCCGGAGGCCCGCTCCAACTCATCCCCAGTTCAGTGGTGTTACCCACCGATCGCGAAACGGGCTGCTTCAGAAATGGGAGGATCCAAACAGGTTAGCGATGTTGACTACTTCGCAAGGCTCGTGCCAGTTTTATTGCGGGGCACAATAATTTTGTAACATTCTGATATTGAAAGATTAATTACATTCTATAACGGCAATGAGTAAATGGGGGCAAATGCTCCAAGCTGTAACTTTGTGCAATGCAATATCCAAAAAGGCAGCAGTTAAACGACGCGCCCATTTTTTAACCAGTTGGTAAAACGTTCAAGTCCCGTCCGCAACGTGTCTTCATTTTTTAAATAGCACATGCGCATGTAACCCTCGCCACCGGGACCGAACGTGCCGCCGGGTGCAAAGCCAACGCCGGCTTCGTCAATGATGCGCAAACAAGTAGCAAGTGAATCTTTCATGCCTTCTATCGAAAAGAACATGTAGAAAGCCCCATCCGGAATCTGAAATCGGAGTTGCGGTGACTGCCTGAAAGCCTCCACCACAATGTCGCGATTTTTGCGCGCCGTCGCCACCTGCAAATCGACAAAATCATCGCCATGTTCAACTGCTGCTGCGCAGCCTTTTTGCAGAAACACAGGCGAACCCGAACTGTGATATTGAATAAAGCGCTCAACGATTGGCGCCATGATTTTTGGAGCCTGTATCCAGCCCTGCCGCCAACCCGTCATGGCCCAATTCTTGGAAAACGTATTGCAGAGGATCAAGCGCTCCTCAGGGTCACACACATCAAGAAATGACGGTGCCCGCTTGGCGCTGAAACAAAATCGCGAATACACCTCATCGGCCAAAATCCAAATTCCGGTACGGCGCGCAAAATCCCGAATGGCAATCAGGTCTTCGCGTGAAGCCGTCCATCCCAAAGGGTTCGATGGCGAATTGATACAGATGGCTTTGGTGCGGGACGTTGCTGCGGCAAACAATTGTTCAAGATCGAGCGACCATGTGCCATTGGCAAAAAGCATCGGCACTTCGACAGGCTTGGTCCCCTGCAGGCGCAGCGGCCCGGCGTAGTTGGGCCAGGCCGGTGTCGGGATGATCACCTCATCGCCATCGCCCGCAATCATCTCGATGGCAATCTGGATCGCCTGCATACCACCGCCAGTGATACCAAAATTGTCGACATCGAGGTTCACACCGTAATGTCTTGCATGGTAGCGCACCAAAGCTTGCCGCAATTCCGGAATACCGCGCTGCCACGTGTAAAAAGTTTCCCCCGCCAACAAGCTGTCAATCGCGGGGCGGCAAAACGCCTCTGGCGTCGGCAAATTTCCCTGTCCTGACCAGAAGGCCAGAACATCGGGCTTGGCCATGCCATACATGGCGGCAGTGACAATGCCGCTCTCAGGTTCAATTTGTGCGGGGCGGGTGAGGCTGCTGATAACGTTGGTCATATCCATGCCCAGCCTTAGAGCAAAAGAAAACCCGCGAGGCAACGCCCCGCGGGTTTCCATCAGATATGCGTGTAAAGCTTACTTCTTGCGAAGTGAATCGCGGATTTCAGCCAGCAGTACATCTGTTGTCGAAGCGGCTGGCGGTGGTGCTGGTGGTTCAGCGCGCTTCATCTTGTTTGAAATCTTGACGAGTTGCATCAAGATGAAAGCCAGGATCAAAAAGCCAATCACGATGGTGATGAAGTTACCGTAAGCGAATGTCGCACCAGCTTCCTTGGCGGCAGCCAGGGATGCATCTTTTGGAGCGCCGCCAGCCAGCTGTACAAACTTGTTTGAAAAATCGACGCCGCCCGTTGCGAGGCCAACAATTGGCATGATCAGGTCATCGACCATTGAGCCGACGATCTTGCCGAATGCGCCGCCCATGATCACGCCGATGGCGAGGTCGAAGGCGTTGCCCTTGAATGCAAAGTTTTTGAATTCATTCCACATAATTATATCCCCCTTGGATATTCGTTTAAAGTCCCACGCCTTGAGGTGCCCCAAAGCCGAAACGCTATTAGTCCATTCGCTGGATTTATGAAAGCGTCTTTATCTGCGAGGTTTTTACGGCTGCTTCGTAGCCCACACTCACCAGATAAAGACCCTGTGGCGGTGCCACCGCACCACAAGCCCTGCGATCTTTTGCGGCAAGTGCATTTCGCACATCCTGTGCCGTCCATTTGCCTTCGCCGACAAGCTTCAACGTGCCAACCATGCTGCGCACCTGATTGTGCAGAAATGAGCGCGATGCCGCTTCAACTTCAATGTCTTCGCCAAAACGCGACACCTTCAGCACATCAAGCGTTTTGACCGGCGACAGCGCCTGACACTTCGTGGCCCTGAACGTCGAAAAATCATGTGTTCCCACAAGCACCTGTGCCGCCGCATGCATCGCATCTGAGTTGAGCGGCGTTGGCACGTGCCAGACTTTGCCATGGTCTATGGCAGGCGGTGCACGGCGATTGAGAATGCGAAACATATAGCGCCGTTCAGTCGCCGAAAACCGCGCATGAAAATCTTCGCTCACCTCTTCGATCTCAATCACGCTGATCCGGTGTGGGCGCACATTGCCGTTGATTGCATTCGTCAACTCGAACAGATCCCACTTCGTTGGCAAATCCACATGTGCCACTTGGCCCAGCGCATGCACCCCAGCATCGGTGCGGCCTGCTCCAAAAACCCGGTTGTGTTGATTGTGAATTTTCGCAAGCGCAGCTTCGATCACACCCTGCACGGTTGGCAACTTCGCCTGGATCTGCCACCCCGCCAGATCGTTGCCGTCATATTCGATGAGCATGCGATAACGCGGCATCAGCTGACCTTCGTTCCAGCAGCAATGGCAAAGCCACGCAAGAACACATCAACGGTCATCGCCCCTTTGCCCTCACGCTGCAATTCAAGACAACGGATAGCCCCTTCGCCACAGGCGATGGTCAAAAAATCGTCGATGAAAGTTCCAGCATCTCCGTGTGCGTCAACGCGCTCACAGCGCAACACTTTGATACGCGTGCCATTCACCATCATCCAAGCGCCAGGAAACGGAGACAGTCCATGGATATGTCTCAGCACGTCATGCGCAGGTCGCGCGAAGTCTATTTTCGCCTCAGCCTTGTCAATCTTTTTGGCATATGTCGCACCTATCAGCGGTTGAGTTTCGCCCGCGTGAAGCGGGGCCGCCAAAACCTCGACCATGGCTTTTGCACCGATCACGGCCAGTGCGTCGTGCAGTGTTGCAACAGTTGTCGCATCATCTATCGGGCAAGGCACGCGCATCATCATCGGCCCTGTATCAAGCCCTTCGTCCATACGCATGATGGTGACACCCGTTTCCACATCACCGGCCATGATGGCACGCTGGATAGGAGCCGCCCCGCGCCAGCGCGGCAGCAGCGAAGCGTGGACATTGAAACAGCCATGCGCCGGAGCATCAAGAACGGCTTTCGGCAGCAGCAACCCGTAAGCCACAACTACCGCAGCATCAGCCCGCAATACTTTGAAGCGGTCCTGTTCCACAGCGGACTTCAGCGTTTCGGGTGTTCGCACTTCAATGCCTTGCGCTTCAGCAAATGCGTGTACCGGCGTTGGCTTAAGCGCCAGCCCGCGACCCGCCGGACGCGGCGGTTGCGCATAGACACAAAGAATATCATGCCCCGCCGCAATCAGCGCTTTCAGCACTGTCACCGAAAACTCCGGCGTACCCATGAACACCAGCTTCACAGCCAGCCCTTCGACGCCCGCAAGAGGGCGGGCACCTCAGGGTGAGGAAGTTCACTAATGTTCCCCATGCTGAGGTGCGAGCCCTTGCGAGCCTCGAAGCACGCTCCCATCACATCTTCCCCAGCTTCTGGGCCTTCTGGAATTTCTTGATCACACGGTCGCGCTTCAGCTTGGAAATGTAATCGATGAACAACACACCATTGAGATGGTCGATCTCATGCTGCAAACACGTGGCCAGCAAGCCACTGGCCTGAATTTCCTGCGCCTCGCCCATGCGATCAAGATAGCGCACTTTGACGTCCTTGGGCCGCTCCACCATCTCATAAAATTCGGGGATGGAGAGACAGCCCTCCTCGTAGTCGCCAAGTGCTTCCGACGACCACACCACTTCCGGGTTGGCCAGAAACAGCGGCTTCTTGTCTTCACCTTCCTTTGAGAGATCAATCACCACAGCCCGGCGCGGCACCCCGATCTGGATCGCAGCAATGCCAATGCCAGGTGCATGATACATCGTCTCCAGCATATCATCGAACAACGCCCGAATGTCGCCGTCCACAGTCTTCACGGGCGCTGAAAGCTGGCGCAGGAATTTCTCGTCCGGCAGGGTGATGATCGGTTTGACAGTCATGCCGCCCAGATAATGGAGCAGCCCCGAACGGTCAACCGCTCTTGCCTTTCTCCGGTAAACCAACCATATACCGCCCCGGAAGGTTGGCGCAGGCGTTATGCTCGCCAACCGGGTCAGGACCGGAAGGTAGCAGCCCCAACGAGATTTTAGCGGGTTGCTGCCAGCCTTCCACTTC
>JANPCL010000175.1:0-3978 GCA_031430915.1 Hyphomicrobiales bacterium
GCGCCAGACTCGGCGGATGGACAGGCTATTACGGAAAACCCGGCCCCATCGTCATGCTTCAGGGATGGTTCGAGTTCATGGCCGCAAAACGAGGTATCAAAGCCATGAAGGCAAAACCAGATGTGTGAATCTGGTAGCCCCTCTTGGTGGGAGAAGGTGGCCGAAGGCCGGATGAGGGGCAACATGGCTAGCCTTCAATCCTTCACCCCAACAAGAAATCATCCGCAACCGTAATTGTACTTGCCAAAGTGTTGATCAGGATGAGCTCCCATTTCTCGGTGCCCTGCATCAATGACACACTTGTATGTGCGCCGTATTGCTTGATCACCACGTTGGACGCATCGCCATAGGCCCAATCTTTTGAGGTGACTGCGATGCGTTCTCCCTCGACCCAATCCAACACCTGGTCGCGGCCAGGGCCGAGGTAGAATATGTCTTGTCCGTCTCCGCCTGCGAGACTGTCGTTGCCTGCACCGCCCTTGAGATAATCCGAGCCGCCGTTACCGGCGAGGCGGTCGTTGCCTGCACCACCGTCTATACGGTTGTTGACGTCGTTGCCGCGCAACAAGTCGATTCCATCGCCACCGATCAAGCCTTCAATGCTGACGTATGTGTCGCCTTGTGCTTCGCCGGAGTAGCCTTTGCCACGCAGTAGATCCACGTAGTTATAGGTGTCACTTTCCAGGAAGCGGGCATAGTCGAAGCTGGTGCCGCCGTCGATCAGGTCAGCGCCTTTGCCGCCAACCAATGTATCGTTGCTGTTGCCACCATAGAGCTTGTCCTTGCCTTCACCGCCGACAAGAATATCGCGGCCATTGTTGCCATTGAGAGTGTCGTCGCCTTTCAGGCCATACAGTCTATCGTCGAGATTGTTTCCGTTCATGGCGTCCACACCGTCAGTTCCCGCTGCATATTTGCCGTTGTCGAAACTGGCTCCGGTGCGGGTGTCGCCGGTCCACCAGGGTTCGATGTTGTTGTTGGCAGTGATGATGGCTTCGGTACGTTTTTCAGGGATAAAATCGGGCGCATTCCACAGGCCGTAGTCACCACCGGACCCAAAGCGGCCCGTGTCAGAATACCAGGTGAAGGGGCCGGAGCCGACTTTCTGCCATTCGGCCAACATGGTTTCATAAACGGTTTTCATTTCGGCTGAGAGCTGGACGGCTTCGTTGAAGTTTGTATATTTGGGAAGTCCTGGAGTGTTGAAATCGGATTCGTTGATCAGCAGCGCGCCACCCTCATAGACCCCTAACGGCAGACCATAGCTGTCCATCAAAGCCCGGCCCTTGGCCCAGGAAGGTGCAAGATCCGTCTTCAGCAGGTTGATGAGATAGTCCCGGGCAGCGCCATAGCCCTTGTCGGGTTGCGCCATCCAGCTGTCCAAAAGTGCATCTGTGTTAACGTCGGGGCCAAACCAGCCCAGATAGCCATCGGTGGCAACAAATTTTATACCTGCGTCGAGAGGAGAGATTCCACCTTTCGCAACATAGGCAGGCGTATTCAACATGGTTATGGCTTCGGCGGTGTTGAAGGCGTCATGAGGCAGGGTCACCGTGGGGATGAGGCGGGACTGTTCCACCCCGAACACCTGTTTGAAAATCTGTGTCATTTCCGACGCGCGTGCGCCATAGGCTTGCGCATTGGCAAAGGGCGCATCACCGAAGAGTTCAGCACCTTTTGCGTTCAGATAGGGATGCTGATCAAAAATCGTGGTCCAGTATTCGTTGGTGTATTCAACATGGACCATGATGTCCTTCGCAAGATTGTCCTTCACAAATTGCGCGGCCTTGCGAATGTAGTCGTCGGTGGCCATGTGGGGAATGTTGATCCACAGGTCTGAACGGGTCTGGTTGGCGACCTCCACAAGCAGTTCATAAGGCATGCCGCGCCCGTCTTTCACCCAGAAGGCCTGATCGGTGGTCTGGTCATTGGTGGTCCAGCCGGTGACCTTGGAGAAATTTGTGCCTTGCCAGTCATGGGTGCGCAGCACGCGATAGTCGTCAATGGCGTCGAACCATTTCGGATCAAAATGCTCGCCCATGGCGACAAGGTCTGAATATTTTTCCTGATAAATCTGGATGTCGCGAATATAGTCACCGGTTTTATTGGGATCGGTTTCGCTGATGAGAAGAGATATGCCGTTTTCATTGGTGGGGCTGCTGCCATCAAACTTGATGCGAAATTTGTGATCGCTGATTTGTTCGACATTGGAATAGGTTTCGAGTTTTCCCTCGCCTTTCCATTCCACGATGTAATCGCCCGCTGGAACAATCTTGCTGTAGAATACGTTGGCCTGTACCGATTGCGGTTGGCCGTTCAACAAAGGCAGTTCGGTGAGCCAGCCCTTTGCATCGGTTTTGACCAGACCGCGCTGTTCGTTACCTGCGGCATCATAGGTGATCCAAGCATCAGCACCATGGAACAAGTTCAATGCACTGAAGGTATCCCCATAGGCGGAGGGTTGACCTCCGAGATTGAGGCCTTGCGACGGATTATTTGCCATGTTGTTTTCCCCTCATGGTGCCCAAACTTCCGGAATAGGAGAGTCGGACGGAGGGAGATTTTAAGAAGGCGGTGGCAGAATTGTGGCTGGGGAGGGAAGGGCAGATGAAGTTCTTTTTTTCACATGCGATAGCCCCGTTATTGACGACGTGAAACGATGCTTATTCGTCATGTGGCCTTGCAGACACTTTACATTCTATCCGGAAACATCTCACTCAACCCCTCCGCCGACGCCTCGGCAATGCCGCGCTCGGTGATCAGGCCCGTTACCAACCTCGCTGGCGTCACATCAAACGCCGGATTGGCGCCGGGTGTTCCTTCAGGCGATATCCGCACGCGCCCGATTGCACCGTCTGCCAGTTTCCCTTGCACAAATGTCACTTCATCGCCGCTGCGCTCTTCTATCGGAATCTCTTTCACGCCGTCACGCACCGTCCAGTCGATGGTGGGGGAGGGCAGGGCGACATAGAAGGGTACTCCATTATCTTTGGCGGCCAGCGCTTTGAGATAAGTGCCTATCTTGTTGCAGACATCGCCATTGGCCGTGGTGCGGTCGGTGCCGACGATGACCATGTCGACTTGTCCATGCTGCATGAGATGGCCGCCGGCATTGTCCACGATCAGTGTATGTGGCACGCCGTGATTGTTCATTTCCCATGCCGTGAGCTGCGCACCCTGGTTGCGTGGCCGGGTTTCATCGACATAGACGTGGATGGGAATACCAGCTTCCACTGCCATGTAGATGGGTGCCGTTGCCGTGCCATAATCCACCGTGGCCAGCCAGCCCGCGTTGCAATGGGTGAGGATGTTGACGCGTTCGCCCGGTTTCTTTGCAGCGGCAATTGTCTTGATGACTTCAAGCCCATGCCGCCCCATGGCGCGGTTAAGCTCAACATCTTCTTCGGCGATTTCCGCAGCCCGTACATAGGCCGCCGCGTGACGTTGTCGTTCAGGCAATTTTCGCAAATGCCCGCGCATCTCGTCCAGCGCCCATTTCAGATTGATGGCCGTGGGCCGTGTCTCATGCAGTTTTTCCCACACTGCATCCAAATGCGCATCACCCGCATCATTCTCCATGGCAAGCGCCACACCGTAAGCGGCGGTTACACCAATCAACGGCGCACCCCGCACCCACATGTCTCGAATGGCGATTGCCACGTCATCGACAGTCTTCAGAGTGACGACACGGAACTCATGTGGCAGCCAGCGCTGGTCAATGATGTCGACGCTGCGTCCGTCTGCATTGAGCCAGATGGTACGATAATGGCGATCCCCGACCTTCATGATACTACCTCTGTTTCAAGTCGCATGGCCAGAGTGTTGACATCATGCAAACTGTGAATCAATGCACGATTAACTGCAAGATGCCGTCCGAGCTTCAGGGCCTTCGTCTCACATTTCGCCCGCAGATCTGCGTCTTCAATGGTTTCAAAATCGGCGTTGTGCGCCAGCCCCAATATCCGGCGGTGCATTTCA